>JAQBFV010000219.1:0-12213 GCA_032123035.1 Betaproteobacteria bacterium | reverse complement strand
AATCGGTAAGCGGTAAGCGGTAAGCGGTAAGCGGTAAGCGGTAAGCGGTAAGCGGTAAGCGGTAAGCGGTAAGCGGTAAGCGGCAGATTGGGTTCGTTGGGATCTGGAAGTTCTCCGCTCACCGCTCACTGCTCACTGCTTACGTTTTGCGGCGAGACATGAATACCAGGCGCTCAAACAAGTGCACGTCCTGCTCGTTCTTGAGCAGCGCGCCGTGCAGTGGCGGGATGATCCTGTGCTGGTCCTGGCTGTGGAGCACTTCCGGCGGGATATCCTCGGCCACGAGCAGCTTCAGCCAGTCGAGGAGCTCGGACGTAGAAGGTTTCTTCTTGAGACCCGGCACTTCGCGGATCTCGAAGAACGCCTCCAGCGCCTCTTGCAGCAGCCGCTTCTTGATGTCCGGGTAATGCACGCGAACGATACGCTCCATCGTCTCGTGGTCCGGAAAGCGGATGTAGTGGAAGAAGCAGCGCCGCAGAAACGCGTCCGGCAGCTCCTTCTCGTTATTGCTCGTGATCACTACCAGCGGACGGTGCTTCGCGCTGATGAGCTCCTGTGTTTCGTACACGTAGAACTCCATGCGGTCCAGCTCGCGCAGCAGGTCGTTCGGGAACTCGATGTCGGCCTTGTCCACCTCGTCGATCAGCAGGACTGCCGGCGCAGCCGAGGCAAAGCCCTTCCACAGCATGCCCTGCACGATGTAGTTGCGGATGTCGTTCACCTTCGAGTCGCCGAGCTGCGAATCGCGCAGGCGCGATACCGCGTCGTACTCGTAGAGCCCGTGCTGCGCCTTGGTGGTCGACTTGATGTGCCACTCGAAGAGCGGACGTTCGAGTGCCCGAGCGATCTCGATCGCCAGCATCGTCTTTCCGGTTCCCGGTTCTCCCTTGATGAGCAGCGGCCGCTCAAGCGTGAGCGCGGCATTCACCGCCATCATCAAGTCATCGGTTGCAATGTAGCTGTCAGTGCCTTCAAATCTCTTCATTACCATTTGCGGTTCCAAGTTCCAAGTTCCAAGTTCCAGGCGAGTCTTGCACCGGGGTGCGCGACCGTCAAGAAAATCGCCGACGCAGTGCATGCTGCGCCGGCCCGAGACAGGCAACCTCATCGTGAAGCGCCCGCGCTCCTCAAGCGCTCAAGGTCGTCGCGCCGGTCGATGTCGATTAACGTTCCGGGATCATTGCACTCGACGAGCGTCACCTCGTCGCGGTGGCGCTCTATGACTGCGCGCGCGCCCTGATCACCGCTGAGCGCCAGCAGCTCGTGTCGCAGGGGCGCACCGAATCCCACGGGATGCCCACGTTTCCCGTCATGGGTCGGCGCGGCAATGAGCGCACCGCCCTCCAGCGCCGCAATGACGCTCCGGATGGTCTCCGGCCTGATGCTCGGCATGTCAGCAAGCGCGACCACCCAGCCGTCGGCATCGCGCGCCTGCGCAATGCCATGCGCGAGGCTTGCACCCATACCCTGCGCCGCACCCTGGAAATCCGTTACGCGGCAGCCCTCCTGTTCCAAAAGATCGTATAGCGGGAAATCACCCCAGCGCACGACCGCCACCACCTCGGGCGCGACGGCCAGCAGGTTGCGCGCGGCATGCGCCGATATCGCCACACCGTCGGGAAGCGGGTGCAGGAGCTTTTCTCCGCCGAAGCGCGATCCGCTGCCGGCAGCGAGCAGTATGGCGACGATATGCTTCGGGCTCTCGGTCATGGGCTCACGATATCATAGCGGCGACGCAGAACCGCTGCGCGGGCCGCGCCTCATGGGCCGTCTATAATGCGGCTTCCGCGAAAAAGAGGAAGCCGCATATGCCGAAGTTCTGCGCCAATCTCACGATGCTCTGGAACGAGCTCGACTTCATGGAGCGCTTCGCCGCCGCGGCGAAAGCCGGCTTCACCGGCGTCGAGTATCTCTTCCCCTATGACCACGACAAGAACCGGTTGGCCGAGCAGCTTCACCGGCACAAGCTCACGCAGGTCCTGCACAACTTCCCTGCCGGCGATTGGGGCAAAGGCGAGCGCGGCATCGGCTGCCACCCCGACCGCGTGGGGGAGTTTCAGGACGGGGTCGGCAAAGCGATCGAATACGCGATGGCGCTTGGGTGCAAGCAGTTGAATTGCCTGGCGGGTATCGCTCCGGCCGGGGTCGCGCCCGAGAAGCTGCGCGAGACGTTCGTTTCCAACCTGAAATTCGCCGCCGGCAAATCGAAGGCGGCGGGTATCAAGTTGCTGACGGAGCCCATCAATACCCGCGATATGCCCGGCTTCTTTCTCAACTACACACGGCAGGCGCTCGACATCATCCGGGATGCGGGATCCGACAACCTCTACGTGCAGTACGACATCTACCACATGCAGGTCATGGAGGGCGATCTCGCCCGCACCATCGAGGCGAATCTGAAACTGATTCCCCACATGCAGCTCGCCGACAACCCCGGGCGCAATGAGCCAGGCACCGGCGAAATCAACTATGGCTTTCTCTTCGAGCACATAGACCGCATCGGTTATGCCGGCTGGATCGGCTGCGAGTACAAGCCAAAGACAACGACCGACGCCGGCTTAGGCTGGGTTAAGCCCTACCTGTAGGCGGACGCGCTCAGCCAGAGTCGCCCGGGACCGGCGCGAAGGTGCGCCGTTCTTGATATTCTTGGGCCTCTCAGCGCTTCGACGCTTCTGCAGTTCAACTTCAAGGAGTGGACCATGAGCAACATCGGATTCATCGGCCTCGGCATCATGGGCAAGCCCATGGCAGCGAATCTCATGAAGGGCGGTCACACGCTGTTCCTTCACTCGCGCAGCGGCGTGCCCCAGGAACTGACCGCGGCGGGCGGCAAGGCCTGTGCCAACGCCAAGGAGGTAGCGCAGAAATCCGAAATCATGATCGTCATGGTTCCGGATACTCCCGACGTCGAAAAAGTGCTCTTTGGTCATGACGGTGTTGCCGAGGGCCTGACCCGAGGCAAGACCGTCATAGATATGAGCTCGATCTCGCCGATCGAGACCAAGACTTTCGCGAAGCGCGTCAATGAGCTGGGCTGCGAGTACGTGGACGCGCCGGTGTCCGGCGGCGAGGTCGGCGCGAAAAACGCCGCGCTCACCATCATGGTGGGAGGCAACGACGCGACGTTCAACAAGGTCAAGCCGCTCTTCGACCTGATGGGCAAGAACATCACGCTCGTCGGCGGCAACGGCGACGGCCAGACCTGCAAGGTTGCGAACCAGATCATCGTTGCCCTCAACATCGAGGCTGTCGGCGAGGCGTTGCTCTTCGCGGCCAAGGCAGGCGCGGACCCCGCCAGGGTGCGCCAAGCGCTCATGGGTGGTTTCGCCGCATCGCGCATACTCGAAGTCCATGGCGAGCGCATGATCAAGCGCACATTCGATCCGGGCTTCCGCATCGAGCTGCACCAGAAGGACCTTTCGCTCGCCCTCTCCGGCGCCCGTGCAATGGGGCTGTCCCTGCCCAACACGGCCACTGCGCAGGAGCTGTTCAACGCCTGTGTCGCCGATGGCGGCGCAAAATGGGACCATTCGGCGCTGGTGCGCGCGCTGGAAAAGCTCGCCAATCACGCGATCTCGAACTGACCGGCACGCAAAGGCGCGTCCGGCATAGCCCGCCGGATCGCACCTCCCAACGACGGCGCCAAGCCGCCGTCTCGCGGGCTGTCAGCCGCGCTTCTTTCCAGGACCGGAAAGACCTCACACTCTCGCGCCGGTGCCAGCAGGGGAATCCCAGAAGGTTCATGGCCTTGCGGCTGGAAACTGGCGAGTCCTTGCGCTAGATCAACCCCCCCCTGGCAAGGACCTAATAAATTCTCTATAAATTCCCCTAATGCCGGAATTGGGCAACGTCGGGGCGGCGCCCGAACGGAGGGGCGAGGTTAATGTTCGAAGCAAGCAAGGGATCTGGATTCGAAATCGTGGCCCGGGAGGACCTCTCGGACGTCACGTATCTGCTTGAAATCCGTCACCCTCTGATGGCGAAAGCGGCCCGGCCGGGCCAGTTCGTCATCGTCATGTCGCATGAGCATGGCGAGCGCATCCCTCTGACTATCGCCGACTTCGATCGCGCCAAGGGCACCATCACGCTGGTCATTCAGGCCGTCGGCAAGACGACCCGCGAGATGCAGCAGACCTGCCAGGTCGGCACACCGATCCACGGCATCGTAGGGCCAATGGGCATACCGAGCGAGATCAGCAATGCCCGAAAAATGGCGTTCGTCGGTGGCGGCCTCGGCGTCGCGCCCATCTTTCCCCAGGCGCGGGCAGCCAAGGAAGCCGGCGCCTACGTGATCGGCATCCTCGGTTTCCGGAACAAGGACCTTATCTTCTGGGAAGACAAGTTCCGGAAATGTTGTGATGAGCTGATCTTGTGTACGGATGACGGTTCGGCGGGCGTCATGGGATCCGTGACCAAAGGCATCAAGGTCGCCATCGCGGGGCATCCCAACATCGATGAGTTCGTGGCTATCGGCCCACCCGTGATGATGAAGGCCTGCGCCGAGGCAACGCGCCCGCACAAGATCAAGACCGTCGTGAGCTTGAATCCCATCATGGTCGACGGTACCGGCATGTGCGGGGGCTGCCGGGTCAAGATCGGCGGACAGATCCGGTTTGCCTGCGTTGACGGACCGGATTTCGACGGGCACGAGGTCGACTTCGACGACCTGATGGCACGCCTGCGGCGCTTCAAGAGCGAAGAGCACGCAGCGCTCGAGCGCTGGTCGGACGACTGCCGCATGCGCGGCGTCGTCGGCTCCGGTGCCTCGCAAGCACCCGCCGACCCAACCGACGACACGCCCCTGCCCGATCCCTTCGAGGAAGTAAAAGGTGGCTAAGGTGCTCGCATACGGTGCCGGCCGCCGGGATTTTCCCGGCTCAGCCGCGACCGCTCCAAGCGTGCGCTAGCGAATCTGATATGGCAAAGAAAAAGACGATCCGCACCATCCCCCAGGAGCGTGCACCGATTCGCGAGCAGGTACCGGCCGAGCGCATCAAGAACTTTGCCGAAGTCGCTCACGGCTTTCGAATTGAGGATGCGTTGCATGAGGCGGAGCGCTGCCTGCTGTGCCCGGATCCGGCCTGCATCGCCGGTTGTCCGGTCGGCATCGACATTCCGGGCTTCATCGTGAAGATCAGCGCCAAGGATTTCCGCGGCGCCTACGATGTCATTAGCGACACGAACCTGCTGCCGGCCGTCTGCGGCCGCGTCTGCCCGCAGGAAACCCAGTGCGAAGGTGTCTGCCCCGTGGGCGAGACGCTGGAGCCGGTGGCGATCGGGCGGCTCGAGCGCTTCGTCGGCGATCAGGCCATCCAGGAAGGATGGACCAGCATCCCCTACATCGAGCCGAAGGGCTTCAAGGTGGGGATCGTGGCTCCGGGCCCGCGGGCATGGCCTGTGCTGCAGACATGGCGAAGGCGGGCTGCGAAGTCACGGTCTACGAGGCCTTCCATTTGCCCGGAGGCGTGCTGCGCTACGGCATCCCCGATTTCCGGCTGCCCAACGAAGTGATCGATGCCGAGATCGAGAACCTGAAGCGGCTTGGCGTCCGGTTCGAGTGCAACACCCTGGTCGGGCGGCTGTTCACCATCGAGCAGATGATCGATGAGCTGGGTTTCGACGCCGTGTTCATCGGGACGGGTGCCGGTTACCCGAGCTTCCTCGGCGTTCCGGGCGACTCGTTGAACGGTGTGCTCTCGGCCAACGAGTTGCTGACGCGCTGCAACCTGATGCGCGCCAAGGACGCCGACTACGATACCCCGATCCCCCTGGGCCAGCGCATTGCCGTGATCGGATCCGGCAACACGGCCATGGATGCCATGCGGGTATGCCTCAGGCTCGGCGCCGGCAAGGTGCACTGCATCTACCGCCGCACCCGCGCCGAATGCCCGGCGCGGGCGGAGGAGGTCCATCACGCCGAGGAAGAAGGCATCGAATTCCATTGGCTCACCAACCCGATCGAGATCCTTGGCGACGACAAGGACAACGTGCGCGGCATGCGCTGCATCCGCATGGAGCTTGGCGAGCCGGACGAGTCAGGGCGCCGCCGCCCAGTTCCCGTCGCGGGCAGCGAGTTCGAGTTCGAGGCCGATCTCGTGGTCGTTGCGATCGGAACCAATGCGAACCCCATCATCGGCCAAACCTCGAAGCTGAAACTCAACCGGCGCGGCTATATTGAGGCGGATGGAAATTTCGCCACCTCCATGGCAGGCGTGTTCGCCGGCGGCGATATCGTCACCGGCGCAGCGACCGTGATCGAGGCAATGGGCGCCGGCCGCACCGCTGCGCGCGGCATGAAAGCCTGGCTCGGAATCCGTGACACCGACCATGTCTACCTGCCCGAACGCGCCGGCAGCGACGGGAAGCTGTTCGGGATCGATATCGGGGAACGCAACTACACGCGCATCCGGATCGGTTGAGGGGCAGGAGCACCAGACAGACAACTCAAGAAAGGCCGGGCAGCCATCACGTGAGAACCATGAACAATACGCTTGCATCGAACCGCTCCCCCAAGGCACCGGCAGCCGTGCGGCCCGCGGCCCGGCAGAAGACGGCCGTCACCCTCGCCGAGCACGTCGTCGAAGTGGTGAGCGATTCCGGCGAGGGCGCGCAACGCTGCGGCCAGTCGCTTGGCTCCATCGCTGCGCGAATGGGCAACGGAGTATGGACCGTTGAAATCATCCCGGCGGAGATCCAGCCCCCGGCGCGCAGCATAGAGGGCGCCAGCGGCAATCGCATCCGGCTTGGCTCCAAGCCCGTGTCGAACGGCGGCAACGAGACGGATCTCGTCATCGCCTTCAACGAGCAGGTCCTCATCGGGCGCGTGCGCGCCGGAGAGCTCAAGCCGGGCTGCATCATCCTGCTCGAAAGCGCATGGCGCGAGCACGCCGACCCGAAGATCGCGGCCTCTTATGCCGAGACCCACGTTCGCCTCGTGGCGGATGGCTACAAGGTGATCGAGATTCCGATGGAGCGCGAGTGCCGCAAATACGTGCCCGATCCGCGCCGCGGCAAAAACATGTTCGCGCTCGGTATGCTCTGCAGCATCTACAGCCTGGACCTGCAGCTGGCGCGCGAGCAGATTGCATTCGCCTTCGGCAAAAAACACGAGAGCGTTGTTAAGTCAAATATCACGCTGCTGGAGGCCGGCCACGACTGGGCCGAGGCGAATCTCGAATTCAAGTACCGCATTCCGGCCGCGCCGGTCAAGGAGCCGCAGATCGTGGTCAATGGCAACACGGCTCTGGCGCTTGGCGTTCTCGCCTCCGGCATGGAAGTGTGCGCGATGTATCCCATTACGCCCGCGACCTCGGCCTCGCATTACCTGAGCGAGGTATTCGAGAACGTGGGCGGAATCGTCCACCAGGCTGAGGACGAGATCGCGGCCTGCGCCTTCGCGATCGGTGCGTCGTACGCGGGCAAGTGCGCGATAACCATCACCTCCGGGCCGGGCTACTCGCTCAAGCAGGAGGCGATCGGACTGGCGGTCATGTGCGAGATTCCACTCGTCGTCGTGAACGTCCAGCGCGGCGGCCCCAGCACCGGGCAGCCGACCAAAGCCGAGCAAGGCGATCTGCTCACCGCCTGTTTCGGCAGCCATGGCGACGCGCCCAAGGTCGTCATGGCAGCGGCCACCATCGAGGACTGCTTCTACTCGATCATCACCGCGCGCAAGATTGCCGAGACGTTCAACACCGTCGTCGTCGTGCTCTCCGACGCCAATCTCGCCACCTCGCAGCAACCGTTCCCGCGACCGGAGTTCTCGGAAACCTGGCTTGCGCCTCCGGTAGACCAGAGCGCCGTCGATGAGGGAACGAAACCGTACGATTGGGACCCGGTCACCGGCCTCGCCCGCCGCCTCGTGCCGGGCCAGCCTCACGGCATGCACACCCTGACCGGCCTGGCGCACGACAGAGCGAGCCGCGTCGCGTACGACCCCGAGATCAACGAAGAGGCGATTCGTCATCGCAGCCTCAAGCTTGCCGCGCTGCAGAAAACGCTGAAGACGCCACCCGTGTTCGGCGGCGACAGCGGCGACCTTCTCGTCATCGGCTGGGGCAGCACGAAGGGCGCCATCGAGGAGACCGTCGAGCGCCTGCGTGAGGAAGGACACCAGGTGTCCTCGATGCACCTCACGTTCCTCCAGCCGATGCCGGCGGGCATCAAGGAAATCATGCAGCGATTCCGGAAGGTCATGACGATCGAGGCCAACTGGTGCGACCGCCTGGAGGACGCGATCATCGACGAGACCAACCGGCGTTACTCGGCGCTGGCGTTGCTGCTGCGGGCGCGCTACCTGATCGACATCGACTGCTGGAGCGAAGTGAAGGGCCAGCCGACCAAGCCGGGGACTATTTACCGCGTGATCCGGGAGAAACTGGAGAAGGAAAGGCGGAAAACATGACGATGCGGGCCACTGAATGCGTGCTGCGGATGGTTCACGAGGAGGAACACGACCTCGAAAGCTATCAGGCCAGCATTCCGCGCTGGTGCAACGGCTGCGGCGACAATGCGATCCTCGCCGCCGTCCAGCGCCTGTGCCGCGACGAGAAGCTGCGGCCCGAGAAAACCGTCTTTGTGTCCGGGATCGGCTGCTCGAGCCGCTTCCCGCACTACATGAAGACCTACGGATTCCACAGCATCCACGGGCGCGCGCTGCCAATCGCCGAAGGCATCAAGCTCGCGCGGCCCGACCTGCAGGTCTTCGTGGCGACCGGCGACGGTGATTGCTGCAGCATCGGTGCCGCTCATTGGATACACGCGATCCGCTACAACATGAACATGACCGTGGTGCTGCACGACAACCACATCTACGGCCTGACCAAGATGCAGGCGTCACCCACCTCGCCCGCCGGCCTCAAGAGCAAGACGACGCCGCGCGGCGCCTACCTCGAGGCGCTCAATCCGCTGACCGTGACCCTCGGTGTCCAGAACGTCTCCTTCGTGGCGCAGGCCGTGGACTGGATCCCGGAAATGGTCTACGACATCCTCGCGGCCGCTTTCCACCACAAGGGATTCTCGTTCGTTCGCATCATCCAGCGCTGCCCGGAATTCCTGCCGCAGCATCTCGACCCGTGGCTGCACGATCCGAACCGGAACCTGCTGCTCACGCACGAGAACGGCATCACGATCAGCCCCGGCCTCGGGAAGGCGTACAAGAATCAGCGCGTGCACGACCCCTCGGACCTCGATCGGGCGCGGGAAATCGCCTCGTCGGAAAATCCGATTCCGGTGGGAATCCTCTATCGCAATCCCAACGTTCCCTGCTACGAGGAGACTCGTCACTCCTCGGAGCTGAACACGCCGGTTCGGATCCGGCAGGGGCTCGAGGCGGAGCTCGACAAATTCACGGTGTGGCCGCAGGAAAAGCCCGGTGAAACGCGACGCGCCACGTGACGTCATCGCAGGCGCCGGCACCGCTGGCACTGCAGGCACCGAGGAAGGTCCGGCGTCGGCCACTGAAATGGGACCGGAGTTCAAAGCACATCTCGCCTTTCACCTGACCGGCCACCGGGTCGGCCAAGGGCTGGAAGCGCTCAAAGGGCGCAGCCTGCGCCCCGCCCTCCTGGCTGGATACCGTGACCTGACGCAACTGCGGTACGATTTCCCCCTCGTCCTCACGGCCGATTCTTCCGAGAAGGGCTGGGTGCGCTCGATATCAGATATCGTCGATGACCTCCTGCGCCAGGTCGCCCCGCAAGGCCTCGACGGTGAGAAAACGAGGCGCAGCGTGCTACGCCTCGAAGGCGCGATGCGCAAACGGGTTGCGGATGGCGCCGCGGGTTCGCTGCTGTCGTTGTGGGACCAAACCGCGCGCGTCCTGGCTTCGCCGAGCGACGACCCGCTTGCCGAGACCCTCAACCGGGCCCGGGCCGCCCTCAAGGAAAGCGGCGAGGTCATTGACTGTGACGCAGCGCTGCCCGGGCGTCTTTTCGTCCACGCCTGGAAGGTTGTGCAGGCGCGCAAGGCCCGCAGCCTGCGCGAGGAAATCGACCGGCTCGTTCTCAAGCTCTCGGACATCCTGAGCGCGGATTTCGCCCGGTCCGCAGCGGGAAGAAGCAGCGAGCACCTGAGGTCATCCATCGGGCCGGCGCACGAGCAAGTTTTCGACTTCGAAGCCATGTCACGCCTGCTCACGCGAAACGCCGCCAAGGACACCTTGCCCGAAAGCCGGCGCCAGCGCGTCAACCGGGTGCTCGCCGTTCTGCAGTCGCAGCGATTCGTGCTACCGGGCGGCCGCAACGACGAGCCGGGCGGCGCGCAACCGCACGGATTCGTATTCGAGACCTGCACCGACGCGCTGGCGGCTTTCCGTAGCCGCCTGCCGGAGCTGATCGAGCTCGTCAAGGCCATTGCCACCGCGGAACTCGAGATCGAGGGTCGCTACATCGAACCCGCTCACGACCTGCTTTTCGAGCAGTTCGATGAAGACGCGCTCGGTCCGAAAGACGTGCGCCTCTTCCCGGACTACCTCGTGTATATGCGGGCAGCCGAGATGCCCGACTCGGAACTCACAACGTTGATCGACGTTCTCGCGAGCGGCTTGCCGGTGAAAGTCCTGGTTCAGACCGATGATTTGCTGCCGCCGCTCACGAACGCCGGCGCGCGTTTCTCGCTGAATCTGCGCAGCATGCGCCTCGCGAGCATGGCACTTGGCTTGAGCGACGTCTTCGTGATGCAGTCGAGCGCTTCAAACCTGTACCAGGCGCGGGAGCACATCTTCAGAGGCATGGCACAGACCGGGCCGGCGCTGTTCAGCGTCTACTCGGGTGCCGCCGGAAGCGCGAACGGGCTTCCGCCCTACCTTGCTGCGGCGGCTGCGATGCAATCACGCGCGTTCCCGGCCTTTGCCTACGATCCGTCGGCAGGGCCGGACTGGGCGGCGCGCTTCAGCCTGGACGGCAATCCCCAGCCCGAGCAGGACTGGCCCGTGGAGCGCTTCGCCTACGAGGACGAGGCGCATCAACGCATCGAGGAGAAGCTGGCCTTCACCTTCGTTGATTTCATAGCCTGTGATCCGCGTTACGCCATGCACTTCGCGGCGGTCCCGCGGGCGGACTGGAACGGCAGCATGGTTCCGCTTGCCCGGGGCCTTGCGCAAGATACGGGCATGACACCGGATGAAGTTCCCTATGTGCCGATGGTCGACGAGGAAAACCGGCTCCAACGCGCCATCGTTCACGACAAGCTGATGCTCGCCGCGAACCGCTGCAGCGAGATGTGGCACAGCCTGCAGGAGCTGGGCGGAATTCACAGCTCCCAGGCGGAAAAACTGCTTGCGCGCGAGCGCAGGGCCTGGGAAGAAGCGAAGCAAAAGGAGATCGAGGCGCTGTGGCGCGAGGCAAAGCCAGCAGCCCCCGCGCCAACGGCTGCCGCTCCCGCTGCGGGTGCTGCACCCGCGCCGGCTACCGCCACCACCGCCCCCGCCACAGTCACAGCCGAAGCGGTGGAACCGGAAGCGCCCTCGGACGAGCCTTCCATCGAAACCCCGCGCTGCACGACTTGCAACGAGTGCACGATCCTCAACAACCGCATGTTCGCCTACGACGCCAACAAACAGGCTTATATAGCGGATATCAACGCGGGCACGTACCGCGAACTGGTGGAAGCGGCCGAGAGCTGCCAGGTTTCCATCATCCACCCCGGAAAGCCACGCAATCCGAAAGAGCCTGGGTTGGACGAACTGATCCAGCGCGCTGCACCCTTTATGTAGCTAAGGTTCACGGTAGGCAACGCCGCCCGACGGTGTACACTTTCAGCCGTTCGATCGCTGCGCTTTGACCCTTTTGACCCACCATCGTGCCCGTCCTTGAGAGAGCGTCATGCGGGCGCTCAAACAGGCTCTCGATCCACCGTTCTCCTCAATCCCCGCAAGGTCATACCTTGTTTGGCCCGGCTCGGCGGGCTTGGCGGCCATTCCCTTTGCTAGAATGATCCAATGACAGCGCCCGTGGAACAGATTGCGATCGACCTTGAGCGCCAGCGGGCAGTTGTGCCGGCGCTCCGCTCCTTCCTGCCCGAGGCAGCCGTGCTGTTCGCGCAGGAAGACGTGAAACCCTACGAGTGCGACGGGCTTACCGCTTATCGCCAGGTGCCGATGGTGGTCGTGCTGCCGGAGACCGAGGAGCAGGTCTGCCGCATTCTGAAGGAATGTCACGCACGAAAAGTGCCGGTGGTCGCCCGGGGCGCGGGCACCGGGCTCTCGGGCGGCGC
>JAQBFV010000218.1:0-4942 GCA_032123035.1 Betaproteobacteria bacterium | reverse complement strand
CCGCCCGGCAGCACCAGCCCGTCCATGCGCTCGGCGACGGCGTGCCCGATCACGTTCGAGGCGTAGATGTCGGTACCTGTGGGAAGGTGGGGACCGTGTTGCTCGACGCTGCCCGCCGGCAGGATCACGAGCGGGTTCTTCTTGAACTGCGCCGCGATTTCCGGCTGCGTGAGATCGATGAAGTAGCGGCTGGGCAACATAAGTTTCGTGAATCGTTAAACGTGAATCGTGAATCGGGTTTCGTTCAAAACCTAGTACTTAGCCGCAGATAAACGCAGATAAACGCGGATAGAGAACTTAAAAAATGGATAAAACCGCTTATTCATCGGCGCCTATCGGCGGCGGCCCAACTTTGAGTCAGAGCGCAGAAGGCGGAAAGCAAAACGGTTTTTGATTCCTGTATAGATTTATCTGTGTTTATCTGCGTGTATCTGCGGCTAAAAATGTCTTTAACGCGGTTTACGCGGCACGCTTTGCGCCGATCTTCTGGCGCGCATCGTCCATCACCTCAGCGATGGAAACGCTTTGGCCTTTCCGCTCGATCGACTTGAGCGCGGCGTTGACCACCGCGAGGGCGACGTTGCCGTTGTTCGCGGTAAGCTCGTTCGGTTTGCCGCTTGCGCAACTCTCCGCGAACATCTCCAGCTCGGCGCGGAACATGTCGCTTTCCGGAAGTTTCAGCTCTTCGCGTTTCCCCCAGCCGTCCTTGCCGCGCTGGATGTAGAGCGTGGAGGCTTTATGCAGCAGGTGCGGAGTATCCCAGGTGCCGAAGTCGATTTCGTAGTGCATGAGCGCTTTCTGGCCGAAGACCCGCACGGCGAAAATTCCCGGCGAAGTCCAGCACGAGCCCACGTAACCGATCTTGCCGTCCTTGAAGCGCAGCAGCGTCATCGACTGGTCATCGACCTCGGCGCCGACCGGCGAGAGCTTGGAGGCCATCGAAGAGACTTCGGCGATCTCGCCGCCCAGCAGGTGGAGCACGTCGAACTGGTGAATTGAGAGCTGCGAGAGCGGGCCACCCGGGGCGCGATCTTTGTACCAGCGCCAGGTGCTGGGGGTCAGCTCGAGCGCACGCTCGTTCGAGAAGTTGGCTTCCATGAAGGCGACGCGCCCGAGCTCCCCCGCGTCGATCTTTTCCTTGATGATGCGGATGCCCGCCATCAGCCGCGCGCTGTGGCCGACGGTGACGGTAATGCCATGCTTCTTTTCGAGTGCCGCGATCTTGAGCCCGTCCTCGAGTGTCTGCGCGATCGGCTTCTCGGTGTAGACGTGCTTCTTCGCGCTCGCCACCTCGTCCGCAAGCGGGAAGTGCTGCTCGTTCGGCACCGTCAGGACCACGCCCGTGATCTCGGGATTGGCGAGCAGGGTCTTCATGTCCGGCACGCCGGGCACGCCGAATTCCTGCTCGAACGCAGCGCGTTTCTCTTCGGAGCGGCTGTAGCCGGCAACGATTTTCAGCTTGTCGGATTTCTGGACGGCACGGGTGAGCACCTTGGCCCAGCGGCCGAGGCCGACGATGCCGAGCTTTATGGGTCGTGACATGGAGACGATCTCTTGGCTTGCTGTGCTTTGCGGCGAAGGCCAATATCGTATCACGGTGCGCTAGAATCCCGGTTCCGATCCGCCGCCCGGCAGCGGCTCCATCAATTTGCCGAGACAGGAGCCCCATGAAATCTTGCTTGATTCAATCCGAGACTAAAGGTACTTCATTTCTCTTCCGTGACGTCCCCGAGCCGCAACCCAAGGCGGGCGAGATCGTTGTCCGCGTGCGCGCGGCGTCCCTTAACCGCGGGGAGTTGCTTGCCCAATCCGCGCACTACAAGGCCGACGCGCCGCGGCCGGCCGGAGGCGATGCGGCGGGCGAGGTGCACGCTGTGGGTGAAGGCGTCACCGGATTCAAGCCCGGCGACCGCATCATGGGGCGGGGCCAGGGCTGCTTCGCGGAATACGCGGCCTTGCGCGTTGAACAGGTGGTTCCTGTCCCGGATCGTCTCTCGTGGGAACAGGCAGCAGCGATTCCGCTGGCATACGTGACCGTGTACGAGATGCTTTATCCGTACGGAAAGTTGAAAGCCGGGGAAACCCTGCTCGTGACCGGGGCGTCTTCGGGCGTCGGTGTGGGCTGCATCCAGACCGGTAAGGCGATCGGCGCGAAGGTGATCGCCACTTCGCGCTCGGCGGACAAGCTCGCCAAGCTCAAGGCCGTCGGCCTCGACCTCGGAATCGAATCCCGCGATGGGAAGTTTGCCGACAAGGTGCTGGAGGCAACGGGCGGCGAGGGCGCCAACCTGGGGATCAACCTGGTCGGCGGCAGCGTGTTTCCCGAGCTCGTGCGCTCGCTTGCCAACAAGGGGCGGCTCGCCATCGTCGGATCTCTCGACGGCTCCAAAGAAGGGATGCTCGATCTCTCGGCGGTGCATGCCAAGCGCCTGCAGATTTACGGTGTCTCGAACGCGCGCATGTCGCCGGGGGATCGCGCCGAAGCGATGCGCGGGTTCGCGCGCGACATGTTGCCGATGTTTGCCGACGGACGCATCGTGCCGCTGGTCGACAAGGTATTTTCCTTCGATGAGCTGCCGGCAGCCAAGACTTACGTCGAAGGCAACGCACAGGTCGGGAAGGTCGTCGTTCGCCTCCCCTAGATGGGGACCAAGAACACGTTCAAAGTTCCAGGTTCCAAGTTCAAAGCGAGAAACTTGGTAAACCTATACCATCCAATCTTGCTTGAAACTTGAAACTTGAAACTTGAAACTTGAAACTTGAAACGTAAAATTATGGCCGACACGAAACTTCCATTGAGTGGTATCACAGTTCTCGACCTCACTCGCGTGCGCTCGGGGCCGACTGCCGTGCGCCAGCTCGCCGACTACGGCGCCAATATCATCAAGATCGAGGACCCCGACGCCAAGGACACGGAGAACAGCGCGTTCGACCGGCGCCAGGGCTCCGACTTCCAGAACCTGCAGCGCAACAAGCGCAGCATGACGCTCAACCTGAAATCGCCCGAAGGGGTCGCCATCTTCAAGCGCATGGTGGAGAAGGCCGACGTCGTCGTCGAAAACTACCGTCCCGGCGTCAAGCATCGGCTGGGCGTCGACTACGAGAGCTTGAAGAAGATCAACCCGCGGCTCATCTACGCGAGCATCTCGGGCTTCGGACAGGAGGGGCCTTACCGCGACCGGCCGGGCATCGACCAGGTGCTACAAGGCATGGGCGGTCTCATGTCAATCACCGGCATGCCAGGCCAGGGCCCGGTGCGAACGGGCATCGCGATTTCAGACCTCAGCGCGGGGCTTTTTCTCGCGTACGGCATCGTGCTGGCGCTGTTCGAGCGGGAGCGCTCGGGCGAGGGCCAGTGGGTTCAGACGTCGCTGCTCCAGGCCATGATTGCCATGCTCGATTTCCAGGCCGCGCGCTGGCTCGTGGACAAGGAGATTCCGCCACAGGCCGGCAACCGTCATCCGACCGGGATCCCGACCGACGTCTTCAAGACCGCGGATGGCCTTATTAACATCGCGGCGTCGGGAGACCTCTATCCGCGGCTGTGCCACGCCATCGGCATGCCCGAGCTCATCACGCATCCGGATTATTGCGACTTCAAGGTGCGCTCGAAGAATCGCGACGCGCTGCACGAAGTCATCGGCGAGCGCCTTTTGAGCCGGAACTCTGCGGAATGGATCGAGATTCTCAACAAGGCGGGCGTCGCATGCGGTCCGATCAACAATATGCAACAGGTTTTTGCCGATCCGCAGGTCCAGATGCTCGGCATGGCGCAGCCGGTGACTCATCCCAGGCTCGGAAAGATTCACCTGGTCGGACAGGGCGTAACGCTTACTCGCACCCCGCCCAGTCTGCGCTCGGCAGCGCCTGACCGCGGGGAGCATACCCGGGAAGTCCTCGAAGAGCTGGGCGTGGACGCGGGGAGCATCCCGGATTTGCAGCAACGGGGAATCGTCTGATTCCGGTTTAGCCGCCAATGGAAGCGGGTTTCGCGGGTTTTGTCAGCGTGTATCTGCGTTTATTTGCGGTTATTTATTTTCTTTGCGTTTTTACGTCTCTTAGTCTGAAGTGATCTCTTGATGGCCGACAAGCAGACCACGCGGCGGCGAAAAGACACGCGCGCAGGGCGCCTTCGCAGCGCCCGCGCTCTCTTCCGCATCGGATTGCCGCAAGCGCTGGGTGTTCGCTTGCGCTCGCTCACGCCGCGGCGGGTGGCTGCCGAGATGCGCGTGAAGCCGGCGCACTTCAATCGCAATCGGCGGGTCGGCGGCGGCGTGCTCATGGCGTTTGCCGACGTGATGGGCGCAGCGGGCGCGGTCGCGAACCGGCCGCTCGGCTTTCGTGGCGGGACGCTCGAATCCAAAACGAACTTCTTTGCCGCGGCCACTGGCCCGGTGCTGACGGCCGTCTCCGTGCCGCTTCACATTGGCCGGACGACCTCGGTATGGCAGACCACGATTCGTAACAAAAGCGGGAGGATCGTCGCCATTGTCACGCAGACCCAGATGAGCCTGCCGCCGTCTCTTTCCGGCAATGGTCAGGAATGAGGTCATCGACCGGCGGTGGTTAATGGGAACGTTGAATGGTGATGAGTACTGGTGATGATTAATGGTGATGAAAGATGGTGATGAGTAAACCGATCTGGCGTATTGCCGGTATTTCATCATTAGTACCTCATCACCAGTACTCATCACCATTTTCATCACCACTTCGGGCTGCGCACGATGAAATCATTCTGGATTAAGTCCGACCACGGCAGAACCTCCTTGGAGATGCGCGAGCTGCCCATACCTAAGCCCGCGCGGGGCGAGATTCTGATTCGCGCGCGCGCTGCGTCATTGAATCGCGGAGAGTTGCTTGCGAGCATCGGTCTTCACAGCCTCGACGAGCCGCGGCCCGCGGGTGGCGATGGAGCGGGAGAGGTACACGCTGTGGGCGAAGG
>JAQBFV010000217.1:0-5716 GCA_032123035.1 Betaproteobacteria bacterium | reverse complement strand
CGTCGCCTTTGTCACGCTGACCGTCTCCGGCGAACTGCCTCATTATCTTGGGGAAAGCCTGGAGGTGCTGTCCTACGGCCTGTTCTTTGCGATCGCTGTCGGCATCACGCTGGCGGTGGCGATGGCGCGCATCCGCAAGCTGGATTGGGCGTTCGATTTGCCGATCAACGCACTCTACTCAACGCCGATTGTCGCGCTGGTGCCGATATTGGTGCTGTGGTTCGGTATCTATCTGAAGGCCAAGATCATCGTTGTGTTTCTGTTCGCCGTGTTCCCGATCCTGATTAACACCTATCAGGGCGTTCGCGAATGCGACAAAAGCCTGCTCGAAGTTGCGCGCTCCTACCGCGCCAGTGAACGGTGGATCTGGCAGGACGTTCTGTTGCCATTCGCGCTGCCCTACATCGCAGCCGGCATCCGGCTCGCCATTGGCCGCGGGCTGGTCGGCATGGTGATCGCTGAGTTCTACACCACCATTACCGGCCTTGGCTTCATGATCACGCGCTACGCCAATATATTCGAAATGGACAAGACATTCGTGCCGGTCATCATGTTGATGGCTCTGGGCATCTCGCTCACCGCCATCCTGAAATGGCTGGAGCGGCGTATTGCGCCTTGGAGCCACGCCAACCGCTAACAACCCAAGCGGGATCGGACCAGGCCAACGTTTTGCTCATTCTAGATTTTGCTCCCGTAGCGCCATGAATTGTGGCCTTAGAACTCAGTTTCCAGGGCCAAAACCAGCTGCCTAAGGCTAAGGGAGACCGGACGCACAGCTTCCTACCTCTTAAAGGACCCATTCCGGGCTCAAAAACGAGATTCTAAGCATCCAAAGCGCGCTGAATTCGCGTTCCTGCATCACCAACTCAACGCGTTGCGGAGGTCCGACCCGATTAGACGATTATCGATTAGACCCGATTGATGAAGGATGACCGAGGGCGTTCCCTGTATGCCACCCTTGGCGATACCTCCGCGGCGTTGCGGTTTTGCTTTTTGAATATTTTCCTTCGCGTCCTCTGCGACCTTGGCGGAAAAGCTTTTCTTTTCCTCAGCGTCCTCCGCGACCTTGGCGGTGAGGCTTTCCTTGTAAAGTCTTCCTTACGTTCTTCGTGTCCTTCGTGTCTACGCTTTACGCGCGAAGCGCCCCCACCCAAGGCGCAGTTAACGCCCCGTCGCCTGCGCCAGCCGTGCGGCGTTGTCTTTCGTGTCGAACATGCTGATGGGCGTCTTGCCCTCGGCCGCCTTCGTCATTCGCGCCCGGATCTCGATCGCCATCTTGTCGTTGCGCTGCACGGCCGGGCGCGCCTGCATCGCCGCGAACCAGCGCATGAAATTCGGATATCCGGCCTTATCGATGCCGCGGTCCGCGTGCCCCTTGGTCCAGGGATAGATTGCCATGTCGGCGACGGTGTACTCGTCACCCGCGATCCACGTGTTATCGCGCAGCCGGTTGTCGAGCACACGGTAGAGGCGCACGGACTCGTTGTTGTAGCGGTCCTTCGCGTACTGGATGGTGTCCTTCGCATAGTTGTTGAAGTGGTTGGCCTGTCCGAACATCGGGCCGACGTGGCCCATCTGGAACATGAGCCACTGCAGCGTGTCGTAGCGCTTGCGCACGTCCTTCGGCAGGAACTTGCCGGTCTTCTCGGCGAGGTACCACAGGATCGCACCCGACTCCATCATCGTGTAGCGCCCGCCGCCCGGCCCGTCGGTGTCGACGATCGCCGGGATTTTGTTGTTGGGGCTCAGCTTCAGGAACTCCGGGGTGAACTGCTCGCCCACGCGGATCAGGACGTCCAGGTGCTTCCACTCGAGGCCGGTCTCCTCGAGCATGATCATGATTTTCTGGCCGTTGGGCGTGGGGGACGAGTGCAATTCGATCACGGTAACCTCCTGAGGTGGAAAAAGAAGAATTCTACCGGCAGTAGCCGGCGCGCGTGCATCCAATCGCTGGTGGCGGCCGGCCGGGCTCTCCGCGTCCGGTGGTTCCCGATCCCCGAACCCGCCTGTTCCCCTGGACGCTACTTCGCGGGGGGCACACTTGGTTAATTGCATAACCGACGACCCGCGCGTTCCGACTGACGGCCCCGATGATATACAACTATGCAAGCCTGACCCCTTCGCTATTGACCCCTTCGCTATTTGCCAATTTTCATCACCACCATCCATCACCATCTTTCATCACCATTCTGTTCGCTGGCGTCCTTGGCGGCGAGGCTTTCTTTGTAAAGTCTTCTTTCGTGTCCTTTGTGTCCTTCGTGTCTAAGCTTTACGCGCGAAGTACCAGCCCCATCACCCATCACTGCCATTGCCTGTGATAACCTGAGCGCGCGACGCGGTCGTCGATTGGTAAATTTTCGACGGCCCGCTTTCAATCCTTTCTTAAACGCAGCAGACGGGAGTGCTCATGTCAGACAGAAAAGCCCAAACAAGTGTCCCCATTCACGATCTCATGGCGCGGCGCTGGAGTCCGCGCGCGTACGACGCCTCGAAGCCGGTCTCGCGCGAGCAGCTGGCGACCCTGCTCGAAGCAGGGCGCTGGGCGCCGTCCTGCAACGGCGACGAGCCTTGGCGCTATCTCATCTGGGATCGGGCGCGCGACCCGCAGGGGTTCCAGCAGGCCTTCGATTGCCTGTCCGAGAACAACAAGAAGTGGGTGAAAAACGTGCCGCTTCTCATGCTTTCATGCGCGGGCAGCATCTTCCAACTCACGGGCAAGCCCAACCGCTGGACGCAGCACGATACCGGCGCAGCGAGCGTCTCGATGGCGCTGCAGGCCCCCGCGCTCGGTCTCGTCATTCATCAGATGGGCGGATACGACGCCGACAAGGCGCGCGCCGCTTTCAACATCCCCGCCGAATACACTCCCATGGCGATGATCGCAGTCGGCTACCAGGCCGCGTCGCCGGATGTCCTCGATGAGGAGACCAAGGCCAAGGAGCTGCGTTCCCGCACGCGCAAGCCGCTCGCGGAGCGTTTCTTCGAAGGCGGATGGGGCAAGGGCTTTCAGCCCTAAGTCAGAAGGCGAAAGGCGGAAGGCGGAAGGCGGAAGGCGGAAGGCGAAAGGGGTACTACTTAACCGTTCTTTTCTTCATCCTTCCGCCTTCATCCTTCATCCTTGATCTTTGACGACGTCGTCCCAGGCAGGGCACGGTCGCTGCTCGAAGGGCACGTCCCATGCCGCATAGTTCGAGGCGTCCACGATCTGCACCGGCAGCAGGATTTCGCGCGGCACGGGCTCGCCGTGCAGGTGGCGGAGCGCCGCCTCGGTAGCGATGCAACCGATCTTCATCGCGTCGAAGTCCGCGCTCGCGAGAAGCTTACCTGCCTTGATCGCAGCGACGGCATCCGGTACCGCGTTCACGCCGACGACCGCTGCGGAACGGCCCGCAGCCGCGAGGATCTCGATGGCGGCCAGCGCCATGAGATCGTTGGCGGCCAGGACAGCGTCGATACGGGGCAGGGCGGGCAGCAGCTCGCGCATGAACTGAAGCACCGGCTCGCGCTGATAGTTGCCCGGACGCGATGCGACGACACGCACATCCGGCCAGTGGCGGAGCGTGTCGTGGAAGCCACGCATCCGCTCCCGGTTCGTGACCGCGCCGGCCACGCCTTCGATGATGACCAGGTCGCCCTGCCCGTCAATGTGGCGGAACAGGTACTCGGCGATGTCGCAGCCGAGCCGGTAATCGTCCGAGCCGACGAAGGCGATGAAATCGCCCTCATCGAGCCGGTTGAGGTAGTTGACGATCGGGATGCGGGCCGCGCCAAGTTTTTTGACCGATACGTTCATCGCCGTGTCGTGCACGGGCACGAACACAACCGCATCGGGCCGCTCGGCGATGGCGCGATCGACGAGCGCGACCTGCTCCTCGATGTCGTCCGGTTTGTCCGGCACGTAGTGCACGACTTGCGCGCCGCGGCGTGCCGCGGTCCGCTCGGCGCCGATGCGCGCCGCGGCGTAGGCCGGATTGGTGCGGTTCTTGGTGAATACCCCAATGACCGGATGCTCGCGGCCCGCTCGTTGAAATGCGGTCATGCGAAGTACTCAAAAAACAATGCCCGCCAGCGGGCGGGCAAATTTCCAGGCACGGCTTTTCCCTAAGGATTTTGTCGGGGCTAAGCCCGACAAAATCCTAGGCGGTTGCCGTATTCATGTTGATCCGCGCGAACGTGCCGGACGGCACCCCGTCCGCGACTTTCTCGTTCAGGAAGTTGAACTCGAGCTTCGTTCCAACGGGGTCCTGCAGGAACACCTGGTAGCCGGCGTCCGGGACGTTCTGCTCCTCGAACGCAACACCCACCTTTGTCAGGCGCTTGCGGAAGTCGGCCGCGCCCGATGCCTTGAACGCGATGTGGTCGACCGCGCCGGTGTGTTTTTCGCTCTTGGCGAGCGAGCCGTCGGCGAAGCGCGCCGACACGTGAAGGATCGGATTGTCGCCGTCATAGAGCCAGATTCCCGGGTTCTGAAATGTAGGGCGGTCGCCTTTTTTCCACCCCAGCAGCTCCCCGTAGAACTTCTCGATCGCGGGCAGATCGCTTACGGAGCAGCGAATATTGAAATGCAAGAAACCCTCAAACTTCATGGAAATCTCCTGTTACGTCGCGGGATAAGGCGCGGCGCTTCCAAGCCGCGCCTGCCAAGGGCTGAATTTTGCCTCTGTCCGGGGCAGGGGGCAATACTCAAAAAAACTCATGCGGCCCAGGGGTCGGGCGCGTCCGGCTTGACGCCGTAGCGAGCGATCGCCTGCTCGACTATGGCAGGTTTGATCGTGCCCTCGTCGGCAAGCGCCTTTAGCGCGGCGATTGCGATGTGGGTGCGGCTCACCTCGAAGAAGTCCCG
The DNA here is from genome assembly GCA_032123035.1 of Betaproteobacteria bacterium. Taxonomy (GTDB): domain Bacteria; phylum Pseudomonadota; class Gammaproteobacteria; order Burkholderiales; family SG8-41; genus SG8-41. Next base: position 873 of record JAQBFV010000217.1, on the reverse strand, counting down.
AAGCGCCGCGCGGGTGTCGCTGCGGCCGTAGCCATCGGTGCCGAGCGCGACATAGCGCCGCGGTACCCACGGTCGGATGAGGTCAGCGACCGCGCGCACGTAGTCGCTCGCGGCTACGATCGGGCCGGCTGTGCTGTCCAGGCAAGACTCGAGATGGCTTTTTTCCTTCGTCCCGGGATTTAACCGATTGCGGCGCTCGATACTCATCGCCGCGCGCCGCAACTCGGTATAGCTCGTGACGCTCCAGACATTTGCCGCGATGCCCCAGTCTTTTTCGAGCAGTTCCGCAGCAGCGAGCGCCTCGCGCAGGATCGTGCCGCTGCCCAGGAGCTGGGCCCTGGCGTCTTTGTGTCGCTTGAGTGGATACATGCCGTTCAGGATGCCGTGCTCGGCGTCCGCCGGCAGCGCGGGTTGCGGGTAGTTCTCGTTCATCACCGTGAGGTAATAGAAAACATCGTCCTGCTCTTCGAGCATGCGCCGCATACCGTCGCGCACGATCACCGTCAGCTCGTAGCCGAAGCAGGGATCGTAGGCCCGGCAGTTCGGCACCGTGGAGGCGATGAGATGGCTCGTTCCGTCCTGGTGCTGCAGGCCTTCGCCCGAGAGCGTCGTTCGCCCTGCGGTTGCGCCCAGGAGAAAGCCGCGAGAGCGGCAATCGCCCGCCTGCCAGATGAGATCGCCGACGCGCTGGAAGCCGAAAATCGAGTAGAAGATGTAGAACGGCAGCATCGGGGTGCCGTGCACGCTGTACGCGGTCGCGGCCGCGGTCCAGGAAGAGATGGCCCCCGCTTCGTTGATACCTTCCTCGAGGATCTGCCCTTCCTGCGCCTCCTTGTAATAGAGCAGCTCATCGCGGTCCTCGGGCTCGTAGAG
>JAQBFV010000216.1:0-6288 GCA_032123035.1 Betaproteobacteria bacterium | reverse complement strand
CCGAACGTGCCCAGCACGGACGTCGGCAGGATCAGAGCCGTAATGAGGGTTGATCTCAGGTTGCGCAGGAACAGCAGGATCACCAGTACGACGAGGAAAATGGCGAGAACCAGCGTCACGTTGACCTCGTGAATCGAATCCCTGATGAACTCGGACCGATCATTCAGGACCGCGACCGTCACTCCGGGGGGCGCTTGGCGTTCTATCTCTGGCAGGAGCGCGCGAATTCGCCGCACAGTTTCCACGGTGTTGGAGCCCGGTTGCCGAAAGACACCAAGCAGGAGTGCCTGGTTGCCGTCGAGCCAGCTCCTGACTTTCTCGTTTTCGACGCTGTCGACCGCCCGGCCGATATCGGAAAAACGTACCGGCTGGCCATTGTGGTAGGCGATGATCAGTGAATTAAAATCCACTGCGCGAGCCAGCTTGCCCGTGGACTTGACCGTATAGGTGCGCGCCTTCCCCTGCAATGCGCCCGCCGGGAGATTGCTGTTGGCCGCCTGAATCGCCGCAACGACGCGCTCCACGCCAATGCCGCGCTTCGCCAGCTGATCGGGATCTACGAACAGGCGGACCGCATACTTCTGGGAGCCAAAGATGAGAGCTTGCCCAACCCCCGCTATGGTCGAGAGCCGCTGCGCAATGTGGATGTCGACGAATTCATCGAGCTGGGACAACGGCAGCGTCTTGGCACTGACGCCCAGGATCAGGATGGTGAACTCGGCCGGATTGACCTTGCGCAACGCCGGGGGCTCGACGTCGGCGGGAAGGCGCCGCATCGCCTGGGCGATGGCAGTCTGAATGTCCTGAGCGGCTGCGTCGATGTCCCGGTCCAGATCGAACTGAATCACAATGCGCGTCTCGCCCGCAGAATTGGTCGAGCTCATTGAATCGACACCGGCAATGGTGCTGAACTGGCGCTCGAGCGGCGTCGCGACGGCTGTTGCCATCGTCTCGGGATTTGCGCCCGGCAGGCGCGCGGTCACGCGGATCGTCGGAAAGTCCACGTTTGGAAGATCGTTGATCGGCAGACGGTTGAAAGCGAGCCATCCGAAAAGCGCCCCGGCGACCACCAGCACCGTGGTGGCGACCGGACGTTCGATGAATATTCGAGACAGGTTCATTGTGTCCCTCCAGGCTGTGGCGTATCTGCGCCATCGGCGCCTTTACCCTCTCCCTTGCCCGGTTCTCCTCGTTTTCCTTTGCCTTTCCCGCGTTTTCCCTTCTTTCCGGCTTCGCCCGCGACGCGCACTTGCACCTGGGCGCCTTCAGTCAACGCCTGAGGAACTTCCGTGATGAGCCGTTCGCCGCCTTTCAACCCCTTGGCAATCACGACCAGATCTCCGAGCTGGCGAGCCACTGTGACCTGCCGCACCCGCACGCGGTCTTCCTTGTTGATCAGGTACACGAAGCTGCCCTGTTGCCCCGGTTGAACCGCTGCTTCGGACACGACCACGGCTTCGGGCTCGATACGCAGTACCAGGCGGACCTTGACCAGCTCGCCTGGCCAAAGCTGCTCGCCCTCGTTAGGCAGCCGCGCCTTCATCAGCACGCCTCCGGTCTGGGGGTTGATCGCGTTGTCGACGAACACGAGCTTGCCTTCCGCAACCAGCGTGCTTTCACCCTCACGTGATACTTCCACATGAAGCTCTTGGTTATCGCGATGGCGCCGGAAGTCATCCAGATCGTTACGCGTCACGCTGAACGCGACCAATATCGGGTGCATGCGGTTGATGACAACCAGCGGCTGGCCGCCGCCCGCGCCCGCGCTCACGAGATTTCCCGGCTTCACCGAAAGGCTGCCCGTGCGGCCACTGAGGGAGGAATGGATTTCCGTATACGACAGCTGCAGGTTCGCCTGCTCCAGCGCCGCGCGGTTTGCCGCCGCCGTCGCCTCGAGTGACTTCGTCGAGGTGACCGCGACATCGTACTCCTGCTTGGTGATGTATTCCTGCTTCACGAGCGGTTCCAGCCGCGACTGCTGGGCCCGGGCTTGCGCCAGCTGCGCCTCGTCGCGAGCGAGTGCGGCGCGTGACTGATTGACGCTCGCCCGGAACGGGCGCTGATCGATGCGGAACAGAAGCTGGCCCGCCTTCACGTTATCGCCCTCGCGGAAATTCGCCGCTTCCAGCACGCCGCTTACTTGTGCCCGCACTCCGACACTTTGTTCGGCTTCTATCGTTCCGATTCCGTCGATGACGACCGGCATCGGCTGCACCCGGACCCGCTCGGCCCTGACGGACAAGGGTCCGCCGGGGCCTTTGCCCTTGCCTCTGCCCTTCCTCGCGCCTTTGCCCGCCTCGCTCTTTTTCTCCGCCGTCGCCGTGGCAATGTTTTTCTGGGTGTAGTACCACCACCCCGCCCCGCCGGCCGCCACTGCCAGCACCACGCCGAAAATCAACCAGCCCTTTTTCATCTGCCCGTCCCTGCCTTGAGCACCGGATCCGACGCGCCAAGCGCGAAGTTGAGCCGGGCCAGCGCTGTGTACCAATCGAGGTATGACTGGATCAACAAGACCCGCGACTGCGTCTCATCACTCTGCGCAGTAATCATGTCCAGCAGCGATCCCACGCCCCCTTTGTAGCGCGCCACGGCGGCGGCCGCCGACTGGGTCGCACTCTTCACCAGACTTCCGCTGCTGTTGACGTTGGCTGCGGCCGTCTGAAGATCGAAATAGGCCTGCCACACTTCGAGCTCGGCCTGTTTGTAGAGTTGATCGCGCGCGCTCTCGGCCTGCTCAGCCACCGCTTGGGCGCGCCCGACATTGTAGGTATCGCGGAATCCGGTAAAAATCGGGATGCGCAGCAACACCCCGACGTTGAAGGTATCGACGCCCGGACGTGAATCGGTAAACTCCACGCGCCCCACGGTCCCGGCCACCTCGATCGAGGGCTTGCCCGCCGCGGCCGCCGCTTTCGCCGTCGCCCGGGCCCCTCGCGCGCGCGCTTCGGCTGCGACGAGATCGGGGCGCTCCATCTTGATTCGATCGAGCAGGTTGTCCACGGACTGCGAGATCTCGCGCACGGGCGGGCGGTCATCCCAGGGGCGCAGTTGCAGCGGAAAGTTGACCGGAAGTCCGACAGCGGAATTGAGGGCGCCGCGCGATTTTCGCAACTCGCCCTCCGTTCTCTGCACCAGCAGTCGCGCCTGGCCGGCCGCCGTCTCGGCCCGATAAACGTCGCCGATCGTTGCGAGCCCGGACTCGCGGCGCCGGCGAGTCGCATCCAGGCCAGTCTCGAAACTGTGTAGCTGCTCGCGCGTCGCCTTGACCAGTGCCTCGAAGCCCAGCACCCGGTAGTAGGCCTGCTCAACTTGAAACGCGACGCCCTGAAGGGCCCGGTTTTGCGCCAGGTTCGCCGCGAGCAGGCGATAACGCTGCGCGTCGACCTCGGCCGCCCGCTGGCCGAAGTCGAAGAGCACCCAACTCAGCGCCAAGTTGGGACCGAACCGGTTTTGCGCCGGAACTTGGTTGCCGGACGTCTGAGACGCCGTTTGCAGGCGGTTAAAGTTGAGGAGCAGACCGATTTGCGGCAATTGATCTGCCGCTTCCACACCCACGCCCATGGCTTCGGCTCGCGCTGCCGCCCAGGCCTGCCGGGTTTCCGGGTTCAGCAGCAGGGCAAGATCGGTGAGCTGAACGAGTGGCAACGGACTGCGCAGTAATTCCGCCATTTCGGTCGGAACACCCGGAACCGGAACTTCGGGGAGCTGCTCGCTCGGGACCCATTTCACCGATGGAGACGGTGCGGTCAACGACCCGTAGTCCCTTGGATCGAACACCGTCTCGGAGGCGATAGCTGGTGAGAGCCCCAGGAAAGAAGTGAACAGCGCGACGAGCGCCCCGTGCGCGAGTCCGCTCGGATGGTGGTCATGGTGCCGCAACGATGCCTCGCTTTCCGACATCAAAAAAAGCCGCCCGTCTTACACCGAGCGCTACCCTATTTGCGGTGCCCCCCCACCCTACCGCCGAGGCGACTCCGCATTGCCCTTGGCCGCGGAATGGCCGACGGCGCAGCATAAACCAAATTTCTTATCCGTCAATAAAAAACAGGGATGGGTGAGAGTCTGCCCTCCGTGCTACCCTAGGACCCTCAAAATTCACTCTAACCCACTCTTTCCGGAGGAGTTTGGTGTCACGGCTCGTCAGCCCTCATGGGGCCGAGACTCTCAGGCCGTTGCTCCTGGAGGGCCCGGCCCTTGCCCAGGAGAGAAAACGCGCCGAGTCGCTGCCCAGGAACACGGTCAGCTCACGGGAAAAGGGCGACCTGATCATGCTGGGTATTGGCGGATTCACGCCGCTCAACGGGTTCATGACGCACACGGACTGGCAGGGCGTCTGCGACGGGATGACGATGCCAAACGGGCTGTTCTGGCCGATCCCCATTACGCTCTCGACCGACGATGCCACCGCAGCCACCTTCCACATCGGCAAGGACGTCGCCCTCCTCGATCACGACGGCGGCGAGATCCTCGCCACGATGAAGGTGACGGAAAAATACAAGATCGACAAGGCGCACGAATGCGCGACGGTATTCCGGACCACGGACATTGAGCATCCGGGTGTCAGAATGGTCATGGAACAGAGAGACGTCAACATCGCGGGGCCGGTGAAGGTATTGTCAACCGGAGGCTTCCCCGAGAAGTACGGCGCGCTTTACATGACACCGGCGCAAACGCGCGCGGCGTTCGAGGCGAACGGGTGGTCAACGGTCGCCGCATTTCAAACCCGCAATCCGATGCATCGCTCGCACGAGTACCTCGCGAAGGTGGCAATCGAGGTCTGCGATGGCGTTCTCATTCATTCGCTCCTCGGCAATCTCAAACCCGGTGACATCCCAGCGGACGTGCGCACGCGGGCGATCTCGGTGCTGATCGAGAAGTACTTCACGCAAAAGACAGTCATCCAGTCGGGCTACCCGCTCGACATGCGTTACGCGGGCCCGCGCGAGGCTCTGCTGCATGCGCTTTTCCGGCAGAACTACGGGTGCTCACACCAGATCATCGGCCGCGACCATGCCGGCGTGGGAAATTACTACGGCCCGTTCGACGCCCACCACATTTTCGATGAGATTCCGCAGGACGCGCTGCAGACGCGCCCGCTGAAAATCGACTGGACGTTCTGGTGCTACCGGTGCGGCGGCATGGCGTCCGACCGCACCTGCCCGCACGATGGCAAGGAGCGCCTGCTGGTTTCCGGCACCAAGCTGAGGAAGTGGCTGTCCGAGGGCGACCCGGTGCCCGCGGAGTTCTCGCGGCCGGAGGTACTGGATATCCTGCGCGAGTATTACGCCGGGCTGGACGTGCACGAAAAGGTCGAGGTCAGGCTATCCAGCCATTCCGCGCGGTGACGGGCGCTCGTCGCGGCTCGACGAACCACCGCCCGCGCCTTACCCCTTCAGCAGCTCGAACCCCGGAACCACGCGCCGACCGGGCCGTAGCCGTCCTTGAACCACGTCGGCACGAACGGTTCTCCATCATCGTCATCTCGGCGCCCGCGACGGCTTCATCGGATAGCTTCGCGCGGCGCCGTAGAGACGATGGGCATCAGTCAGTTCAGCCCCGTCAATCGATGATGTGGTAGACCGGCGCCTTCTCCATCTCGAACTTGCCGGTAGACGAGTCGAAGCGGGACAGAGTGAAGCAATGCCAATTCTGATCGTCCAGCTTCATATGATCCCCGCGATAGTAGTACCCCGGCCACCGCGTTTCCTGGCGGAACATCGTGTGATGAGTCACGCACTCTGAGACGAGGAGCCGGTGCTGCAGCTCCCACGTCCGCTGGAGCTGGTGCAGGTCTTCCGCGCCCATGTGGCTCATGTCTTCCTTCAACATGCCCAACAGCTCGAGCCCGCGGCCGAGCAGCTTGTCGTTCGTCATGTAGTTGGTGCTGATGCCGCCGACGTACTCGTCCATGATCTTCTCGAGACGCTGGAGACCGTGGATCGGCAGGATGTAACTCGGCGACACGGTGCCGGCGACGATCTCGTTGCGGCCGACCCGGTAGTTCTCCAGCGGCTGATAGATCACCTGCTCGAGGTCGCGGTATTCCTGCTCGCTCACCTCGGGCTGGGCCTTGCCCTTCTCCATTACGTATTTGACCGCCGCCTTGGCCGCGATCCGGCCTTCGGCGAAGGACCCGGACGAGAACTTGTGGGCGCTGCCGCCGATGGTGTCGCCGGCGCCGAAAAGCCCGTCGACCGTCATCATCCGGTTGTATCCCCACTGATATTCCGCGGGGGCGTAGTCTTCCGGTCCGCTCGCCCACGCGCCCGAGCAGGTCGCGTGCGAGCC
>JAQBFV010000215.1:0-14886 GCA_032123035.1 Betaproteobacteria bacterium | reverse complement strand
CCTGAACCTAGTCGCGGTTCCAATCCTGTTAATCTTGTAAATCCTGTCCATTTCTTGTTCTTGAGCCTGTTTTATATCGGCGTTTATCTGCGGCTAGATCACGAAGCGTTCGCATTCGCGATTTCGCTCGCGATTGCGTCGCCCATCGAGACCGTGCTCGCGTTACCACCGAGGTCCGGCGTGAGCATCTTGCCCGCACGTATCACGCGCTCCGCCGCCTTCTCAATCAGCTCCGCGGCGCGCAGCGCCCGCGGCTCGCCATGCTTGTGCCCGAGCCATGAGAGAAGCATCTGGCCCGACATGATCATCGCGTAGGGATTGGCGATATTTTTGCCGGCGATGTCGGGTGCCGAGCCATGCGTCGCCTGGGCCATCGCGCGCTCGGGTCCCGCCGACAGCGCCGGCGCAAGTCCCAGCCCGCCCACGAGTCCCGCCGCGGCATCGGACAGGATGTCGCCAAACGTGTTGGTCGTGACGATGACGTCGAATTGCTGCGGCTTCATGACCAGCCGCATCGCGAACGTATCCACCATGACTTCCTCGAGGGCGACGTCCGGAAACTCCAGCGCCATCCTGCGGCACTCCTCGGCGAACATGCCGCAGCCGAGCTTGAACACCGTGTCCTTGTGGACCGCGGTCACTTTGCGGCGAGCGCGGGTGCGCGCGAGCTCAAAGGCGGCGCGCGCGACCTTGCTGGAGCCCTGGCGCGTGATCACGCGCACCGAGATCGTCATGTCCGGCGTCGGGCGGAACTCGCCGCTGCCTGCGTAGACGTTGCGGTCCGGAGGAAAGCCCTCGTTGTTTTCGCGCACGATGATGAGGTCCACGTCCCGGTAGAGCGCGGGCAGCCCCGGATAGGATTTCGCCGGCCGTATGTTGGCGAAAAGATCGTAATGCTTGCGCAGGATGGGATGCGGGTTGATCGATTTCGGATTGTCTCTGGGATAGGCCTGGTGACCGATGGGGCCGAGTACCCAACCGTCGAGCGTGTCGAGCTTCTCCAGCGTGCCCGGCGGAAGCGTGTAGCCGACGGTATCGAGTGCTCTTTTCCCGATCGGCATCGGAAACCATTCGATGCCGAGCGCGACCGCCTCCGCCGCCGCGCGCATGACCTTTATCGCCTCGGGCACGACTTCAAGACCGATGTCGTCGCCTTCGAGAATGCCGATCTTGAGCGTGCGGTTCACTTCAGGAGCCTTGCGAGCGCGACAGGAAAGAGAGCCGCGCCGATTCTAGCATGCGCCGGGGCGCCGCCAAGAGTAAGCTGATGCACTATCGGTGGTAGTCAGGAGCTAAATGTGAAGAGACTCCACGTCGCCAGGCACGCCCCCGAGGCACATGTCGTCAAGGGCTTTCTCGAGTCGAACGGCATTGCCGCGGTCGTGCGCGGCGATCATCTTCAGGGCGGTTGGGGCGAGCTACCGGTAGACCTGTGCTCGGTGTGGGTCACCGATGACGCGCAGTACGAGCGCGCCGACGCCCTGCTGGTGTCGTTCCTCCGCGGGGATCTCGCACGCGAGTTCCGCGACCAGAACTGGCGCTGCTCAAAATGCGGCGAGCAGATCGAAGGCCAGTTCACGGAGTGCTGGAGCTGCGGCACCCACCGCCCCTCGAGTCCGTGATTCATGAGTCGTGAATCGTGATTGGTGAGTAGAATGTATCTCAAAAATCGAAAAACTTATTAGCCGCAGATAAACGCAGATAAACGCGGACGACAAACCTGCAAAGATCAGTGCCTGTCCTCATTATCGGCGTCTATCGGCGTTCATCGGCGGTTAAATACGGTTCACGTTCCACGATTTACGTTTCACGGAAGTTCGGTCCACTCACCACTCACCATTCACCGCTCACGCCTTACTAGAAGATGTCGCCGCGCTCGTACTGCTTCGCCCACTGGAACTTCGCGCGCAGGGCCTTTGCCGCGTGCATTGGCCAGTAAGGATCGTTCAGGAACGCGCGCGCCATGACCACGAGGTCCGCCTGCCCGCTCGCGACGATCTGTTCGGCCATGTCCGGGCTGGAGATGAGGCCGATCGCGCCGGTCGGGACACCGGCGCGGCTCCGGACTGCGGCAGCGAACGGCACCTGATAACCCGGATAAATGTTCACCTTCTGGCGCGGATCAACGCCGCCGGTGGAGCAGTCCACGAGATCGACCTTGCCCCCGGTCTTTAGCAGCTGCGCGAGCTTGACGCTCGCTTCCAGATCCCACCCGCCTTCCATCCAGTCGCTGCAGGAAATACGCACGAAGAGCGGCTTGTCCTCGGCCCATTCCGAGCGCACTGCGTCCACGATTTCCAGCAGAAAGCGGATGCGGTTCTCGAAGCTCCCGCCATAACGATCGGTGCGCCGGTTCGTGATCGGCGACAGGAATGTGGAAATGAGATATCCGTGCGCGCCGTGGAGCTCGATGAGATCGAACCCTGCCTCACGCGCACGCCGGGCGGAGGCAGCAAACAGCGCCACGATGCCGGCAATGGTCTTCTCATCCATGTCCTGCGGCACCGCGTAGCCTTCTCCGAACGGGATCGGCGAGGGGGCGACGATCGGCCAGCCGCCGTTCTCGGGAGCCATCGGCCTGCCGCCGTCCCACGGGGCTGCCGTGGAAGCTTTGCGCCCCGCGTGTGCGAGCTGGATTCCCGCCACGGCGCCCTGCGCCTTGACGAACCCCACGATCCGGGCAAAGGCGTCGCGCTGCTCGTCATTCCACAAGCCGAGACAGCCGGGAGAGATGCGCCCACGCGCTTCAACGTTCGTCATCTCCGTGAATACGATCCCTGCGCCGCCAACCGCCCGGGAGCCGAGGTGCTGGAGGTGCCAGTCGCTCGGTACGCCGTCGGTCCCCGAGTACTGGCACATCGGCGAGACCATGATGCGGTTGCGCGCGGTAACCGATCGAAAGCTGATCGGCCGGAATAGGTGCGGTGTCGGGTCGCGCAGCAGTACCTTGCGCTCCGCGTCGATCTGTTTAGCGGGTACGTTAGCGGGCGTTTTGGTGTCCATTTTTCCTCTTCATTTTCGGTCGCGCCGTATCGGTCACGATTCAACGGCTGCTATGCTTTGGATAGAAAGTCGCGCACATCCGGCTCAAAGTGCAACCGCCAGGCGCGGGCGATGACCGCCCTCATCTCGTGGTGGGTCGCGCCCCCCGCGTAGGACGCAAGCTTCATCGCCTTGTCCTCGAGCTCGTGGCGTGAAAGCGTGTTGTCCGGATCGCCCTTGGGTGAGGCAATCGTCTGCTCCAGCGTTTTGCCGCTGCGCGTGGTCACGCTCACGCGTCCCATCCAGCGCCGCGGGTAGGCACGGTCGATTTCCGGATCGAGCGCCATCTTTACCTTGTCGTGGAACGTGCGCACCTTCCGGTCGCTCAGCGCCACCTCGGTGAAGTCACCGAGGCCCGCGCGGCCATGGAGCGCGATCAGCGCCAGCACGAAACCCATCGAGAACTTCGACTGGTGGATGGTCCCTGGGTCAGTCACCGGGCCTAGCACATCAATCGCTCCCTGGTGCACGTGCGCGGTGACGCTCGCAACCTCTTCCGCGCTCAAGCGATGTGCTCGCATGAGTTCCAGCAACGCGTCGGCCGAAGGGTGCGTATGGCGGCAGGATGCGTGGTACTTGAACGAGGTCTCGGCGAGCCCCCAGCGCGTTCCCAGTCCATCGGTGAGCCGCGCGGGGTCCGCGTCGCTCGACATGCCCGCCCCCATCCCCTGCTCGCCATCGAGGATCCGGCGCGCGCCGGTAAGGCCGTCTCGCGCGATATACGCCGCCATCAATCCGTCCGCAGCGGCCTTTGCCGTATGAAGCTGCTTCGAGTCTGCCGCGTCGCGCAGGAATTCCCACAGCCCCGCCGCCATCGTTCCGGCCGAGCCAAGCGCGTGCTGCATCCGATCCGCATTGAGTCCGAGCAAACGCGCCGTGCCCGCCGCCGCCGCGAGCTTGCCAGCCGTGCCGGTCGTGTGGAACACCTTGTAGTGCGAGCGGCCGAGAAACTCTCCGACACGCACGCCAGCTTCATAGCCCGCGACCGCCGCAACGATCACGTCCTGGCCCGAGGCGCCGGTTTCCTGGGCGGCCGCCAGTACGGCCGGAAACACGACTGCGCCCGGATGAAATACCGCGCCATTGTGCACGTCGTCCTGCTCGACCACGTGCGAGGCCGCGCCGTTCACGACCGCAGCGAAAAATGGCGTCGTTCGTCCCCGCGTCGTCAGGACCTCGCTCAGCCCGGTTGCAGGCCCCATTCGGGCCGTAAACTGTTCCAGTACCTGTACCGGGCGGGCATCCTTTCCGGCGAGCGTCGAGGCGAACCAGTCGAGGAACAGGTCTTCCGTTCGCGCCACCACGGCTTCCGGAAGCGTTTTGAAATCGAGCCCCGCAAGAAAAGCGGACAACGCCGCGCCGGGTTCGCTATTCACCTGCTGCGTGACTGCTTGGTCGGGCCTCTTCATGCTAGCCAACCTTGTTCGTGATCGACTGGGATCAGAACGGAACGGACCCGTTGACCGTCACCCGATGCATCAACCGGCGCTGCGGCAGCTCGTAGTCCTTGACCGCCAGATGCTGGCAGCTGCAGTTATCCCACATGAGCAGGTCGCCCACCTGCCAGGTATGGCCGTACTGAAACTCCGGCCGTATGAGGTGCGCGTGCAGCTTCGCGATGAGCGCAAGCGCCTCGTCCTCCGGCATGCCCTCAATCGCGACGCACTCGCCTTCCGTGACGTAGAGGCATTTCCTGCCAGTGACCGGGTGCGTACGGAAGATCGGCTGGTCGACGGGCGGCACCTTGGCCAGGTGTTCCGGTTTGACAGTACGCGTGAGCCCGACGGCTTTCTGCCGCGCGTTCATTTTCGCGAGATAGCTGTGGGTCGCGCGGCGGCCTGCGAGTTGCTTCTTGATCTCGGGTGACAGCGCGTCGTAGGCCGCCGCCGAACTCGTGAACAGCGTGTCGCCGAGCGCCCGGCCGTTCGCGTCGTGAGGGACCTCCCGCGCGTAGAGCAGCGAGCAGCGCGGCGGCTTCCGGTACGCGGACATGTCGGTGTGCCACGTGATGCCGGCATCGGCCAGGCCAATGTGACGGCCCTCTTCCACGATGTTGGAGACCAAGAGCATCTCCGGGTAATCCGGCAAACCATACTCCGTATTGATGTTGATCTCGAGTTCACCGAAACGGCGCGCGAATGCAATGTGCTGCAACTCCGTGATCTTCTGCCCGCGAAAAAAGATCACCCCATTCCCGTTGAACGCTTCATCGATGCGGCGAAACGTGGCCTCGTCGAGGTCGCGCGAAAGATCCACGCCGCGAATCTCGGCGCCCACGGCGGCCCCGGTCGGGACCACGTCAACCTCGATAGTTTTTTCGGCAAGCATCCCGCGCTCCCCTTCAGATTGCGCCCGTTGCCCTCAAGCTGGCAACGTCCGCCTTTGAGTAGCCAATGTCCGCCAATATCGTCTCAGTTTGCTCGCCAATCCCGGGCACGGCCCCGATCTGCGCCTCGAAGCCGTCATGCGTGGCAGGGGGCAACAGCGTCGGCAGCGGGCCCTGCTGCGACCCCATTTCACGCCAACGTTGGCGCGCCTCTAACTGTGGATGGTCCCACACTTCCTCGGGCGTGTTCAGGCGCGCGTTGGCGATGCCGCCTGCATCGAGTTTCGCGACGACCTGTTCCACGGTCAGCGTCGAAAAGACCTCGTTGACGAGCGCCGCGACGTCAGCGCGGCGCTCATTGCGCTTGGAGTTGCTGTCATAGCGCTCGTCTCCGGCAAGAGCCGGTTGGCCCAGCACTTTGTCGCAGAACACCGTCCATTCCCGCTCGTTCTGCAGTCCCAGCATCACATAATGGTCGTCGCCCGTGCGATAGCGCCCGTAGGGCACGATGGTCGCGTGATCCGGCCCGCTGCGGGGTGGCGCCTTTCCGCCGAAATGCGTGTAGTAAAGAGGATAGCTCATCCATTCGGCCAGCGCTTCCAGCATCGTGACCTCGACACGCCCGCCTTTGCCGGTTTTCTCCCTCTGGTAGAGCGCGGTGAGAATTCCCGAATAGGCATAGACACCGGTGGCGATGTCTGCGATCGAGATGCCCACCTTGCTCGGAACCTCCGGCGTCCCCGTCACCGCGAGCACACCCGCTTCGCTCTGCACCAGCAGATCGTACGCTTTCTTGGTGGCGTACGGGCCCGAATCGCCGTAGCCCGATATGTCGCAGACAATGAGCCGCGGGTGGTTCGGCAGCAACGTTTCCGCCGACAGTCCGAGCCGCCGCGCGGCGCCGGGCGCCAGGTTCTGAATAAACACGTCCGCCCGGGCAATCAGCCGTCCCAGGATTTCCTGCGATTTTGCGTGCTTCACATCGAGCGTCAGGCTCTCCTTGGAACGGTTGAGCCACACGAAATGCGAGGACAGGCCTTTCACGGTCCCGTCGTAGTCGCGCGCGAAGTCGCCCATCTGCGGGCGCTCGATCTTGATCACGCGCGCGCCGAGATCGGCGAGCTGGCGCGTGGCGAACGGCGCCGCCACCGCCTGCTCTAATGCGATGACAGTGATTCCTTCCAAAGGCAACATCAAAAACCTCTAGCCACAGAGAACACAGAGATCACAGAGATCGTCCCAAACTAGCAGCTGCTACGATTTTCAATTTTCTCTGTGTCCTCTGTGCTCTCTGTGGCCAATGCCTTTAAAACGATCTTGGCAGGCCGAGCACGTGCTCGCCGACATATGAAAGGATCAGGTTCGTCGAGATCGGCGCAACCTGGTAGAGCCGCGTCTCGCGAAACTTGCGCTCGACGTCGTACTCCGCCGCAAAACCGTAGCCGCCGTGCGTCTGCAAGCACACGTTGGCGGATTCCCACGAGGCGTCGGCGCCCAGGAGCTTGGCCATATTCGCCTCGGCGCCACACGGTTGCCCGGCGTCGAACAACGCCGCCGCCCGGTAGCGCATCAGATCCGCGGCCTGCACGTTCACGTAGGCACGCGCGATCGGGAACTGAATCCCCTGGTTGCGTCCGATCGGCCGGTCGAACACGACACGCTCTTTCGCGTAGCGGGTGGCGTGGTCAATGAACCAGTTGCCATCGCCAATACACTCCGCCGCGATCAGGATCCGCTCGGCGTTGAGGCCGTCGAGTATGTAGCGGAAACCCTTCCCTTCTTCGCCGATGAGATTCTCGGCCGGGACCTCGAGGTTGTCGAAGAAGAGCTGGTTGGTCTCGTGATTGACCATGTTGCGAATCGGCTTGACCGTCATGCCCTTCTTCGCCGCCTCGCGCAGATCGACGATGAAAATCGACATGCCGTCCGATTTCTTTTTCACTTCCGGGAGCGGCGTCGTGCGGGCGAGCAGGATCATCAGCTCCGAGTGCTGGACACGCGATGTCCAGACCTTCTGCCCGTTCACCACGTAGCGATCGCCCTTCTTGATCGCGACCGTGCTGATCTTCGTGGTGTCGGTGCCCGCCGTGGGCTCGGTCACCGCCATGGACTGGAGCCTCAGCTTGCCGCTGGCGATCTGGGGCAGATATCGGCGCTTCTGCTCTTCCGAGCCATGCCGCAGCACGGTGCCCATGTTGTACATCTGCCCGTGGCAGGCCCCGGAATTCCCGCCGGAGTGGTTGATCTCCTCCATAATGACCGAGGCCGCGGTCAAAGAAAGGCCTGACCCGCCATATTCCTCTGGAATCAGCGCGGACAGCCAACCCGCCTTGGTCAGGGCCTTGACGAAGGCATCCGGGTAGCCCCGCTCCTCGTCCACCTTCTGCCAGTACGCGCTGTCAAACTCGCGGCAGAGCGCGCGCACGCCCTCACGAATGTCGCCGTAGGATTCCGCGCCTTCGGGGGTTTTCATTGACCTGTGCCGCCAATACTGGAAAATACACCGGATTATACGACGCCTGATGGAATCGGCCTGCGGCCGATTCCATTAATGTACGCCCAGAGGGAAATCCAATGTACGTCACCAACAGCAAGCGGCTGACGCTCGCCGGCGCGAAGAAAATGATGGATACCGCGGTCGGCCAGGCTGAGAAGGCCGGTTATGCGATCGCCGTCGCGATCGTCGACGCGGGCGGCCATCCCGTTCTCGTCCAGCGCATGGATGGTGGACGCTTTCATACGGTGCATTCTTCCACGACGAAGGCCATTTGCGCCGCGTCGAACAAGCGGCCGACGACCGCCAAGGGCGCCGCGGGGCAGTCACTGGACACGATGCACGCCCTCGGCCTTGCGCTGGCCGCAGGGCCCGAGCGCTGGACGGCGATGGAAGGCGGTTATCCAATCATCTTCGACGGCGAGTGCGTGGGAGGGATCGGCGTCTCCGGAGCCACGTGGGACCTCGACGACAAACTGGCGCGCGAAGCGGTGGAGGCAATTGGCGCCGGCTGGAAGATTGATAACGCGTGACTGGTGGCCCATAACCCCCACAACAAATAGACAGGATTTACATGATTAACAGGATTAAGCCCCTACGGGATTTGTTGATCAGGTCTGTCCCCGCCGTGTTTTGGTGTTGATTTAATCTTGTAAATCCTGTTAATCCTGTCCATTTTGGTTTTGACTTGTCGATTTACGATTGACGAACCTTCGGAGGAAGCATCGGAATGGCGGCTGAACCGTTGAGAGTGGCATGTATTGGAATGGGCTGGTGGTCGGATGTGCTCGCCGACGCGATCAAACGCTCGAAAAAACTCGACATTGTCGCGTGCTACACGCGCACCGAGGATAAGCGCAAGGCGTTTTCCACCAAATATGGATGCAAAGCGGCCGCGTCCTACGAAGAAATACTGAACGACCGCAGCATCGCGGCGATCGTTAACACCACACCCAACAACGTGCACCTGGAAACAACGCTTGCCGCTGCGAAAGCGGGCAAGCACGTTTTTCTCGACAAGCCGATTGCCACCACCATCACGGATGCGCGCGCAATCACCGCGGCGTGCCGCAAGGCCGGAGTCGTGCTCGCGCTCGGCTACCAGCGGCGCAAGGAAAGCCATTTCCGCTGGGTCCGCAAGCAAATCGAGGACGGCGTGTTCGGCAAGCTCGTCAATGCCGAGGCGAACATCAGCCGCGACCGCCTCGGGCAATTCCAGGCCGATTCGTGGCGCTTCACCGCCGCGGGCATGCCCGGCGGCGTCATGCTGCAGATCGGGATTCACTACACGGACGTTCTTGAGTATCTGATGGGCCCGGTCAAGGCGGTGAGAGGCGCCCTTGCCCAGCTGGTGCTCCCCGGGGAAAATCCCGATATCGGAAGCCTCCTGCTGGAACACGAAAATGGCGCGCTGTCGACGCTCAATGCCTGCTATGCCTCGGCCGGCGAGTACTACCTCATGAACATCTATGGCAAGGAAGCGACCGCGTACTACGATCTCCACCAGGGCTTGAGATGCCAGAAGCGCGGAACCCAGCAGGTGGATGCGGTACCCTGCGACAAGAACGACACGATCGTCGAAGAGCTGGAGGAGTTCGCGGATGCCGCGGCGGGAAAGGGGCAGCCCGAAATGGATGGCGAGAAGGCAACGGCCTCCCTTGCCGTGCTGCTCGCAGGTATCAAGTCCGCGCGCGAAGGGCGCCGGATCGAGATCGCCGAGATATTGGGCCGGGGAGATTAGCGAACGATCGGGAACCCGGCCACCGGCGCGGGAACTCAGGGCGCCGGGAAACGCCCAAGCATTACAGAAATAACGGCGGACTTCGGCGCGACGTCCGCCCCAAAAAACGACGCGGGTACGTGCCGGGAGGGCGCGCAGCAACAGGTTTTGGTTGATTGTCCAGGGTCCATTTTTACGGAGGAGCTACACATGTCTCAAGCATTGGCTTACGTTTTTCGTAGCGGCCGGGCGCTCCTTGCGCTCGCGGTTTTCACCACGTTCACCACGCTAGGGCTCGCGCCGTCCGGCACTGCGCGCGCCGCCGATTATCCAAACCAGCCGGTGGAAATGACGGTGCTGTTCGGCGGCTCGAGCGCAACCATCGCTCAATTGCTCGCCGATGCCATGGCCAAGCAGCTGGGCGTGGCCGTGGCCGCGGTCAGCCGCACCGGCGCCAGCGGCGCGGTCGGCTATTCCTACGTCAAGTCGACACCGCCCAATGGCTACAACATCGTCTGGAACTCGAACTCGATCAGCACGGCGTACCACAACGGCAACATGAACTTCGATTACCACACCTTCGACGCGGTGGCGCGGGTGGGAATGGAAGTCCCCGTGCTGGCGGTGCGCAGCGAAACCGGGTGGAAGACGCTCAAGGATTTCGCCGCAGCCGCGAAAAAGCGGAAGCTGAAGGTGGGGATCTCGGGGCGCGGCTCTTTCACGCACATCGCCTCGGCCGCGCTGTTCGACAAAATGGGGATCGACGTCATTTACGTCCCCTACGGCAGGGGCAAGGCGCCGGTGGAACTGCTTGGCGGGCGCATTGACGCCGCCTTGCAATGGCCCTCGCAGTTCAAATCCCACGTCGAGGCCGGCAAGCTAAACGTGATTGCGGCGACGAGCGTGAAGCGCATCCCGGTCATGCCGAGCGTCGCCACCGCCAAGGAGCAGGGCTACGACGTCGACTTCGTCATGTGGCGCGGAGTCGCTGCACCCAAGGGCACTCCGAAGAAAGCGATCAAAACACTCCAGAATGCGATCCAGAAAGTGGTGGAAAGCAAGGAGTTCAAGGACCGCTGTGCGAAGCTGGGCTTCGCGCCCGCATTCCTTCCCGCGGGCGAGTTCAACAAGCTGATCGCGACCGACGATGTTGCGATCGCCAAGCTGATGAAAGATCTCGGGCTCAAAAAATCGAAGAAATAGGTTAATCGCGCCGCAATGCAGCTCGATCGTTTGGACCGCTGGCTCGGCCCGTGCTTGATGCTGCTGGCGGTGATCTGGCTGTGGCTGGCGTACACCTACATCCCGGGGGCACGATCGGAGGCTGAGCCCGGCCCCCGGGCCTTCCCCGTCCTCCTCGGGGCGCTGCTGCTCGGGCTGGGCGCGCTCATGACGGCGTCCGCCTTTTCCAGGGCACGGCGGGTCGGCGCCGAGGATGTGTTGCCGGCCTTGACGCGCCGCGAGGTCATCGTCGTCGGCGGCACGTTCGTGCTGCTAATGCTCTATGCCTTCCTGCTCGAGAAGATAGGCTTCGTCTTCGCCACGCCCGTTGTCATGGTGCTCGCCATGCGCGGTCTCTTGCGACGGCAGCCGTGGGTCCTCACGTTGATAATGGCTGGCGGCACCACGCTCGCTTGCTGGCTGTTCTTCGTCGTGCTGCTCGAGGCGCCCCTGCCCCGCGGCACCTGGTGGTGGCTGTTCTAGTGTGAGGCATTAACTGGACGCGCTCTCGCAAGCGCTCGACGCAGCGCTTCAATTCAACACGGTCATCGCAACGGCCGCAGGCACGGTGCTAGGCCTGGTGTTCGGCTCCATACCAGGGCTCACCTTTTCCATGGCGCTGGCGCTGATGGTGCCCTTCACCTTCGGCATGGAGCCGACGCCTGCGATCGCGATGCTGCTCGGCGTCTATGTGGGCGGCATGACCGGCGGATCGGTGTCCGCCATCCTGCTCGGAATACCAGGCACGCCCTCGGCCGCCGCCACAGTGTTCGACGGCCACCCCATGGCGCTCCAAGGCAAGGTCGGGCAGGCATTGGGGGCCGCGGTAATCGCCTCGACGTTTGGCGGCCTGTTCAGTCTGATCGTGATGATGCTTCTGCTCGAGCAGGTCGCGGCGGTCGCCATCCAGTTCGGTCCGGCCGAGATCTTCGCGCTGGTGCTGTTCGGCCTCTCCACGATTTGCGGATTGGCGCAACAGTCCATGCTACGCGGCCTGGTCGCCGGCGTGTTGGGCCTCCTGCTGATGACCATCGGGCTCGACGAGCTCGACGGCGTCGCGCGCCTTACGTTCGGCACCGTGCAGCTGCAACAGGGCGTGAACCTGCTAGTCGCCATGATCGGCCTCTTCGCGGTCCCGCAAGTGATCACCACTTTCATCGATCACGGCCGCGTGGAGCGGGTCAAGATGCCCGAGAACGTCCGGGCGGAGCTGCCCACGCTGCGCGATCTGCGTGACCGGCTGTGGCTCATGGTGCGATGCGCGGGTATCGGAACCGGCATCGGCGCCATACCCGGCACGGGCGGTCCGATCGCCGCGTTCCTCGCCTACGACCATGCGCGACGGTTCAGCCGCCACCCCGAGGCGTTTGGCAAGGGCGAGCTCTCCGGCGTGGTCGCCCCGGAGACGGCGAACAACGCGGTGACCGGCGGCACGATGATTCCGTTGCTGAGCCTCGGGATTCCCGGCGATCCGGCCACCGCCGTCATTCTCGGCGGCCTGCTGGTTCACGGGCTGCAGCCTGGCCCCATGCTGTTCCGCACCCACCTCGGGACGATCTACGCACTCTATATCGCGATCGTGCTCGCCTACGTCGTCATACTCATCGTGCAGTTGTGGGGGATCCGGCTGTTCGTGCGCGTGCTGCAGGTGCCGCCGCATCTTCTGGCCGTCTGCATCATCGTGCTGTGCGTGCTCGGCTCGTACGCGATTCGCCACTCGATCTTTGACGTCTATCTCATGGGCATCATGGGCCTCGTGGGCTACGGGCTCCAGCGCGTGCGAATTCCGGTCGCGCCGGTGGTGCTGGGCCTGGTGCTGGGCGAAACGCTCGAACAGCAGTACCGGACCGCGCTCATCCTCAGCGAGGGCCATCACGGCATCTTCTTCGAGAGCGGTTTTGCGCTGCTGTTTCTCGCGCTTACGGCGCTGACGGTCGGGCTGCACGTCTGGTCCACTATCCGGCGGCGGCCGCGGGCCGGCCAGCCCTGACAATCACGTAAACTAATGGTGCCGCCGGTTCTTTACCGTAGTTGAGGAAAAGGTTCCTGACACCTTTTCTCCTCCCCGCGGCAACGACAGGTTCCAGGTTCCAGGTTCCAGGTTCCAGGTTCCAGGTTCCAGGTTCCAGGTTCCAGGTTCCAGGTTCCAGAAATGAAGTCATGATGTGGAATGAAGGGCAAGCGAAATATGAGACGAGTAGAACTTAAAGGCGGCGGCCGGTCATCGGTCACGGATCACAGGTCACGTTCTTCCGAATCGTGGCCGGACGACATCCATCGCGTGCTGCGCGATCAGCGCATACGCCAAGTCACCTATGTGCCGGATTCCGGGCATGCTCGCCTCATCGAGCTTGTCCGCGCGGACCGGCACTTGCGTGCCGTTCCGCTCACGACTGAAGAAGAAGGCGTGGCGCTGGCAGTCGGCGCGTGGCTTGGCGGCGAGCGCAGCGTCCTGCTAATGCAGTCGAGCGGTTCGGGCAACTGTATCAACATGCTCGGCATGGTCCAGGAATGCCGTGTGCCCCTGCCCATGCTAATCACGATGCGCGGCGAGTGGGGCGAGTTCAATCCATGGCAGGTGCCCATGTCGCAGGCGACCGGCCCGGCGCTCGCGGCGATGGGCGTTCCGGTGCGCACGGTAGATCATGCGGGCGAAGTCGGTGACACCGTGTCGGCGGCCGTCCGGCTCGCGTTCAATACCTCCCGTGCAGTGGCCGTGCTCATCTCGCAGCGCGTGATCGGGGCGAAGCAGTTCAAGTGACCACCGAAAAGCAGATAGTGATGGGTACTGGTGATGAGAAATGGTGATGCGAAATGGTGATAAAAACCAATCGGTTTTCCATCACCAGTACTCATCACCAATATTCATCACCAATATTCATCACCAGTATTCATCACCAGTATTCATCACCTCTTCCATATGGTCAGCGCGCTTCGGTGGATTTCAGTTAGTCTTTGCGAAGGGTAAATCATGAAGTATCGACAGCCAATCCTCGATCGGCGCCAGGTCGTCGCTGATATTTTGAAGCAGCGCGGCGACGCGCTCGTGGTGGCCGGCCTCGGCGCGCCCTGTTGGGACATCGCCGCGGCGGACGAGAGTCCGCTCAACTTCTACCTGTGGGGCGGCATGGGCGGGGCGGCCATGATCGGGCTCGGGCTCGCGCTCGCCCAGCCGAAACGGCGCGTGCTCGTCATCACGGGCGACGGCGAGATGCTGATGGGGCTCGGGTCGCTGGCGACGATCGGCGTGCAGCAGCCGCGCAACCTCGCAGTCATCGTCATCGACAACGAGCGCTACGGGGAGACCGGCATGCAGTTGACGCACACCCGGCTCGGGGTAGAGCTCGCTGGCGTTGCGAAGGCGTCAGGATTCCGTGCTGCGGGCACGGTCTACAGCGCGGCGCAGCTCAAGCCCTGGATTTCGCGCCTGCACCGACAGCCCGGGCCCGTGTTCGCCGCCATCAAGGTCACGACACGGCCTGCGCCGATGGTGCTGCCGCTGCGCGATGGCGCTGCACTCAAGAATCGCTTTCGCCAAGCCCTTTTGGGAAGCAAGGCTTTCGAATAAGCAATCGATGGATACTGGTGATGGATACTGGTGATGATTATTGGTGATGATTAATGGTGATGGAAAATCAAATTGGTTTTTATCACCACTTCGCATCACCCTTTTTCATCACCATTTCTCATCACCAGTTACCGGCAACGGAGGTTATGTATGGATACCCCGACCAGTACACTCACTAGATACAAAATGTTCATTGGAGGCGAATGGGTGGACGCCGCCTCCGGGAACACGTTCGAAAGCGACAATCCCTTCACCGGGAAGCCCTGGGCGCTTATCCCCCGGGGGAACGCGGAGGATGCGGATCGCGCCGTCCGGGCGGCACACAAGGCGTTCACTTCAGGCGAATGGCCGAAGCTCACGCCGTCGAGGCGCGGTGCCCTCCTGCGCAAGCTCGCTGATCTCATCGGAGAGAAATCGAAATTCCTTGCAGAGATGGAAGTGCGCGACAACGGCAAGCTCTACGCGGAAATGAGTGCGCAGACCGCGTATATGGCGCAGTGGTACTACTATTACGG
>JAQBFV010000214.1:0-3462 GCA_032123035.1 Betaproteobacteria bacterium | reverse complement strand
CCACTATCGAGTGATCCGGTTCCAAGGTTAATCGATCGCCCTGCTGCAACGTTCGGATTGCCCGAACTCCCACATTAACCCGGGGCTGAGGGTCTGTGCCGCCGGTCGATAGGTTCAATTGGCTGGCTGTCAAAACCGACGTAGCAGTTTCAACCCCCAACAGGTGATATGGTCTAAAAATCATTGCGCGGGTACCGGCGTGATTGACAAGATGCCCCTTGTGCTTCAAAAACTGCCAGGTTTCCCGTCCCCGGCACTTAATGATGATAAAAACGCCGCCGGCAAAGCTTATTTCATCGGTGCGACTATTCAACCGCCGGTCGGGTTTCCCCAACACCGGCGTGCTGAATTCTTGGCGCCTCACTCGCGCCCACTCCTCGCAAGCAGATCCTGATACAGGATGTCCGGATCGAGCCGGATCCCGCCTTCCCAGGTCACTGTTGCGGTCTGCGGATCTACGCTTACTTTCTCAAATTCAAGCACGTCACGCCAAAGCCTGAAGGCTCCGATCTCAAGCAAGTTTCCCAAGAATACGCTGCCTTCGAGCCCGTCGTCGAATCGCAACCAGAGTTTGTAGTCGTCCTCTGCCTTGCAGGCAGTCACCCGATGCATCGTATCTGACTCCTCTTGCATGTCGTCTGAGCGAAGCCGGGATCAGTCCCAGCTCAGCGCACCTCCGGTCTGGTACTCGATCACTCGGGTTTCGAAGAAATTGCGTTCTTTCTTCAGGTCAATCATTTCGCTCATCCAGGGAAAGGGATTGCTCGCCCCCGGAAACAGCAGCTCAAGACCAATCTGCTGGCACCGCCGGTTGGCGATGAAGCGCAGATACTCCTTGAACATGGGTGCGTTCAGTCCCAGCACGCCACGTGGCATCGTGTCCTCGGCATAGCGGTACTCGAGCTCGACCGCGCGGCGGAACAATTCGCTCAGCTCTTCGCGGAACGCCGCCGTCCAAAGCTGGGGGTTCTCGAGCTTGATCTGGTTTACGAGATCGATGCCGAAATTGCAGTGCATCGACTCGTCGCGCAGGATGTACATGTACTGCTCTGACGCGCCCGTCATCTTGTTCTGCCGCCCGAGCGACAGGATCTGGGCGAAGCCAACGTAGAAGAACAAGCCTTCCATCAGGCAGGAGAACACGATCAGGCTCTTGAGCAGGCTCTGGTCATTCGCAGTCGTGCCGGTCCGGAACCCCGGATCGGTGAGGATGTCGATGAACGGGATCAGAAACTCGTCCTTGTCACGGATCGATGGGATCTCGTTATAGGCGTTGAAGATCTCACTCTCGTCGAGATCCAGGCTTTCGACGATGTATTGGTAGGCGTGGGTGTGGATCGCCTCCTCGAAGGCCTGCCGCAGCAGGTACTGGCGGCACTCCGGGGCCGTGATGTGGCGGTAGGTCCCGAGCACAATGTTGTTGGCGGCGAGGGAATCCGCGGTGACGAAAAACCCGAGATTGCGTCGGACGACCCGGCGCTCGTCCTCGGACAGCCCGTTCGGATCCTTCCACAGGGCGATGTCGCGGCTCATGTTGATTTCCTGCGGCATCCAGTGATTGGCGCAAGCCGCGAGGTACTTGTCCCACGCCCAGCGGTACTTGATGGGCACGAGCTGGTTGACGTCGGCGGTCGAGTTGATGACGCGCTTGTCCTCGACCCGGATGCGTCGGAAGGCGTTGCCGGCAGAAAAACGCTCCGCGGCCCCGCCGGCGCCTGAGACGAAGCCGCTCGCCGGCTGCACGGTCAGCCCCGGAAGGGCGCCGCCCGTGCGTTCGTCATCAAAGCTCAACATCGCGTCGTTTCCTGTCTGCGGCGCACCTATTGGCACGCCTCGCAATCCGGATCGTCCAGGCCGCAGACCGTGGGCGCGTCGGCGGCGACGCCCGCGGACCCCTCGGTCATCGGCACCGCGTTCAGCTGTCCGGCGCGCACGGTCGATTTCTCCGCGTGCGTCGCGCCCATCGAGCGCAGGTAGTAGGTCGTCTTGAGACCTCGCATCCAGGCCAGCTTGTAGGTCTCGTCGAGCTTGCGACCCGAGGCGCCGGCCATATAGATGTTCAGCGACTGGGCTTGATCAATCCACTTCTGGCGGCGCGCCGCCGCCTCGACCAGCCACTGCGGCTCGATCTCGAAGGCGGTCGCGTACAGGCGGCGCAACTCCGCCGGGGCGCGGTCGATGCGCCCGAGATTGCCGTCGAAGTACTTCAGGTCCGCGATCATCACTTCGTCCCACAAACCCAGCTGCTTGAGATCGGCGACCAGATTCTCGTTCACCACCGTGAACTCGCCCGACAGGTTCGACTTCACGTAGAGGTTCTGGTAGGTGGGCTCGATCGAGGCCGAGACGCCGATGATGTTGGCGATGGTCGCGGTCGGCGCAATCGCAACGCAGTTCGAATTGCGCATGCCGTGCGTCGCGATGCGCTCGCGCAGCGCCTCCCAGTCGAGCGTCGAGGAACGGTCGACTTCGACGTAGCCGCCCCGCTCTGCGGCGAGCAGGTCCAGCGTGTCCTGGGGCAGAACGCCGGCGTTCCATAGCGAGCCGTCGAACGAACCGTAGCGTCCGCGCTCTTCGGCCAGCTCGGTCGATGCCCAGTAGGCGCAGTAGCCCACCATCTCCATCGAGCGGTCGGCGAACTCGACGGCCGCCTTCGACGCGTACGGAATCCGCATCCGGTAGAGGCAGTCCTGGAAGCCCATGATGCCCATGCCGACCGGCCGGTGGCGCAGATTCGAGGTACGTGCTTTTTCGACCGCGTAGTAGTTGATGTCGATGACGTTATCGAGCATCCGCATCGCCGTGCCGATCGTGCGGCGCAGCTTCTCAAAGTCGAGCCCGCTGTCGGTCATGTGCGCGACGAGATTCACCGAGCCCAGGTTGCAGACCGCGATCTCGTCCGCGGAGGTATTCAGCGTGATCTCGGTGCACAGATTGCTGCTATGCACCACGCCAACGTGCTGCTGCGGGCTGCGTAGGTTGCAGGGATCCTTGAAGGTGATCCAGGGGTGTCCCGTCTCGAAGAGCATCTTGAGCATCAGCTTCCACAGGTCCAGGGCGGGGATGCGGTGGCCCAGAATCTTGCCCGCGTCGGCCATGCGCTCGTATTCGATGTAACGCTGCTCGAAGGCCTGGCCGTAGAGATCGTGCAGGTCCGGCGTTTCATTGGATCGGAACAGGGTCCACGGCTCGCGCGCTTCCATGCGCTTCATGAACAGGTCCGGAATCCAGTTGGCCGTGTTCATGTCGTGCGTGCGGCGGCGGTCGTCCCCGGTGTTGCGGCGCAGTTCGAGGAAATCCAGCACGTCGTTGTGCCAGCACTCCAGATAGGCGCAGCCGGAGCCGCGGCGCTTGCCGCCCTGGTTCACGGCCACGAGCTGGTCGTTGTGCAGCTTGAGGAAGGGGATCACGCCCTGGCTCTCGCCGTTTGTGCCGTTGATGTAGCTGCCCGTGCCGCGCACG
>JAQBFV010000213.1:0-2830 GCA_032123035.1 Betaproteobacteria bacterium | reverse complement strand
AGCCAACCACCGCGAGTTACGGTGGGTCGACGGAACACACCGCAACGCTTTACTCTGTTCGTCCGACGAGGAAGCAGTTCTGCAAAGGGTCGACTCCGGTTAAAGCCAACAGCTTGAAGTGATGGACCAGTGCTAGCCACTAAGCGGTTATTCAAAGGACGTAAAATTCAGCGACGTGACGTGCTGGAGTCGGCCAATAGCAGTGCTTTGGTTGTGCGCACTTTACCCTGGATTGTTCATTTAACCAGTCTGTCAAGCATAAAACCCAATGTTGAACTATGCTTGAACAACCAACCTCATCAGATGATGGCGATGGAAAGCTACCGATCCCCAAACTAAGGATCGGTTTTAAAAATCAAACAACGAAACGGATCCTTACAATGAAAAAAGCACCAAAAATTTTAGTATCTCTCGCCCTCACGGCTCTGTTGGCTCCCCTGCCTGGAATTTCCGGCGCCGCGCCGCCCGCCGGCCCCCAAGGCAACCCGACAGACACACGCGCCGCGGGCATTGACATCGACGCGACCACGATTCCAGAGCTCCAGGAGTTGATGGACGCGAACCGACTGAATTCCGTGCTGCTGACCCAGTTCTACCTGCGACGCATCCAAAAGCTCAACCCGACCCTTAACGCCGTCATAACCGTCAGCCCAACGGCGCTCGCCGACGCTCGCGCGGCTGACGCGGCACGCCGCCGCGGCGATCACCGGTCGCTCCTCGGCATCCCAATCATCGTCAAGGACAACATCGGCACGACCGGCATGCCGACAACCGCCGGCTCGTGGGCGCTCGCCGGCAGTACGCCGGACGACGCGTTCATCGTCCAGCAACTCGAGGCCGCGGGTGCCCTGATCATCGGCAAGGCCAACCTGTCCGAATGGGCGAACTTCCGATCCGGACCGGCGTCGAGCGGCTGGAGCGGGATCGGTGGCCAGACGAACATGGCCTACGTCCTCGATCGCAATCCCTGCGGCTCGAGCTCCGGAGCCGGCGTCATTGTGTCCGCTAACCTCGCAGTTGCCGCCGTCGGCACCGAGACCGATGGTTCGATTGTGTGCCCCGCGGGCGCCAACGCGAACGCCGGCATCAAGCCTACGCTCGGGCTCTTGAGCCGGGCGGGTATCGTCCCGATCACGGCCGACCAGGACACCGCCGGGCCGATGGCCCGCAACGTGACCGACGCAGCAGTGCTCCTCGGTGCGATGGCTGGCGTGGACGCCAACGATCCGGCAACGAGCGGGCAGGTCGGCAATGTCCCCAGCGGCTATACGCAGTATCTCCGCGCCGACGCGCTCGAGGGCGCTCGTATTGGCGTCTGGCGCGAAGGAACCTATGACCCGAACGCCAGCCCCGAAGTCGACGCGATGATCAACGACACGATCGCGACGCTCGAAGCGGCTGGCGCGACAGTAATTGACAACATCAGGATCCCGATCGAGCCGGCCTATGGCCCGGAGTTCGAGGCGCTGCTCTGCGAGTTCAAGACCGACATAGCCTCGTATCTCGACGCCTACACCGAAGCCGGCTACCCGAAGACGCTGCAGGATCTGATCGACTTCAATAACGCCAACCCGGATCTCGAGTCCGGAGCGCCGGAGTCCGACTGGAATTCCCTGATCTTCGAAATCGCCGAGTCAACCGGCGGCCGCAGCGATCCGGCATGCGCCGCGGCTCGCGCGGCCGCGACGCCGGTCGCCCAGGCGGCTGTCGACGACACGCTGGCCGCGAACGATCTCGACGCGATCATTGCTCCGACGAACGGCCCGGCCTGGGTCACCGACCCGGTCAATGGTGACCTCGGGGGCGATTTCTCGACGTTCGTCGGGTCGTCGGGGCCGTCAGCGATTGCCGGCTATGCAGCCATGACGGTGCCTGCGGGCTACGTGGGACCGCTCCCGCTCGGCATCACGTTCATCGGCGGCCGCTGGGACGAGCCGACGCTGATCGGCTTCGCTTATGCGTTCGAGCAGGCGACACAGATGCGTGTTCCGCCGGATTTCATCCCGACGATTGGCGACGACGCGTCGGTCGCGAGCCAGTCCTCTTCGCCTGCGACGCAGAAGGCGGCCGTCCCCGACGGACGCGGCACATGGAGGATGCCACCGCTGCGGTAGCCGTCGAGGGTGACGTCACTCCGATTTCTCGTGGTCACCCAGAACTGGACTTAAGCGCTTTTGGCTGGCGCTGCATCGAGGGCGAAGGTCACAGCAGGTTGGACGCCGGTGTTCGAGCGGATGGCACGATTTTCCGATCGCAGCCGAATGCCCCTCTGGGCCGGTTGCCCATGCGATCAGTTCAGCATTAAGTTCCGGTGTGAATCGGTCGGTGGGCCGCGCGCTGCGCGGCCCGTCGAGGTATGACGCCGCTGGACGTGCGCTAGAATCTTCGCCATTCGTGGTGGGTCTTCGATGCAGACTACGAGGCATGGCAAGGTCCTGATCTACCTCACAATGTGCATAGGAATTATTAAGCACCTTTTCGGGCAATCAGACAAGTTTCAGCTGCCTAGTTCTGGCACCAGATGCGACCGAAGCGCCCCCTGTACCACCGGAATCTTTGCCGGCAAGGCAACTGCACGCGCGCCCACCACCCCGCGATGACTCAATTCCCGTATGACAGACGAACCCGCCCCTGGACTGAGCGAGAGTTCATTTGATGCTGATTTTTACTTTCTGGATGTTCCGCAACGTGGTCTTGCATTGATTTCGTGGACACCTAACTTTGGCGCGATAATGCGCTGGGAGGTGTTATATGACACGAAGGAAGAGATATAGCGCGGAGTTCAAACGGGAAGCTTTAAGACGAGCCAATGAAGTAGGCGTCACGGATG
>JAQBFV010000212.1:0-12169 GCA_032123035.1 Betaproteobacteria bacterium | reverse complement strand
CCTCCGCGCCGCGCGCGGCCAGCTTGTGCAGCACCTCGATAAAGGCATAGGGGTTGTAGCCCGCGCGCGCGGCGAGCACGATGCCGACCCGGTCAGCTTCGAACTCGGCGTCCTTGTCGAGGCCGCGCGCAAAGACTTCCGCCCCCGTGCCAATCAGATTGTTTACCAAGTAGGACCGGTCCGCGCCCTGCGCGATCTTCGCCCCGGCAGAGACCGCCGCGCTCTGCTGCATGACCGTGATGTGGTGGCGGCGCACGATATGGCCGATCTCGTGACCGAGCACGCCGGCGAGTTGCGCCTCGTCGTCGAGAATCTCGTAGAGCCCGCGGGTCACCAGCACGGTTCCGCCCGGCGCCGCGAACGCGTTGATCGCAGGACTGTCAATGACGCCGAAGTGCCAGGGCAGATCTGGCCGCTCCGCCTGTACCGCCACCCAGCGGCCGACCAGGTTGACGTATGCCTGCAGCTCGGGATCATTCACCAAAGGCGCCGCGCCAAGCGTGCGCCCAGCGATTTCCCGCCCAACCGCGATCTCCTCGTCCTCGCTGAGACCGGTTGCGGCCGTCGCGACGTCCTTGCCGATGTCGAAGATGCGGCCGAGATCTATCGAGGCGGCGCTTGCCGGGCCCAGCACGGCGCTCATTAGCGCCACCGCGATCACCCATGGGAGCGCGCCCTTGATCATTGCGCCGCTGCCTGAAGGTAATCGACCTGCGCCGCCGTCAGGCCTTTCGCGCGGGCGCTTTCCTCGGACGCTTCCTTAGACGACGCGAACCCGTCGAGCCGCTGCATCTGCTCGGTGCTGAACTGCGCTTGTCGCAGATCTTCTTTTCCCAGGCCGCGCACGCCGATCGTGCTCGTCACATTGACACCACGCCGCGGCCCGAACAGACGGCCGATCGCCGAATCGCCCCCGCCCGACGATCCCTGCGCAGTGTCGGCCGGCTTCACGATGAAACGCACGTTGAAGGAAAAGAGCCAACCGGCAGCGGACGGCGTCTTGACATTGAGCCACGCCCCGCTCTTGCCCAGGACCTCGGCGACGGTGCCCGACGCTGCGACCGCGACCTCGGGCGCGTCAAGCCGGGGTTCGGCGTGAAGGCGCGACTCGCGCTCGACGGTAACCTGCTCGGCCGCACAGGCTGACAGCAGACCGAAGTGTACCGAGGCCAGCATCGCAATCAAAACGGTCAGATAACGGCTCATCGCCCGCGGCACTCCTCGATCGGTCGATTATAAAGAGCCCACCCGCGCGGCGCCATCGCTGCCCCGCCGCGCGCGACCAGCGCGTCGTGAGCTAGCTCAGCCCAGCCCGAGGTTCTGCGCGGAAAATCAGCCCCCTTCGTATCCGTCCGAAAGCCGGTAGAATTCGCAGCCGGTCCGCCGAAAGCACCCGCTACGCCGCCACGTGAAACCCCGTAACATTCAGCGCCTGTTCGAGCGCCTCCTGACGGCAAACCCAGCCCCGCGCACCGAGCTCGCGTTCGAGTCCCCGTTCGAGCTGTTGGTCGCGGTCGTGCTCTCGGCACAGGCGACTGACAAGAGCGTAAATCTCGCGACACCAGGACTGTTCACGGCCGCCAACACGCCGGCTGAAATGATCAAGCTGGGGCGCAAGGGAATCGAGCGCCACATCCGGCACATCGGGCTCTACCGAACGAAGGCGAAGAACCTTGCTGCAGCGTGCAAGCGGCTGGTGGAGCAGCATGGCAGTGAGGTGCCCCGGACGCGCGAGGCGCTGGAGGGCCTTCCCGGCGTCGGGCGCAAAACCGCCAATGTCATCCTCAACACCGCGTTCGGCGAGCCGACGATCGCGGTTGACACCCATATTTTCCGCGTGGCCAATCGCACCGGCCTCGCCCCTGGCAAGGACGTGCTTGCGGTCGAGCGCAAGCTACTCGAGGGGGTGCCCGAAGAATTTCGGCACGACGCTCATCACTGGCTGATCCTGCACGGGCGTTACGTATGCAAGGCGCGCCAGCCGGAATGCGGGAAGTGCTTGATTCGCGATCTGTGCGAATTCAAGCACAAGACTTCGTGAATCGTGAGTGGCGACTGGAAGAAAAACGCGCGGCAGTGCCTTCACGATGTACGCCGGATGCTGGATAATCACGTGATGGCTCCACCTCCGGTCGCAACGTGACGCCGTCATCCCGCATGGCCCGCGACTGGGCGTTCCGCCTGTTCCCATTGCTGCGCTGGTGGCCGCGCGTAGACCGCGTGACCCTGCGCGCCGACGCGCTTGCCGGAGTCATTGGCGCAATCGTTGTGCTGCCGCAGGGCGTAGCGTTCGCGACCCTGGCCGGCATGCCGCCGCAATACGGCCTCTACGCGGCCATCGTCCCGGCCATCATCGCGGCATTGTTTGGCTCGTCCTGGCACCTTGTGTCAGGGCCCACCAACGTCATATCGATTTTCGTTTTTGCCAGCATCAGCGCTCTGGCGATACCCGGCTCGCCCGAGTACATCAAGCTGGTGCTGACGCTGACGTTTCTGACCGGCCTGTTCCAGCTCGCGATGGGTCTGGCGCGGATGGGAGCGCTCGTCAACTTCATCTCGCATACCGTCGTGGTGAGCTTCACCGCGGGCGCCGCGTGCTTGATCTTTGCGGCGCAGGTGAAGAACTTCTTTGGCGTCGACATTCCGCGCGGTGCTTCCTTTACCGATACCTGGTATCACTTCGCGTTGGCAGCCGATGCGATCAATCCCTACGTCACCGCGGTGGGCGTAGTGACGCTCATTGTCGCAATGGCATCCCGCCGCTTTTTTCCGCGGTTTCCCTACATGATCGCGGCGATGATCGCCGGCACGGCCTGCGCCGTGGCGCTCGATACGATCTTCGGCAAGGCAGCTACGGGAATCGCCACGGTCGGCGCACTCCCTGGCAGCTTTCCTGAGCTGTCTCGCCCCGATCTGTCAGCCGACACGCTCAAGAAGACCCTGCCGGTCGCGTTTGCCGTGACCATACTGGCGCTCACCGAGGCGGTCTCCATTGCACGCGCCATTGCCGTCAAATCCGGCCAGCGCATCGACGGCAGCCAGGAGTTCATCGGCCAGGGGCTGTCGAACGTGGTGGGCAGCTTCTTTTCCGCGTACGCGAGCAGCGGCTCGTTCAACCGCAGCGGCCTCAACTACGAGGCCGGCGCACGCACGCCGCTGGCGGCCATCCTGGCCGCCGTTCTCCTCGTTGCCATCCTGCTTCTGGTATCACCCCTTGTCGCCTACCTGCCACTTGCCGTCATGGCTGCGATCCTGTTCATGGTCGCCTATAGCCTGATCGATGTGCACTATATCCGCGCCGTCGTGCGCACCAGCCGGCCGGAGACGGTGGTCATGGCGCTAACGTTCTCCGCCGCGCTGTTCGCTGACCTCGAGTTTGCGATCTATGCCGGCGTGCTCATGTCGGTCATGCTTTATCTCACCCGGACCTCACGGCCGCAGCTGCTCGACGTCAAACCCGATCCGGCGCCCGACAGCTACCACTTTACGGATGACGGCGGATTGCCCGATTGCCCGCAGCTCAAGATGGTGCGGGTGAATGGGTCGCTCTTTTTCGGGGCGATCGACCACGTGCAGGGCCATCTCGAGGCAATCGACGCGCGCGATCCGCGGCAAAAGCACGTGCTCATCGCTGCAAGCGGCATCAATTTCGTGGATATGGCGGGCGCAGAAATGCTCGCGCAGGAAGCGAGGCGGCGCAAGCGGATGGGTGGCGGGCTTTACTTCTATCGCATGAAGGACGCCGTTCATGCGTTCCTGAAGCGCGGCGGTTATCTCGAGGATATCCCGGAGGAACACCTGTTCTCCGTCAAAACCCGGCCGGTCTCGACAATCTACCGCCAGCTGGATTCAGAGATTTGCCGGCACTGCACCCTGCGCATCTTCCGGGAGTGTCATGCCGCCCTGCCCAACGGCGAGCCCCGGGCCACGGCCGCAACCACGGAGTAGCCGGCTCCGCACCGTCTCACACGAGCGGCTCCCGGTACGCGCATCACCCGCCAGCACGTTTTGTTGGATCAGCGTTTCCTGGTGTTTAGTCGAGGCCCACGGCTAGAGCCCGTAAAGCAGCGCGAGCGCCGCGGACAGCGCTGCCCACATGATGACGGTGAGCGGGACGCCAGCGCGGAGGAAATCGGAGAACGTGTAGCCGCCCGCTGAAAGAATCAGCAGGTTGGTCTTGTAAGCCATGGGCGTCGCGAAGCTCAGATTCGCGCCGAACAGGACCGCGAGCACGAAAGGTTCGAGCGGCAAATCAAGCTGCTGGGCAATGCTCACTGCAATGGGCGTGCCGATTACCGCAGCCGCGTTGTTCGAAATGATATTGGTTAGCACTGCTATGACGGCCATGAGCCCGCTCATCACGATCGTGGGGGGCAGACCTGCCGCGAGGGCCACATAGAGCCGTGCCACATAGTCCGCCCCGCCGGTTCGCATGAGAGCGAGCCCGAGCGCCAGGCTCGCCACGATGATCATCACCACCTGTGCGCTGAGAGCGGACGTGAGGTCATCCCATTCGAGGCAGCGCGTCGCCAGCATCAGGATTACACCGATCAGCGCACTGACCGCGATCGGAACGCTGCCGAGGGCCGCTACGGCCACAACACCGAACATGATCGCGAGCGCGAGCGGCGCGCGCCGTGTGCGCGGCAAATCGACCGTCGCATCAAGCACGAGCAGCCGACCCGTCGTGCGCAGAGCCGCGATATTTTTCTCGGAACCTTGCACGAGCAGAACGTCCCCGCCCTGCAGACGGACATCGGATACGTCGGCTGCGCGTGGGCCCGCCGCACCTGCGCGGTGTATAGCCAGGGCAATCAGGTTGTAGCGCTCGACGAAACGCACCTCCGTGAGGGTGCGCCGGTTCAGGTGCGAACTCTCGGTAATTACGATCTCGGCAATCTGCTGATCCTCCGCCGACAGCGGGTGTTCCTCGGTGACAGGCTGCTCCTCCTCGCCGATGTTGTGCAACTTCGCGCCCAGCTGGCGCTCGAATTCCTTCAGATTGTCCGGCGTGTCCTGAACGCGCAACCGGTCTCCGGCGCACACGGTAAGTGCAGCCACCGGAGACAGCACCAGTCCGCCGCCGCGCTCGACCGACCGGATCCGGATGTTGCCGCCGGTCTTCTCACGCACCTGCTCGATAGTCATGCCTTTCGCTGCGCTCTCCTCGTCCACATGCAGCAGAGCCTCGAATACGCGCGGTGAGGTGTCCCTGAGCGGCGGCGTGCGCTCCGGCAGCAGCCGGGGTGCCACGAGCCACAAATATGCGAATGCCGGAACGCTGGCCGCGAGGACGGGCAATGCGAAGTCGAACATGTCGAAGCGCTTTACCCCGAGGTCCGCTGCCACCGAGACCACGAGGAGGTTGGTCGAGGTGCCGATCGTGGTGGCCATGCCTCCGACCAGGGTCGCGAAACCCATGGGCATCAACACAGCGGAAGCCCGTGTCTCGCTGCGCAGCGAGACGCCGACGAGAATGGGCAGGAGCAGCACGACGATCGGCGTGTTATTGACGAACGCACTGAAGAATGCGGCACACACCAAAGTGGCCAGGAACGAAAATGCGGGAGCGCGTGTCCAAAGGCGCGCGAGGCCCGTTGCGAGTGGTTGCAACGCACCGGTCGACTCGAGCCCGCGGCCAAGAATCATCAGCGCGCACACCGCGACCAAGGCCTCATGACCGAAGCCGTAAAAGAATTCGCTCGAGTGGAGCGTTGCACCATCAACGGTATAGGGGAAGAGTTCGAATCCGACCACCAACAGGCCGACGATCACCAGCGAAGAGGTTTCGAGGGGGATCCGGCCGGACGCGAACATGACGAGGGCGATAACGACAAGCGCCATCACGGCCACGCCATGGGGATCCGGAATGGGAGGAAATAACATTGGGTGACAGAGCCGTATGGGCGACATGATAAAGCAACGGGACCGACGCTACTTCAAGAGCCCGGCACGGGCCCACGCAGGCGCTCGGCGCAACTCGTGTCGCGCCCCGCTATAATTGAACAAGGTGTTCCGCATGGCTAATCGGCTGACCAAAATTTATACGCGCACCGGCGACGGCGGCACGACCGGCCTCGCCGACGGCTCGCGAGTTGCGAAGGACGCGCCGCGCATCGAGGCAATCGGTGCGGTGGACGAGCTGAACAGTACCCTCGGCGTGCTGCTCGCGGAAACCCTGCCCGGTACGGTCGGTGCCGGCCTGCAGAATGCGCAACACGACCTGTTCGACCTGGGCGGCGAACTCAGCATCCCGGGTCATGCCCTGATGAGCGAAAGCCACGTTGCCCGGCTGGAGCAGCTGCTCGAGCAGTTCAATGCCGGGCTGCCGCCGCTAAAGGACTTCGTGCTGCCCGGTGGCGCACGCTCCGCCGCCCTCGCCCACGTCGCGCGGTCTGTATGCCGCCGGGCCGAAACCCGGGTAGTCGCGCTGGCCGCAAAGGAAGCCGTGCCGGCGTTCGCGGTGCAGTATCTGAACCGTCTCTCCGACCTCTTGTTCGTCCTCGCCCGCGTGCTCAACCGGGAAGCGGGGCGCCCGGATGTGCTGTGGCAGCAGGGGAAGAATCGATGAGTGAACCGCTCCGTGACGCCCAGGCCAGCCGGCTGGCTGAGCTCTTGTCCCAGTCCGCACTAAGAAATCAGAGCGCATTCAGTGAGTTATATTCTCTCACTGCGCCGAAACTGTTTGGCGTTGCGCTACGTATATTGAGAAGACAGGACTGGGCTGAAGAGGTGCTGCAGGAGTGCTATATGAACATCTGGAACCACGCCGCCGACTACGCCGTTGCCAAGAGCGCGCCGCTCACTTGGATGACGAGTATCGTGCGCAACCGGTGTCTGGACTGGCTTCGCCGGCCGCAGCAGGAAGCGACGGGCGATGAGTACGAGATCGCCGTGGAAGCGTGGCAGGACGAGAATCCCGGGCCAGTTGAGCAGTTGATGGCGTCGGGCGATGCAGCAGCGCTGGCGCATTGCCTCGAGGAGATCGAAGCCCGGCAGCGCCAGAGCATCATGCTCGCCTTCTTCCACGGAATGAGCCATTCGGAAGTGGCGAGCCACATGAACCAGCCGCTGGGTACCGTGAAGACCTGGGTCCGGCGCGGCCTGGAGCGTCTCAAGGGCTGCCTCGAGAAGGGAAATAACCCATGAGATACCGCAATCCTCAACTGGGCGAGAAGCTCGCCGCGGAATACGTGCTCGGAACGCTCCGCGGCCGGGCGCGGGCGCGCTTCCAGGCGCTCATGCGCTACGACCCCGCGCTGCGCAGCCGGGTCACGGATTGGGAAGACAAGCTCACCCCGCTGGCGCACGCCGCAACCGATATCGCGCCCCCGGCACGCGTATGGAACGCGCTCTCGCAACGCATCGCCGGCGAGGCGCGCCAGCCGCGCTGGTGGCAAAGCCTTGCCCTGTGGCGTGGGCTTGCCGCCTCCGGGGCCGCCTTCGCGCTCGTGCTCGCCATCGTCATCGGCGTAGCTCCCGAAGCGCAGCCGCCCATGTCGATGGTCGCGGTCATGAACGACACGCAGGGACAACCCGCGATGACCGTGTCCTGGCCCTCGATGCAGGCGGTGCGCGACCCTTACATCCGGATCAAGGTGACGCAAAAACATCCGACCATGGCACCGGGCACGGAGTGGGAGCTGTGGATGCTGCCGCCGGGCAAGGACAAACCGGTCTCCCTCGGGCTGATCACGACCGATGTCGACCAGGTGATGAAACTGACCCCGGAACTGGCCTCGCGCATCGAAGGCGCGTGGGGCATCGCCATGAGCATCGAGCCCAAGGGCGGTTCGCCGAGCGGCACGCCCACCGGACCGGTGGTCATGAAAGGACCGTGTGTCAAACTCCTATGAGGCGTGACTCGTAAGGGATGAACGGTCGCGGCTCTCCGCTGGCAGTGCAGGGAAACGGGCACAGGTCGTGCCCGTTTTGCTTTGCAGCTGCGCGAGTGTTGCGTTAGCGTATGATTCCGGCTAGAAGCTATCTCAAGAACAACACGGCCACGGAACCACACCGAAACACGCGGAATTTGTTGTTCCACTTCAGCGCAGCTCCTGGTTCAGGTCTTCGTCCGTATAATTCCGTGTGATTCCGTGGTTAATGAGTTTTTGAGTTCACGGGTTTGTTTGAGATCGTTTCTAGTGACCCGCGACCGACAGGCGGGCCCGAGAGCGTTTTTGCCCAAATGAGCACGGAGGTTGGCATGAAATATTTTTTTGCGTTTATCGTATTGGCGCTGGCAGTATCGCCCGCCCTGGCGAAGAGAAAGCCCTGCGAGGAGCTCAAGGCCGAGATCGAGGCGAAAGTCCGGAACAACGGGGTGAAGCACTTCACGTTGACCATCGTTCCGAACGCGCAGGTCAAGGACCAACAGGTCGTCGGCAGCTGCGACGGTGGCACCAAGAAAATCACCTACCAGAGCGGTGCATCCGCTGCCGCGAAATAGCGCACCCCGCGCGGCGCCAGCCCCTCGGCGAACGGGCGCGCAGGCCCGTCGAAACGGTCCGTGAACATCGATCAGCTGCTGACATCACCGCTCTTCATCATTGCGGCCGCGTGCGGAGTGCTCGGCGCGCTCCTGATCCTCGCGGGCCTCGCCGCGCTCTGGCGGGCGCACCTGCTGCGATTCGCAGGCCGCACGCTTTTCGGGCTGCTGCTGCTCGCGCTGGGTGCGCTCGGCGGCACCATTGCGCTGGGCATTCAAGGTTATCGCGCCCTCACGCACGAAGAAATTGCCGCCTGGATCCTGGTCAGGCCGGCCGGCGCGCAACGTTTTACCGCGACGCTCCGCTATCCCGACGGGCGCAAGGCCACCTTCGAGCTGGCGGGAGACGAGATCTACGTTGACGCGCACATCCTGAAGTGGAAGCCGCTCGCGAACCTGCTCGGGCTGCACACGGCCTACGAGCTCGATCGCGTGGCGGGACGCTACCACGCGATCAACGAAGAGCGCGCAGGAACTCGCACCGTGCATTCACTCGGCCGCGACCGGCCGGTAGATCTGTACGGGCTCCGCCGGCGCCACGAATTTCTCGCACCGCTGCTCGACGCCGAGTACGGCTCGGCCACCTTCGTTCCGGTAACGGGCCCGGCGGAGTTCGAGCTTCGCGTCTCCACCACGGGGCTTCTCATTCGTGAGGTAAAGCCCCCTTCTTCCTGAAGCCGCGCGACCGGTGACCCTTCACGAGGAAATGGTGATGAGTACTGGTGATGACAGATGGTGGTGATTAATAGTGATGTACCGACGCTTCGACGGCTTCATCACCATTTTCCATCACACTTCCCATCACCATCATTCATCACTTCTTCCGGAGTATCAGCGTTTATCTGCGGCTATTTCTCACCTGCTCCAGCGCGGCGCAGACGGTCCGGGCGCCTTCCAGGATGCGCGGCGTCTGGCGCTGGATGAGGTCCGGATCCACGTAAAACGCAGGCAGCGACCGCAGCGCGGCGAGCGGTGCCTGGCGCCATTCGCTCCTGAAGTCGGCTTCGCTCCCCGAGCGGGCGCCGCCAAGGACAGCTTCCGCGCCGGCCGCTATGACCGCTTCCAGGGAGACCGTCGGCGTCAATCCTGGAGTGTCAGCGAACACATTTTGTCCGCCGCAGAGGGTAATGACGTCGCCGATCATGTGGCGATCGCTCACGGTAATGAGCGGGCGATGCCAAACTTCGTAGAAGGCGCGAACTTTGCGCGAACGAGTGTAGCGCGCACGCAGCGACTGGACACCTTCCTTGAACGCCCGCGCGGCACGCTCCGCGGCAGGCGCGGTCCCGGCCAGCTCGCCTATGGTGCGCAACAGGCGCGGAATGTCGGCCAGTCGCACCGGCTCGGTTACGAAGACGGCATAACCCAGCCGCACGAGCTTGTCGATGTCGCCCGCCTGGTTCCCGCTCTTCCAGGCCAGGACCAGATGCGGTTTAAGTGAAACGATGCTCTCGATGTCCACGCGGGCGGCGTCACCCACCTGCGTCACGCGCCGCGCTGCTGCCGGGTAGTCACTGAAGCTCGCGACTCCGACGAGGCGTTGACCGGCGCCGGCCGCATAAGCGAGCTCAGTGAGATTAGGGGCTAGCGCGACAATTCGTTGCGCGGGCGCCGCGAGGCGCACGACGATGTCCCGATCGTCGCGAAGCTCGATCGCAGCCTCCGCCGCGAATGACCACGACGCTGCGCTCGCACACACCGCACTAACAGCCAGAGCCAGCGTGCGAAAAAACCGGAAAGGAGTTACGAAAAACAAAGGACGGCGCCGCAGAACCCGCCAGGCGCCGCATTTACGAATCACAATTCACAATTCACGATTTACGGGCTCTTAGTACTTTTCCATCATCTGCAGCAGCCGAGCGCTGGTCTGGCGCAGCCGCACGGAAAGCATGGAAACCAGCTTGACCAGGATCTTGGAACCCAGGCTGGGATAGTCGAGGATGATCTTTGCCATATCGTCCCGGTGCAGAACCGCGAACACGACAGGCTCGGTTGCGACACAGTTTGCGAACCGGGGCTCGCCATCGATCATCGACATCTCGCCCAGCGTCATGCCGGGGCCCACGGTCGTCATGTGCTGCAATTCATGGCGCATGGTGCGCTTGTGGATGTCGACGTAGCCTTCGACGACGAGCAGCATGAAATCGCCGCCATCACGCTCGCGGATGACGGTCCGGCCCGATTCGGCACGATAGACGTCCATGTAGCTCGCAAGGATCGAGATGTCCTCGCGCGAGAACTCGGCGAAAAAAGGCGATTTTCCGACCAGGCTAAAAATGGTCTCGGCGATCGCGGTACCCTTGCCGACCCGCTCGAGGTTCTCCAGAATGCCCCGGCCGGTTGCAGTTTCCGTGTCGTTTTGAGCCATCGTTGTAGTTCCGCCGTCTTCCCCCCGGGGGACCCAGGCGCATTATCCCACGATAAGCGCGCGCCCGCTCCCGGCTGCCGCGGGCAAACCGGTCATTGTTTCGCCTCGGCCTTCAGGCGCCGGCCGCGCACCGCCGTGGCCAACACGTCGAGTAGCGTGCGACTCCCCTCCCACGCGATGCAGCCATCGGTAATGCTCACGCCGTAGAGGAGCTCTTTGCCGGGCACCAGGTCCTGGCGCCCCGCCTTGAGATGGCTCTCCACCATCACGCCGACGATCCGCTCCTCACCGCCCGCGATCTGCCGCGCGACCTCGTGTCCGACCTCGATCTGGTTCTCCGGCTTCTTGCTCGAATTGCCGTGGCTGAAATCGATCATGAGCCGCGCCGGCATGCCGGCCTCGGCCAGCGTGCGCGCGGCCGCGTCGACGCTAGCAGCGTCGTAGTTGGGCTTGCTGCCCCCGCGCAGAATAATGTGGCCGTCCTCGTTGCCCAGCGTTGAAACGATCGCCGAGTGGCCACCCTTGGTGACCGATAGGAAATGGTGCGGGGCCTGGGCCGCGCGAATGGCGTCCACCGCGATCTTCACGTTGCCATCCGTGCCGTTCTTGAATCCCACCGGGCATGACAGGCCAGACGCCAGCTCGCGATGAACCTGGCTCTCGGTCGTACGCGCACCAATCGCGCCCCACGCGACCAGGTCCGCGACGTATTGGGGCGTGATCATGTCAAGAAACTCGCACGCCACGGGCATGCCGCTCTCGTTCAGGTCGAGAAGCAGCCTGCGACCGATGCGAAGCCCCTCGTTGATGCCAAAGCTTCCGTCGAGCCGCGGGTCGTTGATCAGCCCCTTCCATCCCACCGTCGTGCGCGGTTTTTCGAAGTAGACCCGCATCACGACCAGCAAATCGTTGGCGAGCTGATCGCGCGCTTCGCGCAGCTTCCCGGCATACTCCTTCGCGGCCTTGACGTCGTGGATGGAGCACGGCCCCATGATCACGATCAGGCGGTCATCGGCTCCGTGCAGCACGCGGTGGATCGCCTGTCGCGCCTCGTAGGTCGTCTTGGCGGCTGCCTCCGTGAGCGGCAGCTCGCGCAGCACGTGCGAAGGAGTGACGAGCTCCTTGACCTCTTTGATGCGGATGTCGTCAGTCTGGTATTGCATGTCTTCTAATTCCAACAAATCAAGAGATTATATCGCATCGCCCGAACGGCGTGATGTGTTGGCAGAGCAGGGTTGATCGTGATTCGAGCGAATCCGGAGGCGACTCAAGCCGGCAAATCGCAATTCACAATTTACGATTCACGATTCACG
>JAQBFV010000211.1:0-2788 GCA_032123035.1 Betaproteobacteria bacterium | reverse complement strand
AGCATTTCCACGACGCAGGTGTACACGCATTTGGATTTTCAGCACTTGGCAAAGGTATACGACGCGGCGCATCCGCGAGCGAAGCGGAAACAACGCTGAACCGCCAAGACGCCAAGCCCGCCAAGAAGAACAAAATCGGTTCACCATTCACGATTCATGGAAATTAATTAACCGCCGAGACACGGAGAGGAACCAGGACAAGAACCAACCTGCTCTCGAGCACTGTATTTTGCGTTGATTTTCGATTTTGTTTTTTGGTTCTCTCCGTCTCTCCGCGGTTCAATAAGATTTGCTTTTCGTTTTTATCACTGAAGAACTCGTTTCTCTCAGCGCCTCGGCGGTTAGTTCATGAACAAGCTGATACTCAAGCCCGGACGGGAGAAATCCCTCAAGCGGCGTCACCCTTGGGTGTTCTCCGGCGCGGTGGCGCGAGTGCAGGGCAGCCCGGCGCCTGGCGAGACGATTGAGCTTCGGTCCGCTTCCGGGGAGATACTCGGCGTGGCGGCGTACAGCCCCAAGTCGCAGATCGTCGCCCGCGTATGGGACTGGAAAGAACGCGCCATAGACGGCGCGTTCTTTAATGAACGCATCACACGGGCAGTTCAGCAGCGACGCCTGCTGGTCGAAGAGAGCACCACTAACGCCATACGCCTCGTCAATGGCGAATCAGACGGCTTACCGGGCGTCGTTGCCGACCGCTATGACGATACGATCGTGATGCAGCTCTCCAGCGCTGGTGCGGACCGCTGGCGCGAGGCGATCGCGGACGCGCTGATGGAGGTGAGTGGTGCCACGCGCCTGTGGGAACGCTCCGATGCGGAAGTGCGCCAGCTCGAAGGCCTCAGTCCCGTCCTCGGAGTCTTGCGCGGACCGGCTGAGCCGGACCGAGTCGTCGTCTCCGAGAATGGCCTCAGGTTCGAGATCGACCTCGGGCGTGGCCATAAAACGGGCTTTTATCTCGACCAGCGCGACAACCGTCGGCTCGTACGCGCGCTCGCGAGCGGACGCGACGTGCTCGATGGATTTTGCTACACCGGCGGATTTTCCATCAACGCTGCGGCCGGCGGGGCGCGCTCAGTGATGGCGGCCGACAGTTCCGCCGAGGCGCTCGAGCTCGCGCACGGCAACGCCGGGCTTAATAACGCCGCCGTGACCTGGATCGAAGGCAATGTTTTCCACCTGCTGCGGCGTTTCCGCGACGAGCGCCGCGAGTTCGACCTGGTGGTGCTCGACCCGCCGAAATTCGCGCCGACGGCGGCGCACGTCGCGAAGGCGGCGCGCGCCTACAAGGACATCAACCTGCTCGCCTTCAAGCTGCTGCGCCCGGGAGGCC
The DNA here is from genome assembly GCA_032123035.1 of Betaproteobacteria bacterium. Taxonomy (GTDB): domain Bacteria; phylum Pseudomonadota; class Gammaproteobacteria; order Burkholderiales; family SG8-41; genus SG8-41. The sequence continues at coordinate 1,455 of JAQBFV010000211.1, read as the reverse complement.
TTCTCGTCACTTTCTCCTGCTCGGGTGGCGTCCCGGCCGAACTCTTCCAGAAGATCATCGCCGGATCTGCGCTTGACGCTGGCGTCGAAGCGCAGATTATCCAGCGCCTGGGCCCCGGAGCCGACCATCCGGTTGCGCTCAACTTCCCCGAAGGAGATTATCTGAAGGGGCTCCTCTGCCGGGTCGCCGGCTAGATCAATGAAGGCAGAAGGCGGAAGAGGGGCTCTGCCTGGCTGCTTTTTTTCATCCTTCATCCTTCTGCCTTCATCCTTTAGGAGGCACGGGGTCTGTGCCTCCTGGATGCCACGGGCCGCAGCGAACGATGCGTCGCAGCGCCAGCCACGTGCCGCGGAGCGTGCCGTGCCGCTCGACGGCCTCGCTCGCGTAGACCGAGCAGGTTGGGTAGAACCGGCACTGGCCGCCAAAGAAGGGGGAGAGAAGCAGCTGGTAGGCCCGGATGAAGCAAAGCAGCAGGGACTTCATCAAGAAAGTATAGCGCTGCGGGGCGTTGCCGGCCGCAGCCACGCTGGTCAGGCCGATGCATGTGCAAAGGTACCGGTTTAATATTCGCTAATCCGATTCGCATTCGAGCACTCCGCGGTAATGTCTTCAGCGAACCATCTCAATGACGCGGCCACCCGCGAGGCGCAGCCGCGAGGTGGCCGGCGCCGCGGGTTCCTTACGCTTTGGGCTTTCATGCTGGCCAGCGTCGCGGCGCACGGCACGGCACTGCTCGTTCTGCCGCCGTTCTCATTCGATGACGCGCTGCGACCTGCGGACGTGCTCGAAGTCGTGCTGGTCCAAATTGCCCCAGCGCGCCCGGTGGCCGTGGAGCAAGCGCCGCCCGAGCCGCTGCCACAACCGATCCGTCCCACACGACGTAAGGTAGCGAAGGCGCGACCGGTCACGGAGCGGAGCGCGCGCGACACCGCGCCGACGGTGTTGATGCTGCCCGAGCCGTGGCTGGAGGACGAGTCAGCCATTCCCGCGCAAGCGCCGGCTGAGACCCCTGCGCCCAAAGCTGGAACGGGGACTCAGGTCGCCAGCATTGCACCGACGCCGCCCAACTTCAGTGCGGCATACCTGAAAAACCCGGCACCCTCCTATCCGCTCGCGGCGCGGCGCACCGGCGAGCAAGGCACGGTGACACTCAGGGTGCGAGTCACGCGGGAGGGATTGCCCGAACGCGTGCGGGTCGAGAAGACGAGCGGATCACCCCGTCTAGATACCGCTGCGCTGGATGCTGTCCGGAGTTGGCGTTTTGTGCCGGCACGGCGCGGCGTAACGCCGATCGAATCGTGGGTATTGGTGCCGGTCGTGTTCCGGCTCGAAGGCCCTTCTTAAAGCCGTGATGGGTGATGAGTAAAACCGCGAGTTAGAACGTTCGCCCATTACCCATTCACCGTGTGAGGACGAAGGATTTTATTCCGAGTGTCTGGCTGATGCGATCCGCGA
>JAQBFV010000210.1:0-14148 GCA_032123035.1 Betaproteobacteria bacterium | reverse complement strand
CCGCGCGCCGCACCCAGGATTTCGCACTCAAGCAGAACATCACCACCCTGCACAACCGCATCAACGAGCTGGGCGTTTCCGAGCCGGTGATCCAGCAGCAGGGCGCCGACCGCATCGTGGTGCAGTTGCCCGGCGTGCAGGACACGGCAAAGGCAAAAGACATCCTCGGGCGCACTGCCACGCTCGAGATCCGCATGGTGGACCAGGAGAAAATGACGCCGGACCTGCTCACCGCCGCGGCGCGCGGCGACGTACCCTTTGGCACCGAGTATTACGTGGAGCGCGACGGCGCACCGCTGCTGGTGCGCAAGGAGGTGGTGCTGACCGGGGACCGACTCACAGACGCGCAACCGGGGTTCGACAACCAGACCAACGAGCCGGCTGTGCACCTGACGCTGGATGGCCCCGGCGCGCGCATCTTCAAAAACGTGACGCGCGAGAACGTCGGCCGGCGCATGGCTATCCTGCTGTTCGAGAAAGGCAAGGGCGAGGTCGTGACGGCGCCGGTGATCCGCACCGAGATCGGCGGCGGCCGGGTGCAGATCAGCGGCCGGATGAACACGCAGGAGGCGAGAGACGTCTCGCTGCTTCTGCGCGCTGGCGCGCTGGCTGCGCCAATGGAGATCATCGAGGAGCGCACGGTCGGTCCCTCGCTCGGCGCAGAGAATATCCGCATCGGCTTCCAGTCCACCTGGTACGGGTTCGGTGTCCTGATGGTGTTCATGATCGCGTACTACATGCTGTTCGGCGTGGTCTCGATCATCGCGCTCACGTCCAACGTGCTTTTCCTGGTCGCACTTCTGTCGTTGCTCCAGGCGACGCTGACGCTGCCGGGTATGGCGGGTATCGCGCTTACCCTCGGCATGGCGATCGATGCCAACGTGCTGATCAACGAGCGCATCCGTGAGGAGCTGCGCGCGGGCAACACGCCCCAGGCCGCAATCAACGCGGGCTACGACCGCGCCTGGGGCACGATTCTCGATTCGAATGTCACGACGCTCATCGCCGGGCTCGCCCTGTTCGCGTTCGGCAGCGGGCCGGTCAAGGGATTCGCGGTGGTGCTGTGCCTCGGAATCCTGACCTCGATCTTCAGCGCCGTGGTGTTGTCCCGCGGCATCGTGAACCTCTATTACGGCGGCCGCCGCCGGCTCGATCACGTTTCGATCGGCCAGGTGTGGAAGCCGGCGGCCCAGGGGAAGTAGGAGAGCGCAATGGAATGGTTCCGCATCTCGCGCGACATCCCGTTCATGCGCCATGCGCTGCTCTTCAACGTGATCTCGATCATCACTTTCCTCATTGCGGTTGGCGCGCTTGCAACGCGTGGGCTCAATCTCGGCGTCGATTTCACGGGCGGCACGGTGATGGAGGTGGCCTACGCCGAGGCGGCTGACCTTGGCAAGATCCGCGATTCCGTTGCCCGCCTCGGGTTCAGCGATGCGTCCGTGCAGAACTTCGGGACCTCGCGCGACGTGCTGATCCGGTTACCGGTGAAGCAGGGGCTTACGAGCGCCCAGCTCTCCGAGCGCGTTATGGATGCTTTGAGAAGGGACGATCCCAAGGTCGAGATGCGCCGTGTCGAGTTCGTCGGGCCCCAGGTCGGCGAGGAGCTGTTCTGGAACGGGGCGCTCGCGCTGCTGTTCGTCTCGATCGGGATCGTGCTCTACCTGTGGCTGCGTTTTGAATGGAAGTTCGGGGTTGCTGCCATCATTGCCAACCTTCATGACGTGATCATCATCGTCGGCATATTTTCGCTTTTTCAGTGGGAGTTCTCGCTTCCAGTCCTCGCTGCAGTGCTGGCGGTCCTCGGCTACTCGGTCAACGAGTCGGTGGTCGTTTTCGACCGCGTGCGCGAGACGTTCCGCAACCGCAGGATGCGCAGCCTTACCGTTCCGCAGGTCATCGATCATGCGATCACGCGCACGATGTCACGCACCATCATCACGCACGGGTCCACGCAGATCATGGTGTGCTCGATGCTGATCTTCGGAGGAGAGACCCTGTTCCACTTTGCGCTTGCGCTCACAATCGGCATTCTGTTTGGTATTTACTCTTCGGTGCTGGTTGCGAGCCCCATCGTCATGTACCTCGGTGTGTCACGCGAGGACCTGGCCCGACCCGAGGTGGAAAGAAAGCCCGGCGAGGATGGAGCCGTCGTCTAGCGCAGGTCGTCCGTGGACTTCCTCGCCACTTTCCTCGACGTCGTCCTCCACCTCGACCGGCATCTTCAGGGGCTGGTCGCGAACTACGGGTCCTGGATTTACGGGATCCTGTTTCTCATCATTTTCTGCGAGACGGGGCTGGTCCTGACCCCCTTCCTGCCCGGCGACTCACTGCTTTTCGTCGCGGGGACCGTTGCCGCAGCCGGCGATATGTACGTGCATGGACTTTTCGCGGCGCTGGCGGCGGCGTCTTTCCTGGGTGACAACACCAACTACTGGATTGGCCGTTTCATCGGCCCGCGCGTATTTAGGCGGGAGAAGTCGCTGCTCTTCAATCCCGGGCACCTGACCCGCACGCAGCGCTTTTACGAACGCTTCGGTGCCAAGACTGTTTTCCTCGCGCGCTTCGTGCCGATCGTTCGCACCTTTGCCCCTTTCGTGGCGGGCATCGGCCGCATGCGCTATCCAACGTTCGTGTTCTACAGCTTCTCGGGCAGCATCGTCTGGGTGGGGTTGCTGACCTATGCCGGTTTTTTCTTCGGCAACGTTCCGGTGGTAAAGGAGAACCTCTCTTTCGTCATCATCATCATCATCCTCATTTCCGTCAGTCCGGGCGCGATTGAGTATCTGCGCCATCGCGCGCGGCGGCAGAACCCGTGAGACGGCAAGCAACCGCAGATAAACGCGGATACACGCAGATAAAATAAAAAGTGAACCGCCAAGGCGCCGAGAGAAGCAAGAACAATAATTGAACCGCGGAGATGCGGAGAGAAACAGAATCAAAAAAATGAACCGCCAAGGCGCCAAGAGAAGCACGAACAATGATTGAACCGTCGAGACGCCGAGAAAAAACCGAATCCAATGGATTTACTGGCCTTATATCTGCCAGTCACCAGTCACGCCCTTTAGCTTAGGGCCCGCTCGACGCCAAGCAGCAAGTCCTCGAAATCTTCGAGGGAATTGAAGCGCGGGGCGGCGGCCAGATGAGGCGTCACGATTACATTGCCAAACGCGAGCAGCGGGTCCTCGGGCCGACCCGGGGCGTCGTAGTGCGGGTCGAGGCCGAAGCCGCCAAGTCGGCCGGCGCGCAATGTCTCGAGTAGCGCAACCCGGTCGATAAGCTGAGGGCGTGAGATGTTGACCAGAATCGCGCCGGGCTTGATCAGGGCGAGCTCGCGCGCGCCGATAATGCCCCGCGTCGAATCTGTGGCCGGCAGGTGGATGGAGACGAAATCGCTGGCGCAGAGCAGTTCCTCGAGCGCGACATAGGTTGCCCCGTAGCGCGTCTCGTCCTCGGGTGCGAGGGCGCGCCGCTGCGTGTAGACGAGGCGCATGCCGAAGGCCGCCGCGCGCATGGCGAGCTCCCGCCCAATTTCGCCGAGCCCAAAGATGCCGAGCTGCCTGCCGTACAACGTGCGCGTTCCTGTTACGCGTGCCCAGTTGGCGTTTGCGGTATGCGCGCGGTCATACTGCGTGGGCGAATAGCCCGCAGCGCGCAGCTGTTCGACGCTCACCAGGCCGTTGGTCTGCAAGATCTTGCGCGCCAGCGCGAGCATGATCGCCAGCGCGTGCTCGGCGCAAGCAATGTTCGCGCGCCGGCGCAAGGTCAGCACGCGCACCCCCGCAGCCCGGCACGCCTCATGGTTGATGTTCGACAGGACCGTGCCGTACTTCTGAGCGATGCGCAGTGTGCCCCCTGCAGCGGCAATCGCCTGCGGGCCGATCGGGAGAGACTCCACGATGGCGACGTGCGCGTCGTGCATGCCGGCCAGCAGCGCCGCCTCGTCGGAGACGAGTCGGACCGTGGCCGGATAAAGTCGCGGGAGCCGCTCGCGCAGTTGGTCGCACCAGCCGGCGAAATCCGGCACCTCGTGCGCGAAGAAGTGCGCGAATGCCGCGCGACGCGCCTCGGGCGTCGCGGGATCGAGCACGACCTGGATCAGGCGCGGAAAGGGATCGTCTTCGACGACGATGACAGGGCGCTGTGTGGTGGCCATTTTTACTCAGCCGAAAAACGAACAACAATATTAGCCGCAGATAAACGCGGATACACGCGGATAGAATCAAAAAATGAACCGCCAAGGCGCCAACAGAAGCATGAACAATGATTGAACCGCCGAGGCGCCGAGAGAAGCGGAATCAACACTGAACCGCCAAGGCGCCAAGCGCGCCAAGAAAACCCTCGATTCACGATTCACGGAATTTAGTGAACCGCCAAGACGCCAGGAGAAGCAAGAACAATAATTGAACCGCGGAGATGCGGAGAGAAACAGAATCAAAAAAATGAACCGCGAAGACGCCGAGAACGCTAAGAAATTTGCGGATGGGACGGCTCAGCCACATGCGGCGATTGAGGGGCGTGTTAGCTGCCACGCCACTTCTCCGCGGTAAGCTGCTGAAGCGCAGCATAGTAGGGTGCATGGCCCTCCGCCGGCAGACTCTTCGTCTGAAGAAGATCGTAGATGTGCTCGGTAAGGACGGAGCCGATGGCATGGATCACTTCGTGTCGCGTGAGACCCGCTCCCATCAGACGCTGTAGCGTCGCGCGAACAATCGATTGATCCTCTAACGCCAGTTGGTTCTCCACGATCGTATGGATCGTCGCGTGAAGTCGCCGAGCCCGTCTGGGCAATCTGATTCGTGTTTCCCGGTGATACTGCTCAACGAGGAGGAGCCTTTCGCTCTCGTCGAGCGCAAGCCATTCCCTCGAATCGGAAGCTACTTCGGGATCGTAGCGGTCCATCGCTGGATCGTGCGTGTGTGATGATTAACGTTTGCGCTGAGGCGCGCCACGAGGCGCTCGGCGCCGAATCGCGTCGCTCTCGAACGCAGAGTTAGATGACGGCATTACGTCGGCAGTGTCAGCCTGGAAGTTTTGAGTAATACGTAATGACCTCGGAACGCACGCCCTGCGCACCTATTTTGATGAGGCCACTGCCCTTGAGGCTGGTTCCCGGGATTGCCCACCAACACCACGCCGTGAGGACGCCTTCCTCTTCGTGGGTGACGACTTCCGTAAGCGCCATGAAGGGGTCAGGGAGATTGCCACCCCGCAAAGATCGTACGGTCTCTTTCATCCCGGACAAGTAGCCGGCGATCTCGCTCTTCGCAATCTTGCCGGCGTTCGGGTCGTCCAATGTGTAATCATCCGAAACGGCCTTCAGAATCGTGCCCGCATCCCCCTTCGTCCATCCCTCAGCGTACGTTCCTAAATGATCGGCTGCACTCATGTCTCTCCTCCTGTGGTCAACTGGTCGGTGAGCGATGCTTGCGATAGGAATTCTTCACACGGATTTTCCCATCGCGGAATGTGAAAACATCACATCCGTTTACTTCCACTCTCTGACCGCCTTTGTTCGCGCCCGTGAACGTCCATTCCGACACACCACGGTTCCCGACCATGAAATGCCGGGCTCCAAGCCACTGCGCATCCGGAAACGATTCCCAGACACTGGCAAATCCTTCACGAGCCGCTTTTTTCCCTTCATACCGAGTGCCACATACATCCGGGCCTGATGAAGTCTCGTATACACAGTCGTCCATCATGAACTCTATCAGCGCATCCACGTCATGACGGTTCCAGGCATCGGCGAATGCCTGTAGAAACTCTACTGTCACTTCGTTGTCTGATCTCGCCATTCGACGATCCCCCTACTTTCGCTAGGCATCTAACATGAATTGGTGGACAAAATAGGCGATTTGCAAAGCGCCATTTTGCGCTTGCCAATGTGATCCCTCGAGCGGATCAACGCGTTATCGGGTACGGGTACAAAAAATGACTGCTTACTCGACGAAGACGAGCATATCGGCGTTCATCGGCGTCCAAAAAGATACAAGGCAGAACGATTCTCGAGTTCCATCTGCGTTTCTCTGCGGCTTGATCGTTCGTAGTTTTTATTGGCGGGCCTGGCGCCTTGGCGGTTCAGATCTTTTTCGCAAGCTCGGCTGCTTTGCCGATATAGGTCGCGGGCGTGAGCTCGAGGAGCCGCACCTTTTCCGCTTCCGGAAGATCGAGACCCTTGATGAAGGCGTGCAGCGCCTCGCGCGTAACGCCATCCCTTCCCCGCGTGAGGTCCTTGAGCTTTTCGTATGCGCCTACCAGCGCGTAGCGGCGCATCACGGTCTGGATGGGCTCGGCGAGCACTTCCCACCGGTCTTTCAGGTCGGCGCTCATGCGCTCGCGGTCGGCTTCGAGCTTGTCGAGGCCGCGCAGGCACGAGTCGTAGCCGAGCAGCGCATGGCCAAGCGCGACGCCTACGTTGCGCAACACGGTCGAATCGGTGAGATCGCGCTGCCAACGCGACACTGGAAGCTTCTCGCTCAGGTGACGCAACAAGGCGTTCGCCAGCCCTAGATTGCCTTCGGAGTTCTCGAAGTCGATCGGGTTCACCTTGTGCGGCATCGTGGACGAACCTACTTCGCCCGCCTTGATCTTCTGCCGGAAGTAACCGAGTGAAATATAACCCCAGATATCCCGGTCCAGGTCGATAAGAATGGAATTGACGCGCGCAATAGCGTCGAAGAGTTCCGCCAGCGCATCATGCGGCTCGATCTGGATCGTGTAAGGATTGAACTCCAGCCCGAGCTTTTCGACGAGCTCGCGCACGAGCTTTGGCCAGTCCACATCGGGATAGGCGGCAACATGCGCGTTGTAGTTGCCCACGGCGCCATTCATCTTGCCGGTGAGGCGCGTCCCCGCAACGGTCTCGCGCGCCCGGAGGAGCCGGTACGCCACGTTGGCCATTTCCTTTCCGAGCGTGGTCGGAGACGCGGGCTGGCCGTGGGTGCGCGCCAGCATCGGCACCTCCGCAAGCCCGTGGGCGAGGGCGCCCAGTTTTTCCATGATCCTGTCGAGCGCTGGTAGCAGGATTTCGTCGCGCGCGCGCTGCAGCATCAGCGCGTAGGACAGGTTGTTGATGTCCTCGGATGTGCAGGCGAAATGAATGAACTCGGCGGCCTTCATCACTTCTCGATTCGCGCCGAATTTGTCGCGCAGGAAGTATTCGATTGCCTTGACGTCGTGGTTGATCTTCGCCTCGATCGCCTTCACGGCTTCGCCATCGGCCTGCGAGAAGCGCGCTACCACGTCGTCCATTTGCGCGCGCGTGACCGGGGCAAACGCGGGCACCTCGGCGATTTTCGGCTCGGCGGCGAGCGCCTTGAGCCACGCCAGCTCAACCAGCACGCGGTAGCGGATCAGGCCCAGCTCGCTGAAGATGTCACGCAGGGCGGCGAGTTTGTTGTGATAGCGGCCGTCGAGCGGCGATAATGCGGTGAGGGGGGTCAGCGCCATGGCGACTCAATATGAACGCACGGCGCTATTTTAGCAAACGTGAGTTGCCCCGGCTCCGGATACGAAGGAACCTTCATGACGAACGCAGCGCAGGCCCTGGCCGAATTCGCGGTCGGGCTGAGCCCTGAGCGCATTCCCCCCGAGGTCACCGAGCGCGCAAAGGACTGCATGATCGATACCGTGGGCGCTTGCGTTTTCGGGGCCGAGTTGCCCTGGAGCAAGACCGTGATCGGCTATGCCGAGCGCAACAGCGCGCCGGGGCAGTGCAGCGTTCTGGGCACGGGCATCAAGCTGCGGGCGCCGTTTGCCTGCCTGTCGAACGGCGCGACGGCCCACGCCTACGAGCTCGACTGCCTTTGCGAGCCAAGCGTCGGCATTCACCCCAGCGCCGCGCTGGCTGTGCCGGGCCTGGCCGTGGGCCAGGGGCGCAAGAAAAGCGGCACGGATGTCCTGACCGCCGTGGTTGCGGGCTACGAGGTGCTCTACCGGATCGGGGACGCGGCCCGCCACTCCATCGAGAAGCTCGGTTTTCACTCGCCCGGCATCGTCGGCGTGTTCGGCACTGCCGTTGTGGTCGGCAGGCTGTTCGGGCTGAACGCGCAGCAAATGGCCAACGCATTCGGCATCGCCGGCTCGCTCAGCTCGGGGCTGATGGAGTTCTCCCGTACGGGGGGCATGGTGAAGCGCTTGCATCTCGGGCGCGCCGCCGAGGGCGGCTTCATGGCTGCAGTGCTCGCGCGTGACGGCTACACCGGACCGGAAGGCGTGTTCGAGGGCAGGTTCGGGCTCCTCAACACTTTCTGCCGCGACGCGGACCCGGCGCGCCTGACGCGAAACCTGAGCTCCGACTGGCACGTGCTGAAGACTAAGATCAAGCGCTATGCGTGCCACTCGACGGCACAAGTTCCGGTCACGGTGGCGCTGGACTTGAAGGAGAAGCATGCGATATCGGGCGACGACGTCGCCGGCATAACCATTGCGGCCAACGAGAAAACGGTGAACCAGCACGCCATCAATGAGCCGAAAGATCTGACGATGGCGCAGTACAGCGCACCGTTCTGCACTTCGCTTGCACTCTATCTTGACCCGACCGACCCGCGGGCGTTTTCCGAGGAGAGCCTCAATCATCCCGGGATTCGCGCGCTCGCGAAGAGTGTAAAGGTCGAGTTGCACAAGACGGGATCCGGCATCTATACGCCGGCGTGCCGGATAACGCTCAGGCTCAAGAATGGCAAGGCGCTCTCCGCAGAAGGCCATGATTTCAAGGGAACCCCCACGATGCCGCTCACGCGGCCGGAGCTGCTCGAAAAGTTTCTCAAGCTTACGGCACATCGCGACCGGGCGCGGGCCGAGCGATTGTTCGGTCAGCTGGCGGCAGCGGAAAAGGTGGCGGATCTGAGCGCGCTGGATTTTGCGCTTTGATAGGATTCATCGGCGGTTGCTTTTGAGCTTAAACGTTTGTCTTGGCGTCTTGGCGGATAATTTCCGTCGCTTCTGACATGCAAACTCGCACGCTGAAGGACTGGGGCCTGCTCGCGACGCTGGTCGTGCTGTGGGGTTCGAACTTCATGTTCGTGAAGCTCGGCGTCGCAACCGTGCCGCCGGCAACACTCGCCGCCGGGCGGCTCGTCGTCGGCGCGGCGGTCCTCGTCGCGGTGATCCGCGCGCTGGGTTACCGGTTCCCGCGGCCCGGCCCGGTGTGGGTTTCCTACACGATGCTGGCGGTGGTGGGCAACAGCATGCCGTTCTGGCTCATCAGCTGGGGCCAGCAGACGATCGACAGCTCCCTCGCCGGCATACTCATGGCCATCATGCCGCTCGCGACGCTCGTCATGGCGCACCTCTGGGTCACCGGTGAGCACCTGACGCGCAACCGCGCGCTGGGGTTCGTGCTGGGCTTCGTCGGAATCGTCGTTTTGGTGGGGCCGGCGGCGCTTGCAGGACTGGGTGGATCCACTGGCCGGGTTCTCGCCCAGCTGGCGGTGCTGGGCGGGGCGCTCTGCTACGCCAGCCAGAGCGTGCTCGTGCGCCTGATCTTGAAGGGTGATGTGATGGTGGCATCCGCTGCCATCGTGGCAATCGGTGCCGCGATCAGCCTGCCGATTGCGCTCGTCGTCGACCAGCCGTGGAATCTATCTCCAAGTGTGACATCGATCTGGGCCGTGATCTGGATGGGTATCGGCCCGACTGCGATCGCCACTTTGGCGTTTTTCAAGCTCATCGGCTCGGCGGGTCCGACGTTCGTGTCGCTGGTGAACTACTGCGTCCCGGTGGTTGCCGTTTTCCTGGGCGTGGTGATTCTCGGGGAAGCACCGAACGCCAACGCGTACACGGGATTGCTTCTTATTCTGACTGGTATCGCAATGAGCCAACTGCGGCGCCGTTAACCGCGACCGAACCCGATTGCGCTAGCGGCGCGGTGTGCCCAGTCCGATGGGGGAAAACTCGGCGGAAGATCGATTCCCAGATCTTGACGACATCGTAAGCCCGCGCTGGTGGCGTGGACATTGGCTTGAAATCGGCATCGCGACACCCCACATACAGATCAGTTGGGGCATTCCGCGCCGGATTTGACGATATGAACATCATTTACAGCAGCGATAACTACACCGTGGTGGAGTACCCCGCGCAGCATGGCTTCGAGCTGGTGGACAAGCGTACCCAGCGTGGTACGTTTTTCCGGGGCGACGTGGCGGAGCGCTTTGCGCAGTCCATGCAGGAGGCGGTTGCGGGGGAGAGCACCGTCGAGCACGTAGACGAGTTCCTCGGCAACTTCGGCGTGTTGCTCGATCTTCCCCTCGTCTACCACTGACGCCCGCGTAAGCGCTCCGTTGCCGGGTGAGCGGCGGACCGTAAATGCCGAGTCGCCGCTTCCCCTGTCTAGCTTAGAGCCCGTAAGATAATTCTACGGGCTCTTAGTCTTCGGTGAGGCCGATTCCCGTCGCACCCGCGATCAGCGCCGCCATCTGCTCCATCGCGGCGCGGCCCGGAAGACTCTCTGCGATCACCAGATTGGCCTGCGCCGGATTACGGCTGCGTGCGATGAGCTGGTAGTGCGGCTCGGCGCTGAACTGGTTTTGAAAGCGGGCCGGGATTAGCGGCTCTACTGCGGGAATGTTTGCGCAGGAAAGCGTTCGTTGGGAAAGCGTCATACCGAATAGGCGGCGCACCGTTGCGATGTGATCGGGTCCCGCCATCACCGTCAGCGAATTGGCGAGCAGGTAGGCGGCCAACACGATAAATACGGCGCCGAATGCCAGGATCGGGAGGGCGAATCCACCCACCAGAATGATCAGCAACCATCCCTGTGCGCCCGGGCCGTGCGTGACTCCAAGGCCGGCCGCAGCGGCAACAGGTAGCGCGATGCTTAGCGCACCGAAGGCGCCGAACCCGGCGGCGGCCCCGAGGTTGCGCAACGGCGGGAAGTAGAACTCGAGGCCCTGGGGCAGCTGCCTGACGCGCACGATATCGTGCGGGAGCGCCGCGTCCGCAATCGAGCTCGTTGTGGGAGGTTTTTGCAAGCTTTTGGGGGTTCAACCCGTCGGCGGCCCATTATGCCCGTGCCGTTATGCCGGCAGAGGAACTACCGCGCAACGCGGTCGCGCCGAGCTGAAGAAGCGCGTCAAAATCCGATAGGTATCGAGGTCGAACACGGGCTGCGGGCTACCCTCCGACAGTTCCTGCAGGTCTGTCTCGGAACGCACGGTGCCGAGGTAGCACCAACGGTCAAGCACGATCAGGGGGTCAGCCGCGTTGCCGGACTCGCGTATGCCAACGCGCCCCGCAAACGGCCACGGGCGCATCCTGAGCCGCGCGAGCGCCTGCCCGAGCCGCAACCCGTGAACGGCGGGCCTTTCCTTTCCGACGCAGGCGCCACGGCAGCGCCGGATCTGATGGGCAAAGCACGGCCCGCGGCCCTTCTCGAGCCCGAGCAGGATGAGGCACAGACCGTGCTCGGTTGCCAGCGCGCGCAACTCCTCGAGCGCCGCGCGGCGCGATCGGAACAGCCCATGGAGGTCGGCGAACTGGGACGGATCGAGATCGCGTGCGCTCATAAGTTGCGGAGGGGCGTCCGGCGTCTGCGCCCGCCAGTGCCAGGCGCAGAGTTCGTTGGTGCGTCGCAGCCGACGGTTATGGACGGGCGCAAGCTGCTTGACGAGTCGCGCTTCCTCGATCAATGCGCCGAGCTCGCTGGCCGTCTCGATCCAGTCGACGCGCCGCACCTGTTGCACGATTTTCATGTCGCGGCCGTCCCGGTGGTCGCTGGCAAAATGCGACAAGACACGTGCGCGCAGGTTCACGCTCTTGCCGACGTAGAGAACGACATCGTTGTCGCCGTAGAAAAGGTATACGCCAGACTTTTCCGGAACATCGTCCAGAGCGCCCTCGGGAAGGCCCGCGGGGACGGTTGGGGCCTTGACCAGGCGGTCCACCGCAGCGGCGATGACATCGGGCTCGAACTCGCGCTGCCAGTGGCTTGCCAGGTGCCAAAGCGCGCGCGCGTCGCCGAGCGCGCGGTGTCGCTGCTCGCAGGCGATGCCGTGCCGCACCATCAGGGCGTCGAGGTTGTGGCGCGCCTCGTGCGGATAGAGCTTGCGCGAGAGCTTCACCGTGCACAGCACGCGGCTCGTGTAGCGCAGACCTGCGCGCTGGAACTCGTTGCGCAGAAAGCCGTAATCGAAGCGGGCGTTGTGCGCGACCAGAAGCCGGCCCTCGAGCCGCCGGTAGAGTTCGCGCGCGATCTCGTCGAAGCTTGGAGCGAGCGCCACCATGTCATTGGTGATACCGGTAAGTGACTGGATTGCGGGGGGGATGCTCACGCCTGGATGGAGGAGGGTGGACCACTCGCCCAGCACGCGCCCACCGTCGACCTCGACGAGGCCGACTTCGGTGATGCGATCGTAAGCCGGATGAGCGCCTGTGGTTTCGACGTCCAGGAAGACGAGGGGCTGGTCGAGCACTAGGGAGACGGTGACCCGTGACCCGTCACCGGGGACCGGGCAACGATGTAAAGGCGGGGGTTGTTCAACCGGTCACGGGTCACGGGTCAGCGAGTTTGATTGCCGATGGCGCGGGAAATGTTCTGGGCGGTTTGCTGCACCTGGGCGGCCCACGCCCGGTCGAGACGGTCGGATGGCGCCGACACCGAGAGCCCGGCCACGAGCCTATTCTCGTCATTGTGGATCCCGGCCCCGATGCAGGACACCCCTTTCTCGGCCTCCTCGTTGTCGAACGCATAGCCCTGACGGCGGATCTTGTCGAGCTCCTTTGCGAGTTGCTCGGCCTCCGTCAGGGTGTTTTCGGTATAGCGAGGGAGGCCGGTGCGCCGCGCATATTCGAGCCACTTCTCTCCGTCGTCCTCTGCGAGGAAGAGCTTTCCCACGGCCGTAATGTGAAGGGGCGCGCGCGCACCGATAATCTGGACTACCCGCATCATCGAGCTGCTGCCGGCGGTGCGCTCGATGTAGACGACCTCATCGTCGTGGCGTACCGAGAGATTGATCGTTTCTCCGAGCGCCTGATGCAGCACTTGCATGTGGGGCAAGGCTTCCTGCCGCACGCTGATGCGCGATTTGACCAGGCTGCCCAGTTCGAGGAGGCGGATACCGAGCCGGTAGGTCCCAGGCTCGATGCGATCGACGAGCCGGTTTTCGACCATCACCGAGAGAATGCGATGCGCGGTGGACGGGTGAAGTCTCGTCTCGGAAGCGAGCTGCTTGAGGTTGACCGGCGCCGCATGTTGGGCGAGGGCCGTAAGCAGGCTCATCATGCGGTCAATAACCTGAATCGAGGACTTGGCTTCAGTCTTTGTCACGGCGCGGGTGCCCATCGCGAACTTTGGCGGGCGATTTTATATGATGAAATGCACTGGAACAACTAAAAACCCGGAGCTTACAGTGAGATGGCGCGCTCAAGAGGATTATCGACAGTAATGCTTTGTTTTTGCTATACTATAGGGCTCCGCAATTCCCGTGGTGTCCTATGAGTAAGTCAGCTACCCGTAACCGCAATGGTCGCCATGCGGCCGCACTTCAACAACCGGCACAGCAGGACGTCAAGAATTACATGACGTCGCAGGGTTATACGCGACTCAAGGCCGAACTCACACGCCTGCTTGACGTCGAGCGCCCGGAGGTGGTGAAAGTCGTTTCCTGGGCGGCGTCGAATGGCGATCGGTCCGAGAACGCCGACTACATCTACGGCAAAAAGCGGCTGCGCGAGATCGACCGCCGCATCCATTACCTGACGAAGCGCCTCGATAACGCCTCGGTGGTCAATCCGGCGCGGCGCGGCGACAGCGACCAGATCTTTTTCGGCGCGACTGTCACGTATGCCTATGTCCATGGCGGCGGCGAAGAGCGAACGATCACCATCGTCGGCATGGACGAGGTGGATACCAAGCGCGGTCACGTGAGCTGGCAATCGCCCATTGCCAAGGTTTTGCTCAAGCGGCGTTCCGGCGACGTGGTGACGCTCGCCACCCCGGCGGGCGAGTCTGAAATCGAAATCATCACCGTGCGTTACGCCAACGGGGCGTAGCCCGTCCCTTCCTGGGCCCCGTTGCTGCGCGGCGGGTGCCCCTATAAGATTGGTTAAACCCGGACGCAGAGCGCCGGTTTAACTCCGCGTGTTCGAACGGACGGGGTGGCCGCCGTTCAACACGCGGATTGTTGCCGCCGGCAGGCGCCGTGCGTG
>JAQBFV010000209.1:0-29173 GCA_032123035.1 Betaproteobacteria bacterium | reverse complement strand
GTGAGGCAGGCACGAGGAGATAGCAGTGGGAATGACAATCGCTGAGAAGATTCTCGCGAGGAAGAGCGGCCAGGCGAAGGTCGGGCCGGGCGATCTGGTGACGGTCGAGGTCGATACCGTGATCCTGATCGACAACAGCTTTATCGCGAGCCGGTGGCGGGAGGTCCTTAAGGTGAAGGATCCCAACCGGATCATCGTCGTCTTTGACCACCGCGTGCCCGCCTCGACGCAGGACAGCGCAGCGGCGCACCGAACCGGCCGCCGCTTCGTGGAGAAGTTCGGCATCAAGCGCTTTCACGATGTCGGCTATAACCAGGGCATCAGCCACCAACTCGTCGCCGACCACGGTTATGCGCTCCCCGGCAGCGTGCTGGTGTGCAGTGATTCGCATACCTGCAGTGCCGGCGTGTTCAACTGCATCGCGCGCGGCGTCGGCGAGCCCGATGTCGTCTACTCCGCGATCAAGGGCGAGACCTGGTTCCGGGTCGGCGAGACGGTGCGTTACGAGTTGGGCGGAAAGCTTCCGCTTGCGGTGACCGCGAAGGACGCGTTTCTGCAGATCGCCGGTCAGTATGGCGATCACGCGACGCAAAACGTGGAGTTCGGCGGACCCGGCATCGCGAGCCTCTCGATCCCGGCGCGCAAGACGCTGACGACGATGGGCGCCGAGCTGTCGGCGGAGTTCGCCACCTTCGAGGCGGACGACGTGATGGAAGAATGGCTGCGCGCGCGCAATCCGCAGCCCTTCGAAAGCGTGCGCCCCGACAAGGATGCGCAGTACATTGCGGTGCGCAAGGTCGACCTTTCGACGCTTGAGCCGTTGGTGGCATTTCCCGACAGCGTCATCGAGAACTCGAAGCCGGTGGCAGAGGCGGCGGGCACGCGCATCGACCAGGCGTTCATCGGCTCGTGCGCGAACGGGACGCTGGAGGATCTTGCGCTTGCCGCCGCGGTGCTGAAGGGGAAGCGCGTCGCGCCCACCGTGCGCCTCATCGTTACGCCGGGATCGCAGCTCGTCTACCGCGAGGCGGCGCGGCAGGGAATCATTTCGACGCTCGCCGAGGCGGGTGCGGTGGTGACGCCCTCCACCTGCGGTGCCTGCGGCGGCGGCCACCTGGGACTGCTGGGGCCGGATGAAACGTGCATCACGGCGAGCACGCGCAACTTCAAGGGCCGCATGGGCGACGCCAGCGCCCGCATCTACATGGCCTCGCCTGCCACCGTCGCGGCTTCTGCAATCCGTGGCGCGATTACCGACCCGCGCGAGTTCTTGAACTGAAATGGTGATGATTACTGGTGATGGGGGCTAACGGCGGCAAGCGGTTGTCATCACCATTTCTCATCACCATCATTCATCACCATTAATCATCACCATTTGGCTCCTGAGCGTGATCCGTTTTCATTGACGAGAACCCATGAAGTTCCAAAGCAGAGTGTGGAAAGTCGGCGATAACATCAACACCGACTTGATTCTTTCGTCGGCCGCGTTCTACCTGAAGCCCGAGGAGCAGGCGCGCCACGTCTTCAGCGCCAACCGGCCGGGCTGGGCGGACCAGGTGCAACAGGGCGACATCCTCATCGGCGGAAAGAACTTTGGCATGGGCTCGAGCCGCCCGGCGGCGCGCTCGTTGAAGAACCTCGGGCTCGCCTGCCTGGTGGCGCCTTACATCAACGGTCTCTTCTTCCGCAACTGCGTGAACTTTGCTTTTCCGGCGGTCGAGTGCCCGGGCGTGGACGAGGCGTTCGAGGAGGGCGACATTGCCGAGGTGGACTTCGAACAGGCGACGGTAAAGAACGTGACGCGCGGAACGACGCTGACGGGAAAACCGATGCCACCGAAACTCCTGGCGCTCGTCCAGGCCGGCGGGATCTATCCGCTGCTCGAGAAGGAAGGGCTGATTGCTCCAAAGGCGTGACGACTGACGAGTGCTGGTCTCAAAAAGCCGCCGAAACCTGAAGATCATCGGAAGTGGCGCCGATCGATGTTTTAGCCGTGAACCCCAGACCATGGATGCGAAGAATAAGCCGGCCGACACGCAGTCGCTGATAGAGGCGAGGTTTGAGGCGCAGAAGATCGTCTTCGGCCCGATCCTGTTCCAAGCGGCGCGGCTGCTGCGTGACCTCGGTATTCTGCGAACACTCCGGTCGGCGCGATCGGGCCTGACGCTCGACGAGATTGTCGGCAGCGTCGCTACGCCGCGCTACGGCGTGCGAGTGCTGCTGGAGGCCGGGCTTGCGGCAGGCGTGGTCCGCGCCGAAGGGGAGCGCTACGTATTGACCAAGAGCGGCGCCTGTATCCTCAGCGACGACCTGACCCGCATCAACATGGATTTTGTGCAGGACTGTTGCTTCCAGGCGATGTATTACCTGGAGGACTCCATCCGCGAGTGCAGGCCTGTCGGCCTCCAGAAAGTTTTTGGCAACTGGAACACGATCTACCCGGCCTTGCCCACGCTCGCCGAGCCCGCGCGCAAAAGCTGGTACCGGTGGGACCACTACTACTCCGACGCTGCCTTCCCGGAAGCGCTGCCGATCGTTTTCGAGCGGAGCCACCGCAGGCTGCTGGACGTCGGCGGAAACACGGGCAAGTGGGCCATTCAATGCGCGCGTCACGCCCCGGATGTTTCAGTCACGATCCTCGACCTGCCGGACGTCGTGGCCGCAGCGAGGCGCGAAGTCCAGGACCTCGGGCTGCAGGAGCGCATCACGGCCCAGGCAATCGACCTGTTGGACCACTCGCAGCCGTTTCCAGGAGGATACGACGCCATTTGGATGAGCCAGTTCCTGGTGTGTTTTGCCGAAGAGGATGTCCTCGAGCTTCTCCGGCGCGCGGCCGCAGCCATGGCGCCCGGCAGCACCCTGTACATTCTCGATACGTTCTGGGACCGGCAGGAGTTCGAGGTCTCGACCTACTGCCTGCAGGCCATATCGCTTTACTTCACTTGTCTGGCGAACGGTTGCAGCCGCATGTATAAGGCGAGCGAGATAAGGGCAATGGTGGAAACGACCGGCTTGAAAGTTGAGTCCGTCACCGACAATCTCGGGATCTGCTCGTCCTTAATGATCTGCCGACGGAACTGACTGCTCGCGGCGCAGAAAGTCATTCACCATCGCTTTGGCGGCGGCGATCGCTTCTTCGCGCGTCTCGTACTTGCCCACGCGCCGGACTTCGGAGTCGGGGTCGTCCTGCCTGAGCACGCCCTCGACAACAAACGTCATCTGCTTACACCGCCTTGCGCTGCGGCTGCCGCTCGCCCGCTTCGCGCAGACCATCGAGGATCGACAGAGAGCGCTTCATGGAGAACTCGTACGTTTCTTTATGAAACGCTTTCGGGTTGCTCTGCATCATGTATCCATGAAGCACGCCCGGGAAGATGTGCACTTCCACGTTCTTCATGCGTGAAGGCACCCCGCGGTAGGCATCGAGCACGGGTGCGGGCGCCTGGTGGTCCTGGTCGCCCCAGATGATGCAGACGGGTTGCGTGACGCCGTCGAGCTCCTTGATGAAGTCGAGCATGTTCGTGCCGTGGCAGGAGATGCCGGCGTCGTAGCCGAGGCGATTCGGGCCGAGGATCGCGTAGGGGCCGCCATAGCAAAGACCCATCACCGCGGCGCATCCGTTGAATTGCGGCTGCTTGCGCACCTCGGCCAGAGTGTCGACCAGGTCGGCTTCGCCGGCCTTGATTTTCTCGAGACGCGGCTGCGAGCGCTCCTTCGTGCGGTTATCGTCGCGCGACAGCGGGCCCGGAATCGAGCGCCAGAACAAATCGGGCGCCGCCGCAAGGTAGCCGTGCGAGGCGAATTCGTCGGCTATCGCGCGAATGTCCTGATCGACGCCATGCACGGCGGAGGTCAGCACGATGGCCGGAACCTTGCCCGCAGTATCGGGCGTCACCAGGTAGCAATCGAAATCGCCGCCCTCGCTCGAGCGGATCTTGATGTCCTTTTTCAGCATGGCTCCTCTCCTGTCAATGTCGTGAGCGTTGCGACAAGGCGCTAACGGTATAACAGGGGGGCCGGGGTTGTCCACGGACGCCCGCTCGACGCCCGCCGCGGCGTTCTGCGTTACGATATTGCTTAGAGGCTGTCAAAAATCAGCAATGCGCCGGTAAGGCATAGCCGGAATAGACAGGATTAACAGGATTTACATGATTGTTTCGGAGTTTTAATCTTGTTAATCCTGTAAATCCTGTCCATTTCTGGTTTTTGAGATAGGTTCTAGCAAATCCCGTTAAGGGGGAGAGCGTCATGAATTCAAAGGTATCGTCGCCAGCCAACCCCGCCTCGCGCCAGCAGTCTGACAGCGGATCCTACGCGGGCATCGATCAGCATGCTACGGCGCGGAAGCTCAGGGAATACACGCGTCCGCGCGGGCTGGGGTTCCAGATCCGCAAGATCGGCCACGTCGTGCTCAACTGCCGCGATCTCGAGCGCTCCATCAAGTTCTACACCGAAGTGCTGGGCTTCCAGGTGTCCGACGTGTATCCCGACGAGATGGTGCCGGGCGGCATGGTGTTCCTGCGCTGCAACACGGACCATCACGGAATCGGCCTCGTTGGCACCCTGGGCAAGGAATCGTCCAGCACCGAGCTCAACCACGTTGCCTTCGAGGTGGGCACGCTTGACGAGGTGCTGCTCGCCGCGCGGCGTTTGCGCAAGTGCGGCGCGACGATCGATTTCGAGGGGCGCCGGCGCGCGGGCGTACAGATCGCCGTCGAATTTCGCGACCCCGACAATCACCGGCTGGAGATTTACTGGGGTATCGACCAGGTGGGCACCGAAGGCAAGGCCCGTCCGTCTGCCGAGTGGAAAGGCGCTCACAGCTTCCGCGAGGCAATCGAGAACCCGGTGCGCGGCCAGGACACGACGCTGCGCGCCCCGTCGCTCCTAAACGACCCGAAGCCGCGTTCCTAGAGCTCGAAAAACTGAATTTAGCCGCAGATAAACGCAGATATATTTATACGGAAAACAAAACCGTAATCGAGAGCGAAACCGTTTGGCCGGCGCTACAGCTGACAACGATCTCCATCGCCACCTCTCATCACCATTTTTCATCACCACTTCCCATCTTCTACTAGATTTTCGGGTACGGCCGCTGGGCCACCATCACCTCGACGAGCGCGGGTTTTTCCTTTGTCGCGGCGAGTCCTTGCCGCAGCGCCGCTTCAATATCCTTGGGGTCAGTCACGCGGATGCCTTCGGCTCCACAGGCCTTCGCAATGTCCGCGAAGTTGGGACTGTGGAAGCTGGTACCGTAGGTGTGGCCGTAGATGTTGGCCTGCTGCATGAAGGTCTGCCCGAAGGCGCCGTCGTTCAGAATGATCATAAGAATGTTCGCCCCGTACTCCGCTGCGGTGGGGAGATCTCCGATGGTCATGAGGAAGGCGCCGTCCCCCGCGAGGGCGACGACGTCGCGCTCGGGAAACACCATTTTCGCTGCGATGGCCGTCGGCAGTCCGTAACTCATGGCATTCCAGACGCCGGATTGCATGAAGGACTCGGGCGTGGCGATGCGGCGGTAGGCGCGCGCCCACATCTGGCAGTTGCCGACATCGCTCGCGACAATGGCGTTATCCCCGAGCACGGCATTCATGGCGTCCATCAGGATGCCGGGGTGGATCGGCTTGTCGTTTCTGTGCGGCTCGTTGTGGGCAGCAAGGGCGCGGCGCACCGCGGCCTTGCGCTCGGCCATCTGCGCGATGCGCGCTTCGTCGCGCGGGCGCTGATAGTTTCCCAGCTGTTCGAGCAGCGCCGCGAGGAAGAGCCCGGGATCGGCCACACGCTGGTCCTCGCCTTCGTAGCGCGCATTTGTGGTGTCGTCGAAGCCGACCAGGATCAGGTTTCTTTCCGGCGCACAGTTCCTGAGATCGGTGAGCTCGGCGGCGCCTGCCCGCAGCCCAACCCCTAGGATCAAGTCGGTCCGCTGCAGCGCCTCGACGCAAAGCGGATGGTTGCGGAGCGGGGAGAAGTGGCCGGCGAAGAACGGGTGGTCCTCGGGCAGGACGCCGATCGCGTCCTGCGCGAAGATGACCGGCGCCTGAAGCTTCAGCGAGAGCTCGGCGAGTTCCTGCATCGCGCCTTGCCGAATCACGCCCTTGCCTGCCGCGATGACGGGAGAGCGGGCGTCCATGAGTCGCTTTGCGAAGCGGTCCACGTCCTTCTTGTCGGGTTTCACGGCGACCGTGGGCAGGGGTTTGTACACCGGGAGGACCGCCGGATCCTTCTGGAGCACGTGTTCGCTGTAATCCGATAGCCGTGGCAACTCGACGTGCACCGGCCCGGGGCGGCCACTGCGCGCGATGTGAAAGGCCTTGGCCATCACGCCCGGAATATCCTCGATGCGCTCGACGCGAGCCGTCCACTTGGTGATCTTCTTGAACATCTCGTGGACGAAGGCGGGATCGTCGACGCCGTGAAAGGCCTCGAGGTCGGCCTTCAGCGGCACAGCCCCGCTGATGTGAACCATCGGGGAGGCCGCGCCGTAGGCCTGGGCAACCCCGGCCATGGAATTGATGCAACCCGGCCCGGCGGTGACGATGGCCACGCCGGGCTTGCGCGTGAGGCGGCCATAGGTCTCCGCCATGAGGGACGTGTTCGGTTCCTGCTTGCAGGTGACGAAACGGATGGACTTCACCCGGCTCAACCCGTCGTAAATCGGGTGGATGTGGGAGCCGGGAACACTGAATACCGTCGCAACGCCTTCCTCCCGGAGGGCCTCAGCTACCGCTTCGCCTGCGTGCATTGCCGTGCGTTGAGAACTCATTTACTGCTCCCTTTCTTTCGAAAGAAGTGATAAGAATTGGTGATGAAAACTGGTGATGGGAGATGGTGATGAGAACCTATAACAAGAAATACGTGTCCGCGCGGTGGCTCTTATCACCAGTACTCATCACTACTATCGGGCAGCGGCGCTAGCCAAAGGCCTTGCGGATGAGATTGAGCCCGATCAGGAACAAGACCACTGCCAACGCTTTCCGGAACAACTCCTCGTTGATGCGTCCGCGCAGCCAGTGGCCGAGCGTGAGGCCGGCGAAAGAGGGAATGAGCGCCAGCAGCGATGCGGCGAAGTCGGTTCCGCCTAGAAGGTCGTAACGGGCCATCGCGGCGGCCAGGACAATCGTGGCCGCCAAATTGCTGAGCGCGACCGCCGCCACAAACGCGTCCTTGCCGAGCTTGAGACCGGACAAATACATCGCGTAGACCGCGCCGAACAGCATCGAAAGCCCGCCGACGAGCCCCGACGCCACGCCGGTGAGGGGCGCGACCCAAGGCTCCGCGTGCGGCGGCACCGAAAACACGAGGCGCCGATGCAGGATCGCAGCAAAGACGGCGACCAGCGCGCCGAGCGCGATGTAGAGCACTTTGGTATCGACGGTGGCGAGCAGGCGCACGCTGGTCACGGTGCCGACGGCCATGCCGAGGAGAAGCGGCCAGAATCGCTTCGCCGAGGACGCGAAGTAGCCTCCGCGAAAGACCTGCCAGACGCTGGTCGCGAACGACGGAAGCAGCAACAGCGCGATCGCCTTCGGAATGGGGATGAACGTTGCCATCACCGGCAGCGACACCAGCGGCAGACCGATGCCCACTACGCCTTTCACCGTGCCGCCGGCGATCATCGCGATCGCGCATGCGAGGACCGCCATCGCACCGAGTCCCAGGAAATCCGTCATGGAGCAAAATGGTGATGAGTACTGGTGATGGAATACCGGTGATGATTACTGGTGATGAGTACCCGCGAAGCCTGAACTCGCGATGACCAACGCTGTTCATCACCCTTTCCCATTACCATCTCCCGTCACCATTTTTCATCACCCTTTATTTCCAAGTGCGCGCGCGAGTCAGTCGAGCCACTGCGACTTCGCGGCCTCCGCAAGCGCGAAGGCCTGCGTGCCGCCGCCCACCACGCCGGAGTAGCGCGAGAAAAAGAGGTAACCGTCGAACGGCGCGACCAGCTCCTCCAGCACCTTGTAGCTGTAGAGATCCACGACCTCGCCGAGCTTGGTGCCGCCCTTGATAAGCTGGCAGAGGTCTTCAGGGCGCTCATAAAAGGAGACGAGGTATCCGCTCTGCCTGGGCCGGATTTCGTGGCGCGCCTTGAGGTCGAAATGAAGCTGTTTCGGGGGCTTCGCGGCGCTTTCGATCATGCCGAGGTGGCGCGCCATGCCGGCGAGGCCCTCGATCATCATCTTCGTGTAATAGCCCGTGCTGTGGGGGCCGAGATAAGCGCCGCCGACCTCGGGGTTGACCGCTGGAATTCCGCGGCCGTTGAGGTACTGTGCCGCAGCGCCGGCGAACTCGTTCTCGTGCACGAACGGCGCGCCGAACGCGCGCGCGAGCGCGAGGTTCTTTTTCTTGAGATCGTCAGGTGTCTTTGTGTTGTAGTCCACCCGTGCTTGGAGCCGTCCGCCATTGCCGCCCGAGTGGAAGTCAATGAGCGCGTCCACGTGATGCAGGACATGCTCGGTGATGGTCGCCGCGATCATCTGTGTCGAGTTGCCGCGCGCGTTGCCCGGATACACCTCGTGTAGATCGGTGCGGCCGTGCTGCTCGGGTGTCTGTCGCCCGAAACCAGCGGTCGCCATGGGGTTCGCGACCGACACGACCGCGATGCGGCCCTTTAGCGTCGCGGTATCAAGGCCGTCCAGGAATTGCCGGATCGCGATCGTCGCAGCGAACTCATCGCCGTGGGTGTTGGTGACAATCCCGAATGTCGGCCCCGGTTGCCGCCCCGTCACGACATGCAGCGGGATCGCGAGCGTCGCGCCGTTCAGCATGGTCGTCACGTCGAGGCGCCGGAACGACCGGCCCTCCTTGTCTCCCGCCCACAGCGCCTCATTTGTACTCATCTCGTTCATTCCTCACAGTGCCAAGTGGTGATGAGAAATGGTGATGAATGATGGTGATGGAAAATGGTGATGAACACCATCGGTCCCGAACGGTTCACGCATCACCAGTAATCATCACCAGTACTCACCACCATTAATCATCACCAGTTAGGGAACCGAAAGACGAGCGCCGGCTCGTCGAAGCGGCCCCGATCCTTCCGGATCCGCTCCGCCATCGCGAGCGCATAAGGCGCCGTCTCCAGCAGGATCGCCTGCTGCCGGTCATCGAGCTTGAGCCCAGCCCGCGCGGCCGTGTCGAGGATCAGCGCGCGGGTCTTTGAGTCCACGTCGGCGGGTTTCGGCTCGTTGCCGGCAGTGTTAATGGGCGGTTGCGGCGCGCCGGGCGTGAGCTGTGGGCGCTGCCGGTGCCAGTCGGTTGCCTGCTGGTAGGCGTGACCCACGCGCAACACGGTTGTTTCATCGAACGGGCGGCCGATCACCTGCATGCCGAGCGGCAATCCGTTCTTGCTGAAACCGTTGCAGAGCTCGAGCGCCGGTCCTGCCGTTACATTGGAGGGCGTGAAGATATTGGAACGCTGCCAGAAATTCGTCGTGCGGTAAGCGTCGAACCGCGGCGCGGGACCTAATCCGGCGGTAAGGAGCACATCGTACTGGTCATAGAGACGCCGGCCTTCGAGGATCATGCGCCGGTGCTCGCGCGAGGCGGCAACGTAGTCCGCGGCCTGGAACAGGCAAGCCGGCAGTATGCGCCCGAGAATGTCCCGGCCAAAATCGCCCGGGCGCTTCACGAGATCCTGGTAATGGATCGAGAAGATCTCCGTCTCGGCGATGATCACCTTGACGTCGAGCGAGTCCTGCATCGGGCGCGTGCGGCAGTCCTCCACCTTCGCGCCGAGCTTTTTCAGGGCACCGATCGCTGCGTCCATTGCGTGATGCAGATCTTCGTGCGCAGGGAGATCCTTTTCCCAGTAATGGCGCACGACGCCGATCCGGAGTCCCTTGATTCCGCGCTTGAGCCCGGAGCTGTAATTAGGAACCTTGGCCGGGACACTGCCGGCGTCTTCCGGGTCGTAGCCTACGAGCGCCTGCAGCATGAGCGCGCAGTCCTCCACCGTGCGCGTCATGGGCCCGCAGTGGTCGAAGGTGTACGAGTTGGGAATGACGCCCGCGCGGCTCACGAGTCCGTAGGTCGGCATGAGCCCCACGATGCCGCAGTGGGAAGCCGGCCCGCGGATCGAGCCGCCGGTGTCCGAGCCCATCGCGCCCATCACGAGCCCGGTTGCGAGCGACGCGCCGGAGCCGCTCGACGAACCGCCCGTGAAGTGCTCGAGGTTCCAGGGATTGCGCGCTGGCGGCCACGGCAGGTCGAACGAAGGCCCGCCGTGCGCGAATTCGTGGGTCGCGAGCTTGCCGAGCAGCACTACGCCCGCTTCGTAGAGCTTCGTCACGGTCGCCGCATCGCGGTCCGGAATGTTGTCGATGCAGATCCGGGAATGCCCTGAGGTCAGAATGCCTTTTGTGTTGTAGATGTCTTTCAGCCCGATCGGAATGCCGTGGAGCGGGCCTCGATACTTGCGTTTCATGATGTCGCGCTCCGCCTGCCGCGCCTGCTTCAGCGCGAGGTCGGCGGTCAGGGTGATGAATGCGCTCAGCTGGCCGTCCAGCTTGCCAATGCGATCGAGGTGCGCTTGCGCGAGTTCAACCGGCGAGAGCTTGCGCGATTTTATGAGGCGCGCGGCCTCGGCAATGGAAAGGAAGTGGAGTTCACTCATGGAGGAGACGTCACTATTTGGACTGCGGTGCGCTACCCAACCGCAAGTGTATCCAATAAACTTGGGACCCCCAATGCTGCGCGTGGATACAGGGGCGCGCCTGTGGACGTTCGTCTGCGCCGGAAGATCGCGTATACGGGAGGAAAGGCTTATGCCGTTCTATCGTTTCGAGAAGATGAAATCCCACCGGTTTAATCCGCACCTGTCGACCGCCGTGGGTCCGGTGATCGAGGGCGAATTCATGTATTTCCGGATGGTCAAGAAGCGCGCCGGAACCGGAGCCGAGCTCCATTACCACCCCAACGAGTTGATGGCGTTTCCCCTGCGCGGCAAAGTCGACTGTATCGTCGGCAAGGATCGCCGGATCCTTCAGCCTGGAATGTTCGTGCATTTTCCGCCGTACGCCCGCCACGGCTTCAAGGCGACTGAGGACGGCGATCTGCACTATCTCTATATCAAGGACCGCACGTGGACGATGATCGGGGCGGCCGCTGACGAAGCGCTTCCGGACCAGGCGCTCTCGGCGCACGAAGTCCAGCGCGCCGTAAAGGAAGGCCGATATCCCGGCAGGAAAAAAGAACCGGAGAAGTCCCAGGCGATCACCGGGGGCCTTGGCAACTGCTACTACCCGATGATCGAGTCGCTCGAGGCGCCGGCCGCCTCGGGGCACTGCGAGCGCTGGGTCGAAGGCACCAACATTGCGTTCGGCTTCGTCGAGTCCCCTCCGCTGCACGTGCAGGAGGCGAAGCGCGCCCCGCACGAGATGTTCCTCTACGTGATCCGCGGCGGGCTCGATGCCCGGATTGGCCGGGAGAAGCGGCGCGCAGGTGCGGGCGACGTCCTCCACGTTCCCCGCGGCAAAAATTACCATTTCACCGTGACGAAAGATCGGGCGGTCCGTTACGCGGCAGTGCGCTCAACCGAGCGGCTCGAAGTGGCGATCAGGAAGCACGGTGCCGCGGACAACTGGCGCGGCTGACTGCCGTAATTCGTGAATGGTGAATCGTGATTGGACTGAACCGTGCGTTGACCGCCATTGAAGAAAAGGAAATGACCGTGCCCTTCTACCGCCTCGATGAAATGAAAAGTCATCACCTGAACCCCCACCTCTCGAGCGCGGAGGGGCCGCTGGTCGAAGGCCGGTACATGTACTTCCGCATCAACATCAAGCGCGCAGGGACCGGCTCCGAGCCGCACTATCACCCGAACGAGCTGATGACCTTTCCCATCATCGGCAAGATCAATTGCGTCGTCGGCAAGGACCGGCGCATCGTCCCCCCGGGCACATTCGTTCACGTTCCGTCCTGCGCGCGGCACAGCTTCAAGGCCACGGAGGACGGGGAAGTGCGCTACCTCTACGTCAAGGACCGCACCTGGACGATGATCGGAGCCGCTGCCGATGAACCCTTGCCCGAGAAGGCCCCGTCCGCGCTCGAGGTGCAGAAAGCGCTCGCCGAGGGACGCTACCCGGGCGAGAAGAAGGATCCCGGGAAGTCGCAGGCGATCGTCGAGGGGCTGGGCACCTGCTACTACCCGATGATTGACTCGCTCGATGCCCCGCCCGCGTCGGCGCACAGCGAGCGCTGGGTGACGGGCAAAAATGTGTCGTTCGGCCTCATCGAGTCGCCCGCAGGTGAGCAGACGGCGGAGACGAACTCGCCGCACGAGCAGTTCGGGTACGTGATCCGTGGCGAGCTCGAGGCGGAGGTCGAAGGAGAAAGGCAGCCCGCGCGTCCGGGCGACCTCGTTCATGTTCCCAGAGGTGCGTCTTATCGGTGGACGGTCAAGGGCAAGGCCGCGCGCTTCGCGCTCTTCCGTTCCACGACGGCCCTGGAGGATGAGATCGACCGCAACGGCGCGGCAGACAACTGGCGCGGCTAACGGCCGTGAATAGTGAATAGTGAATGGACTAAACCGCACGTGGACAGTTATCGCGCATCACTTTCCATTCACCGTTCACCACCCACCAATCACGTTTTACCAAGAAGCGTTGCCGGATTCCTAGACGAAGGAGTGAAAGCGTGAACGCGACCAACAAGGCCCATGGCCCGGTGCTGACCCGCCGCTGGACGGAGCAGCGCTGGCTGATCGACAACGTTATCCGGGCGAACGGCGTCGACTGGGACCAGCCGCGCTCGATCAGCTACAACGCGCCGTGCGGGCCTGAGGCGAATGCGGATTTCGCGGCGATTCGGGAGAAAGTGAAGAAATATGCCGACATCGGTCCTGCATTCGAGGCGGCCGGGCGGCGGCGTGAAGCGAAGGCGACAGCTGCCGAAAGGGATGGGGAGCTCGTGACTGCGCGCCAGAATTATTTCATGGCCGCGATCCACTACGCGGCGTCGCAATGGCCGCACGACGAGAACAACGAGACGAATCTGATGCTGAACGAGCGCAAGCGCACCTGCTACACGCGCTACGGCGAGTTGGCCGACCATAAGGTGGAGGCGGCCTGGGTGGCGTTTCAGGGCAAGGCGCTGCCCGGTTGGTTCCACCTCCCGCCGGGCTACAGCGGGGGACGCCTGCCAGCGGTCTGGGCGATTCCGGGCATGGACGGCTTCAAGGAGACCGGCGTTGCGATGTACGGCGATCGTTGGCTCCAGCGCGGCATCGCGGTGCTGACGCTCGAAGGACCGGGCCAGTACGAGAGCGCGGTGAATGGGATCCACGTCAGCATGCCGAACTGGATCGAGGCGGGCCACGCGGTCATGGAATGGCTGTGCGCGCGGCCCGAAATCGACCCGGAGCGCATCGGCGTTGTTGGCCAGAGCATGGGCTCGTTTTTCGGCACTATCGTTGCCGCTACCGAGTCGCGCGTCAAGGCATGCGCAGTGATGGCCACCTGTCTCGAACCTGGCATGCACACGATCTTCGAGGAGGCCTGCCCGACGTTCAAGCGGCGATTCATGTACATGTCGGGCTTCACCGATGAGGACGCTTTCGAAGAGTTCTGCAAGACGCTGACCTGGGAAGGGCATGCAGAGAAGATCCGCGCGCCGTATCTGTGCGTCGCGGGCGAGGCGGACGAACTTGCGCCGATGGAGCACACGGAACGACTCATTGCATCGCTCGAAGGCCCGAAGCAACTCGTCGTCTACCAGGACTGCCGCCACTCCGTCGGCAACGTGCCCTCAACCCATCTCGGGCCAACGCCCGCGGTGTTGATCGCCGACTGGATGGCGGCGCGGCTTGCCGGTAAGCCCTTTTCCAGCGAGCGCTGGTTCGTCCAGTCGAGCGGGCAGGTCGTCAGGACGCCACTCTAGCCGCTCTCGGATGACAACTAGTGATGAAAAATGGTGATGAGTACTAGTGATGAAAAATGGTGATGATTACTGGTGATGCGTAGAGCCGTAATGCAAACCGATTTTCAGACGCTCTTTATCACCATTTTTCATCACTAGTACTCATCACCAGTTATGTGCCTTGCGGCGCTGATTGACAGAGCCGCAAGGCGCTTTGTATAGTCGCGACACTCCCGCGCCACCGCAATGTGGCTGAGCGCCAGGCGCGGCGTCCGATTATCCCCACGCGAACCCAAAGGAGGAGTTGATGTCCAAGCTCACGCTCAAGCAAGCCAATACCATTATCGAGAAGGCCTTCGCCAAAGCCGCGGAGAAGAAGTACAACGCGCTCGGTGTCGTCGTGCTCGACGACAGCGGCAATATCGTCTCTGCTCAGCGCCAGGACGGTGCCAGCATGTTCCGCCTCGACATCTCCCGCGGCAAGGCGTGGGCGTCGGTGGCGATGGGGGCTTCGAGCCGAGCGCTCTCCAAGCGCGCGAAGAACAACCCCAACTTCTTCGTCACGTTGGCGGCGACTGCAGGGGGCAAGTTTCTGCCGCAGGTCGGCGCTGTGCTGATCAAGAACGCTCAGGGCGAAATTCTCGGAGCCGCCGGCGGCAGCGGCGGCACCGGCGAGGAGGACGAGGCGTGCTGCGCTTATGGCATCGAACAGGCGGGGTTGGTCCCTGATGCCTCGGAATAGAAGGCCGTGACCCGTGAACCGTGACCAGAATGGGTTGCGGCAGAGGAAAAGGGCGGCTGAGCCGCCTTTTTTTCTTTCCGTGCCCGCGGAGGCGTCGGGACTCTTAACTCACCTTCTCTCGAACAGGACGCGCCGCGTTCACGTCGAGGTGCTTGGCGCGCGAGGGTGTCAGGTGCTCGCGCATGAGTCGTCCGCCGTTGAGAGCCGGCCCATCGTATCCGGCCGTGCGCAGCGTATGCCACATGGTCGTGGTGTTGCTGGTCAGAACGGGTTTTCCAAGCTCCGCCTCGAGCGCTTCGACACCTTCCAGAGCGCGGAAATTCGTGCAACTAATGAAGATGCCGTCGGCCTCCGGACAATCCACCGCGCGTGCGAGCTCTTTGGACCGTTCAGGCGGGAGAAACGCCGGGCACTCGGTGTCGAGTCCTTTTTCCCGGACAACTTCGATTCCTTTGGTGGCAAGAAACGAGACCAGCCGCTCGTTCAACCACTTTGGATAAGGTGACGCGATCGCGACGCGTGAAACATTCATTTCGCGCATCGCTTCCACCAGCGCGGTCGCGGTCGTTGTGGCAGGTATCCCGGTCTTCTGCTCGATCACATCGGTGATTTCGCGGTCCATCGTGGGCCGGACGAAGCTGCCGCCCGTGCAGCCAAAGCAGATCGCGTCGAGCTTCGCGTGCGCGAGCAGCTCGGCCAGCGCGGGCACCTCGTGAATCATGTGAAGGAGGGTCTCTTCCTCATCGTTGGTGTGGGCAATGCGGGTGAAGTGAACCGAGACGCCCTCGGGTGCCAGGCGCTGACACTCGTACTCCATCACCGTATTCCAGGAGGGAACGATAAACCCGAGTTTCTTCCTCCAGTCCGTCATATTCCTGCCCTCAATTTGACGTGTGGGAAGCCGCTCACTATGCTTCGCGAACACCACGACCACAAGGATACTCCATGAGCACGACCGAAACATCCCGAAAACAAACCAAGACCGAAGGTGCGACGAAAGGCGGCGACGGTCAGTACATCTTTCCGCTTACACAGATGGCCGGCATCGAAGCTGGGACCGGCTATTCGACCGGGCATGGACCGGTAGTCGAGGGCGAGCGCATGCAGTGCGCGCTGGTGACGAAAGAGCGTGGTACCGGCTCCCGGCCCCACCATCACCCCAACGAGCAGTGGAACTACATCGTCAAGGGCACGCTGCGGGTCAAGGTTGGCGACGGGCCCGAGCAGTTGTGCGGGCCGGGAACGCTGCTCTACTTCCCGGCAAACATCGTGCATTACACGATCGCGACGCCGGAGGAGGACGTCATCTTCTTCGCGGTGAAAGATCTCTCGCACGGCATCATCGGCATTCCCGCTGACGGCAAGGCGCTGGGGGGGTACTACGATCCAGGCTTTGCCCCGATCAAGAAGTGATGACGTACTAATGATGAATACTGGTGATGGGTGAAGCGGTAACGTAAAGCGGTTCTACGGTTTTTCATCACCATTTCCCATCACCATTTCTCATCACCAGTCTTCATCACCATTTTTTGATCATCCAGTGAGATGAGCCCCTATCGCCCCGCTGAAGTGGGGATGTCCCTCGCGGAAGTGGATACGCCGTCGCTGATCCTGGATCTCGACGCGTTCGACCGTAATCTGGATTTGCTCGATGGTTCGCTGGCCGGCAAGAAGATCAGGGTCCGGCCGCATGCCAAGAGTCATAAGTGCCCGACAATTGCGCTCGCGCAGTTGGCCCGCGGCGCGGTCGGCGTGTGCTGTCAGAAGGTGAGCGAGGCGGAGGCGATGGTCGAAGGCGGCGTGCCCGACGTGCTCGTGGCCAACGAGGTAGTCGGCGCGCTGAAACTTAAGCGCCTTGCCGCACTCGCCGCGCGGGCGCGCGTCGCTGCGTGCGCCGACGACGCATCGAATGTCGCGGCGCTCGACGCGGCAGCGCGCGAAGCGGGCGTTCGTCTCGATGTGCTGGTGGAGGTCAACGTCGGGGCGAACCGGTGCGGTGTCGAGCCGGGCGAGCCGGCCGCCGCCCTCGCCAAGCGCATCGCGTCTTCCGGCAACCTGCGTTTTGCGGGGCTCCAGGCCTACCAGGGGGCAGCGCAGCACCTGCGTAAGGTGGAGGAGCGGCGTGCGGCGATCGAGCAAGCGGTGGCGCGCGTCAAGGCGTCGGTCGCGGCCATCGAGCGGACAGGCGTTAAGTGCGAGCGCGTGACAGGCGCCGGTACTGGCACGTACTTGTTCGAAGCATTGAGCGGTGTCTACGACGAGATCCAGCCCGGCTCGTACATCTTCATGGACGTGGACTATGGGCGCAACGACTGGACGGAGAGCGGCATCCCGCGCTTCGAGCACAGCCTGTTTGTCTGGACCACCATCATGAGCCGCACCGTACCGGATCGTGCCGTCGTGGACGCAGGGCTCAAGGCCTCCAGCGTAGATTCCGGAATGCCGCGAGTGGCAGACCTCGAGGGCGCTGAGTATTTGAAGATGTCCGACGAGCATGGCGTGCTCGGTCTGCAGCCAGGCGTGCAGATCGCGGTGGGCGACAAGCTCAAGCTTATTCCCGGGCACTGCGATCCCACCGTGAACCTTTACGACCAGTACGTCTGCGTGCGCAAAGGCCGCGTCGAGGCGCTGTGGCCGATTACGGCGCGCGGCGCCGTCTGGTAACAGCAAACTGGTGATGAGTACTGGTGATGACAACTGGTGATGAGAGATGGTGATGAAACAGCGTTGCGTAGGTTAACGCACGTGTTAGTCGCGATTTTCATCACCACTAATCATCACCATTATTCATCACCATCTCTCATCACTATTTAGTTTCGAGCAACGCGAGATCAAGGTCATTTTCAATGAGCGTAATCAGAAAGATCGGTTTTGTGGGTGTGGGGAACATGGGCAACCCCATGGCCGGGCACCTGGTGAAGGCGGGGTTCGATGTCACGGTATTCGATGCCCGTGCCGAGACGACGCAAACGTTCGTCGCGCAGCATGGTGGCAAGAGCGCCGCGTCACTGGTGGACGTCGCGCACGGGGCGGACGCAGTGATCACGATGCTTCCCGACGACAAGGTCGTGCGCGACGTCATCCTTGGCAAGGGGTCGGAGAACTGCGTCGCGACGGGTCTCGCCAAAGGGGCCGTCGTGGTGGACATGAGCACCTGCAACCCCACGGGTACGCGCTCGCTCGCGGAAGCGCTCGAGCCGCGTGGAATTGGCGTAGTCGACGCGCCGGTAATGGGCGGCGTTGTGTTCGCGAAAGATGCCACGCTCGATATCATGACGGGTGGCGACGCCGTGCTGCTGAAGCGCCTTGAGCCTGTGCTCAAGGCGATGGGGCGGAGCATCGTCCACTGCGGCGCGGTAGGTTCGGCGCACGCGATGAAGGCGCTTGCCAACTACATCAACGCTTGCGCGCTCATTAATTCGATCGAGGCGATGACGATCGGCAAGCGGTTCGGCCTCGACCCCAAGCTCATGGCCGACGCGCTGATCACGATGTGCGCAGGGCGCAATCACCCGATCGAGAAGAAAGTGGTGCCGCACATTCTGACACGACGCTTCGGTACCGGGATGGCGATGGGCTTCATCGCCAAGGACGTGAGGATCGCGGTTGATACGGCGCACACTATTGGCGCCTTCGCGCCGCTGAGCGAGAAAGTCTCGGAACTGTGGTCGGAGGCGGCGCAGAAGCTGGGTGCAAGCCTCGACCAGACGGAGATTGCGCGCTACTGGGAAGAAGCCAATGGCGTGGAGCTTCGCAGTTCCCCGCCGTGACGAGTGACGAGTGGCGGGGACTACCCCAAGTCAGAAGGCAGAAGTCGGGAGGCGAAACGGTTTTTATATAAGTAAATCGGCGTTCATCGGCGTTCATCGGCGTCTATCGGCGGCTAATTCTTGGGTCTTAAACGGGTGTTACGATTCACGTTTCACGATTTACGATTCACGAAAAGAGGTGATTAATGGCTCAGCAGGAAAAAACGAAAATCGCACTTGGAACCGCGACACCGGGGGGCGGGTTCCCTGCTTATGGCTGGCCGTACGCGGAGGTCTTGAACGAGACGGACGCGACGCTCGCCATCGAGCCGATCAACACCAAGGGCAGCAACGAGAATGTGGTGTCTCTCGATCAGGACAAGATCGATCTCGGTCTCGTCACGGGAGAGGTGACCTACGAGGCGATCAATGGACTGGGCCGGGCCAAGGCCTCCAACATTCGCATCATCAACGCGACCTATTCACAGGCGGGGATGTTCATGGTGCGCGCCGACAGTCCCTGCCGCAGCATCTCCGACTTGAAGAGCAAATCGATCGCGTGGGGCGCGGCGAGCTCCGGCTTCATCGTGCTGGCGCGCTACGTCATGGACGGCCTCGGGCTCGACATGAAAAAGGACTTCGAAGCGCACCTGCTTGAGAAGGCCGGAGACGGCCCACCGATGGTGCTCGATGGGCGCGCGGCGGCGATGTGGGGCGGTGGCGTAGGCTGGCCGCCCTTCATGGCAATCGCGAAAGGGCCGGCTGGCGGGCGCTTCGTGCCTCCGAGTGCAGACGAGATCAAGCGCATCCAGGCCAAGCATTCGTTTCTCAAGCAGACCACCATGCCCGCAGGCAGCTATCCGGGACAGGAAGGTGCCGTCGATTCCGTCGGCTCGTGGCCGTTCGTGCTGTGCCGTGCTTCTTTGCCGGACGATGTAGCCTACCGGCTGGCCCGCGCGCTACACAAAGGCCACGCAGCGTTGAGCAAGAAGCTCGACCAGGCGAAGGAATCAACGCTCGAGAACACCCTCGCGGCCGCGCCGACGCGAGATCTCATCCATCCCGGGGTGCTGAAGTACATGCGCGAAGTCGGTTTGCTCAAGTGAGGTGAGCAATCCGATTTCTTTAAGGAAGCAATTCCTTGGCTGAAACCCGGGTTGATCTCCTGCATCTCCTCGAAGACCTGCGGGATGCGTACCCGGGGGCGGTCGAGGAGACCATCCTTACGGAAGTCATTGCCAATTCGCTGGACTCCGGCGCTGATCTGATTCGAATCACCGCGAATTCCGGGGATGCCAGCCTGACGATTTCGGACAACGGCTCGGGCATGCCGCGGCGGGATTTGCGCCGGTATCACGATCTGGCCACGAGCACCAAGACCCGGGGGCAGGGCATCGGCTTTGCCGGCGTGGGGATCAAGCTGGCGCTGCTTGTCTGCAAGGAAGTGGTCACCGAATCGCGACGCGGCAAGAGTCACGTGGCGACGCAGTGGCATCTCGCCTCGCGGCATCGGGCACCATGGAAATGGACGCCTCCGCTGGGAATGGTCGCGCAGCAGGGAACGGCCGTCCGGCTTCAACTGGCGGACCCGCTTTCACCGCTTACCGATGGCGGCTTCATCGAGTCCGCGATCCGGCGACACTATCAGCCGTTGCTCGATCCCGCCTGTGATTCGATACTCGCGCCTCTCTATCCCCGGGGCGCGAGCTTCGAAGTCAACGGCGAACCGCTTGCAAAACAATCCAGCCGCGCACCGGAAACGGCGCCGCTAGCCATTCATACCGGCCGGAAACGGAAGCCATCCGCTGCCGGCTATCTGTTCCGCGAAACCGCTTCGCTGCCGGAAGACCAGCGCGGCATCGCCGTGAGCACTTACGGGAAAATCATCAAGCGCGGCTGGGACTGGCTCGGCGTTTCGCCGAGCATGCCGGACTGGATCGGTGGCGTGATCGAGGCTCCGGTGCTGGCGGCTTCGCTCACGCTCAATAAAGGCGATTTCATCAGGACCGGCCAGCGCGGCGCCATTTATCTCGCCGCGCGCAAGGCGATCCAGGAAGTTGTTGTGCGTCAGCTCGCTCAATGGGGAGACGCTCCCGGTCCATCCGAGACGGCGCGGCCGCGCGCAATGCGCACGCTGGAGCGCGATCTGGAGCGGGTGCTGCTTGAATTGACCGAAGGGTTCCCGCTGCTGGCCTCGCTGGTGGAGCACCGGCCGGGCGGGCAGAGGCGCCTGCCTTGGGCGCCGGCGGCGGGCCTAGGAGGCGAGCCGGGATTCAGCCCGATGCCGCTTCCCGGGGCGGTGCCTGCAGGCGAGGAAACGGGAGAAACTACGCCTTCGCCTGAGTCATCCGATGTCCCGGAAGGACAAGAGTCTCCGTCACCGCCGTCCACCAAGGACCCTACGGACAGCAGCGTGGCGTTGCCGGATTCGCGGCGGCGGAGAAGGCCGATCAGGCTGGGGTTGGCCATCCAGTTCGAGGAGCGGCCCGACGATCCCGAGCCCGGCCGTCTCGTGGAATCCACGGTCTTTATCAACCGCGCGCATCCCGCGTATCAGCGCGCGGCCGCGTCGCGGTCCGAGGGCTATCATGTCGCGCTGTCCGTCGCACTCGCGCTGGCTCCACTGGCTGTCGAACCGGTGGGGGAGCACGCGTTCATCACTACGTTCCTCGCCCGCTGGGGCGAAGCGGTGTCCGGTACTCCCCGCCGCAGGAAGTCCTGATATCCATCGCAGATAAACGCAGCTAAAAGGACGGATCAAAAAGGCGGGACTATCAGGATTTCGCCGCTTTTACGATAGGTTATCGGCGTTCATCGGCGGCTAAATTCTTCTTTTGATTTTCTTGGCGGCCTTGGCGGTTCATTAAACATGGTGAAACGTGAATCGTGAATCGAGTTGAGTTCTTCTTGGCGCGCTTGGCGTCTTAGCGGTTCAATATCGTCTTGGTCTCTCTCCCCATCTCCGCGGTTCAATTTCTGTTGTTCTTCTCTGCGTCCTCGGCGGTTCAGTTTCTGGTCACCGGTCACTGGTCACGCTTCTTGGGCTAGAAGCGGTAAAGCCGCGCCGGATTGTGCACCAGCACCCGCGATCGCAAGCTCGCATCCGGGATCCACTCCGATAGCAGGTCACAGAGCGAGGCGTCGTTTGGCATCGAGCCCTTCAGCATGACGTGCGGCCAGTCGGTGCCCCACAGGATCTGGTCTGGCGCGGCTTGGAGCAGCGCCTGCGCAAACGGCGTCACGTCGGGATACGGCAGCGGCTCGGTCGAGACGCGGTAAGGGCCGCTAAGCTTCACCCAGCAATGCCCCGATTTGGCGAGCCGGAGCAAGGCCTGAAAGCCGGGGTTCTCGAGCCCGTTGTCGGTTTTCATGTAACCCAGGTGACCGAGCACGATGTCGACTGGAAAATCTGCAAACGATCGGTCGAGGTCCGGGAACTCGTCGACGTGCATCAGAAATTCCATATGCCAGCCGAGCGGCTGAATGCGTTCCGCCAGCTTGCGCAGCGCGTCGAGCGGCAGCGTGCCGGCCTTGCGGTCCTTGACGTCGACGATATTCACGCGCAGTCCGCGCACGCCGGCGGCGTCGAGTTCCTTTAGCTCGTCGTCCGGGATGTCGTCCTCCACCACTGCGACGCCGCGGAAACGATTGCCTGCGGTCCTCATCGCCTCGAGCATGACGGTATTGTCGGCGCCGTAGACGCTGGGCTGCACCAGCACGGCGCGCTCGACCCCGAGGCGGTCGAGCATGTGCAGGTAGTCCGGCAGCAGGCAGTCAGGCGGCGTGTAGATGCGCTCGGGCGAGTAGCCGTACTTGTCCTTGGGCCCAAGGATGTGCGCGTGGGTGTCGCACGCATGCACCACCGGAAGCCGCAGCAGCGGCATGCGCGGGTTGAAATCGGGCGGGGTGCATGTCGGCACCTCCGTCGCGGCGGCCTTGGCCGGTTGTTTGCTCATCGCTTGTCTCCACATTCGGCAAGGCCGTGACCAGTGCCCCGTAACCGTTGACTAGAAAACCTGACGCAACAAATCTTCATCGAATTACTCATCACCCATCACCCATCACCCATCACGCCGTCCGGACATCAGGCGGCCTTCGCCTGCGCCTGGCCGATGCCAGGCATGTCGAAGTTGAGTTTCTTCAGCCCGTCGATCACGTTCTTCGCCTGCGCCGCGGTGAGCTCGGTGAGTGGCGGGCGCACAGTCGCCCATTCGGGATCGTTGGTGTAATGCGCGACGACCGCCTTCAGCGAAGGGATCATCACGTACTGCCCCACGGTCTTGCGCACGACGTCGAGCGCTTGCTGCTGCGCTTCGGCATCCGCGCCGCGCCACTCACGGTAGAGCTTGTCGATTGCCGCGGGATTCACGTTGGCCGTGGCCGAGATGCAGCCGGCGCCGCCGTTCTTCATGTTCGCGAGCAGGAACGACTCGCTGCCCGCGAAGACGTCGAAGCCGGACTTGGCAAAGGCGTCGAGCATCATCTTGGTGTTGTTCCAGTCGCCTGAGCTGTCCTTCATGCCGGCGATTGCGGTCGGATACTGCTTCATGAGCCGCTCGACCAGGCCCGGCTTGATGCCCACTACCGCAACGGGAGGGATGTGATACAGATAGATTCTCAGGCGCGAATCCCCGACTCGCTCGATCACTTCCGAGAAGCTGCGATAGAGGCCATCTTCGGAAACGTCCTTGTAGTAAAAGGGCGGCAGCATCAGCACGCCCGCGCAGCCCGCCTTGACGGCATGCTCGGTCAGCCGCACGGTGTCGGTGAGCGCGCAGCAGCCGGTTCCGGGCATCATGCGCGCGGGATCGACGTCGGCCGCGAGCAGGGCATCGAGCAGCGCGATGCGCTCGTTAACGGACAGCGAGTTCGCCTCGCTGTTGGTGCCGAAGACGGCGAGGCCGCAGT
This sequence comes from Betaproteobacteria bacterium, assembly GCA_032123035.1. Taxonomy (GTDB): domain Bacteria; phylum Pseudomonadota; class Gammaproteobacteria; order Burkholderiales; family SG8-41; genus SG8-41. The sequence goes on along the minus strand of JAQBFV010000209.1, from coordinate 5,914 downwards.
TCTGCGTGAGCATCCATTTGCACTGCGCGATCAAGCGTTGGGGATCGGGGCTCAGGCCCTTGTCGATCGGGGTGACGACCGGAGCAAGCACGCCGCGAATGCGTTGCGCCTGGGTCATGTGACTCCTCCTTGAAATCCTGGAATGGGGCGCGGGGCGGGAGCCCTTCGCGCGGCAATGGCTTGCGTGTGCAGAATAGCATATCGACCCGTCCCGCCCAAGCCGCTCAACTCAATTGTGCGGGCCGGGAGCGTCTGCTACCCTTGCGACGCTCCCTTCGGGCTCCCTTCGGCCGGTCGCGCGCGGTCGGCGTTCAGCGACTGCGAAACGCGGTGAGGAGTGAGCCGGTGGTCAGTCGCGAGGGGACACTCCGCCCTGAATCACCTTTCGACAGTGCCATGATCCATTCACTATTCATACCTTGTGGAAATCGAGAACAGAGATGGCCACCAACAATAAATCCCCTGATAGCACGTTGAAGGTGCTGAGCGCCGGCGCTGTCAAGCGCGGCGTGGCGACGATCACGCAGGAGTTCGAGCGTGAGACGGAAACGCGCGTCACGGTCGAGTTCGCCTCGGTGCCCGAGGTGCGCAAGCGCGTCGCAGCAGGTGAGAGCGCGGATGTGCTGGTCGCGACGCCGGCGGCGATGGACGAGTTCGCCGCGCAGGGCAAGATCGCGCAGGACAGCCGCGGCTTCCTGGGCCGGTCGCGGATGGGCGTGGTAGTGCACGCAAGCGCGGATGCACCGGACGTTTCCACTACGGCCGCTTTCAAGCGCGCGCTGGAAGGCGCAACGGCGGTGATCTACAACAAGGCCTCGAGCGGCCTTTATTCGGCGAAGCTGCTCGAGCAGTTGGGTCTCAAGGACACGCTGGGCGGCAGGATTCTCGTCGTCGACACCGGTGCCGCGATCATGGAGACCGTCGCGGCAAAAGGACCTGGCGCAATCGGGCTCGCGCAGATTTCCGAAGTGATGGTGCTGATCGACGGGGGCTGCGCGGTCAAGCTCGCGGCGCCTTTGCCCGACGACATTCAGAACATCACGACCTACGACGCCGCTGCCGCGGCCGGGGCGCCGGACGCGGCCCGCGCGCTGGCAAGGCGTCTTGCATCCGATGCTGCCAAACCGGTCTTCGCGGCGACGGGAATCAGCTAGCACGACCGCGACACGCGGCTTGCCTCGATCGCGTACACGCCTATACTGCCGGCTGCAATACGTCTATTGCCGCTCCTGAGTCCGAAGCAGGAAGTGACTCGCCAATGACGTAGATAATCACGATGGCACCGCTGCTGCGACGCGTTTAGCGCCTGCCATCACTCAAAACCGACCGTGAGGAGGAGACATGGTAAAAGCTGCAATCGTTGGACTTGGCTGGTGGGGAAGGACGATCGTCGACGCCGTGCAGGGCAAAAGCGAGCAGATCACGTTCGTTGCCGGCAACACGCGCACCCGCGCGAAGGCGGAAGATTTCTGCAAGGAGCGCAAGATCGAGCTGCGCGACGATCTCGACGCGATTCTTAGGGATCCGAAAATCGACGCGGTCGTCTACACCACGCCGCACAGCCAGCACGAGGAGCACATCAAGCGCGCAGCGCAGGCGGGAAAGCACATGTGCGTGGAAAAGCCTTTTACGCTGAACGTCGCGAGCGCGAGATCCGCGCTCGATGCGGTGAAGAAGGCGGGCGTCGTGCTCGGCATCGACTATCAGCGCCGGTTCCATCCCTCCATCGGCGAAATCCGCGCCCGCGTCCGGGACGGACGCGTGGGTACCGTCTGTTTCGGCGCGGCCGAGGCGACAGCCCCCGCCGGTCTCTTCGTGCCGAAGGAGTCGTGGCGCGTCAATCCGGCTGAAACCCCAGTCGGCGCGATGACGGGGATAGGCGTCCATCTCGTCGACGGATTCATCGATCTTTTCGGCGAGATCACGGAGGTCTATTGCATCAACACGCGGCGGGCAGCCTCGCTCGTCGACGACACGACCACCGTTACATTGAGGCACAAGAACGGCGTGACGTCGAGCTTCAACTGCTCGATTGCGGCCGCCGCCAATTATCGCGTCGCGGTCTATGGGACACGGGGTCTCGCGGAGACCGAGAGGAATCTGGACGGGTTTCGCTTCACTCCGGCGCCCGAGAAACCAGGGCAGCCGCCCTCAACCCAGCCGGAGGCGGTTGACCACAAGGGAATCAATCCGGTCAAGGTGATAATGGAGGCGTTCGCGGCGGCCGTTCGCGGCGACGCGGCGTTTCCGATTTCCGCTGACCAGATTGTTCACGGTGTGGCTGTCTTCGAGGCGATCGTGAAATCGGCGGCAACGGGCCAACCGGTCAAGGTCGCCTGATCCCGGTAAACGGTAAACGGTAAACGGTGAGTGGTGAATGGACCGAACCGTCAGTCGTCAGCCGTCACTTCTTGAACACTAGGCACGGGTCACCGTTGACTGGTCACTGGTCACGAGTTTTAGGAGGAGCGGCGTGGAATATCGAGAGGTCAGCGAGGTTCGCGACGGCATGCGAATCGATTGGGACGTGCCGGTCGCGATGGAGGACGGCCTCGTCCTGCGCGCCGACGTCTACCGGCCGGTCGAGGACGGGCGCTACCCGGTCATCCTGACCTACGGCCCGTACGGCAAGTGGCTGCATTTCGAGGATCTTTACGGAACACAATGGCGCCGCATGTGCGAGGAGCACCCGGACGTGCCCTCGGGTTCCACCAACAAGTACCAAAACTGGGAAGTCGTGGATCCGGAGAAGTGGGTGCCGGACGGCTACGCCGTCGTGCGCGTGGACTCGCGCGGCGCGGGCCGTTCACCCGGACTGCTCGATCTGTGGTCGCTGCGCGAGTCGCAGGATTTCTACCACTGCATCGAGTGGGCGGCGAAGCAGCACTGGTCGAGCGGCAAGGTCGGACTGAACGGCATTTCTTATTACGCGATGAACCAGTGGCAGGCGGCTGCATTGCAGCCGCCGCACCTGGAGGCGATCTGCGTCTGGGAGGGCGCGGCCGACTACTACCGTGATCTCAGCCATCACGGGGGCATCTACTGCACCTTTGCCGACACCTGGTTTCCCAGGCAGGTTATCCCCGTGCAGTACGGCCAGGGTACGAAGGGCTATCGCAGCCGCATGAGCGGCGACTGGGTGTCCGGGCCCGATACGCTGCGGGAGGAAGAACTCGGCGCCAACCGGCGCAACTTCGCCGCCGACTGCTACGCCAACGCGCTGGCGAGCGATGACTACTGGCGCTCGCGCATGCCGGACTGGTCGAGGGTGAATTTGCCGCTCCTGTCGTCGGCGAACTGGGGCGGCCAAGGCTTGCACCCGCGCGGCAATTTCGAGGGCTTCGTGCGCGCGGCGTCGAAAGACAAGTGGCTCGAAGTGCACGGCATTGAGCACTGGACCGAGTTCTACACGGACTATGGCGTCAGGATCCAGAAGCGCTTCTTCGGCCATTTCCTGAAAGGGAAGGACACCGGCTGGTCGAAGCAACCGAAGGTGACCTTGCTGGTACGCCATCCTGGCGAGAAATTCGTCGAGCGCCACGAGAGCGAGTGGCCGCTGGCGCGCACGCAATGGACAAAGTACCACCCGCACCCGGAAGGTCACGCGCTCGCGACAGAAGCGCAGAAGACGCCCGGCAGCGTGACTTACGGCGGGCTCTCGGATGGCGTGACGTTCCTGACGGCGCCGCTCGAACGCGATACGGAGATCACCGGGCCGATCGCGGCCAAGCTGTGGATGTCCTCGGCTACGGAGGACGCTGATCTCTTCCTGGTTGTGCGCGTCTTCGCGCCCGATCTGAAAGAGATCACGTTCATGGGGGCGCTCGATCCGCACACGCCTATTGCCCAAGGCTGGCTGCGCGCGTCCCATCGCAAGCTCGACAAGAAATTGTCGCTGCCTTATCGGCCTTATCACACCCACGACGAGATCCAGAAGCTCAAGCCGGGCGAGGTCTACGAGCTCGACATCGAAGTATGGCCGACGTGCATCGTGGTCCCCAGGGGCTATCGCGTCGGTCTGACCGTGCGCGGGCGCGACTACGAGTGGCCCGGCGGCGCGGCGCAGGGCCTCGGCAACCTGAACGCGGTGTTCACTGGCGTCGGGCCGTTCCGCCACGATGACCCGCGCGACCGGCCGGCCGCGGTGTTCGGGGGCGACGTCACGCTGCACATGGGCCCGGATCGCCCGGCCCACCTGCTGCTTCCGGTGGTGCCTTTGAAAAAATCGACGGAAAGGGAACGAAATGGGTGAAAAGCTGGGAATGATCGGATTGGGAAAGATGGGCCTCGCGCTGTCGCGCCAGATGATGAAGGACGGCCACACGGTTTACGGCTACGACATTGACCCGGAACGGATGCGGATGCTCAAGGAGGAAGGGGGCACGCCTTTGGCTTCCGCGAAGGAAATCGCTGAGCGCAGCGACATCACCTTCAGCATCCTCCTCAAGACCGATCACATCGAGGAAAACACGTTCGGCCCGAAGGGCATCGTCCAGGCGGGCAAGAAAGGCCTCATCCACGTCGAGATGAGCACGGTGCATCCGACGTGGCAGAAGCAGCTCGCCGAGCGACTCGCCGCCGCGGGAATCGAAATGCTGGACGCGCCCATTTCCGGCTCCCACAACAAGGTTGATGCCCGCACCATTACCTTTATGGTTGGCGGAAAGAAGGAAGTCTTCGAGCGAGTGAGGCCGATACTGGAACCGTTGGCGGCTGATACGACCCACACGGGGCCGAGCGGGTCCGGTGCCATGATGAAAGTCGTGACTAATCTTTTCGTAAACTCCTGCACGGCGCTGCTTGCCGAAATGGTGCTGGTGGGCGAGCGAGCGGGGCTCTCTCACGAAGTCATGACGAATTGCCTGTCGAAAGGCTCGGTGCAGGGCGCCATGCTGACCCAGCTGGGCCCCCGGCTCTTTAACCGGGACTTCGCCCCGCGCGGCGCGGTGGAGATCTTCGTGAAGGACATGGGCCTTGCCATCGAGCTCGCGAAGGCGAACGGCGTCGACCTGCAGGTCGTCCCTGCCGCCCGCAAAATGTTCCAGCGCGCCGAGGCTGCCGGCTGGGGCAAGGACGACGCCAGCCGCGTGATCGAGGTCTACGAGGGCAAAGACAAGGCGCGGTGAGCGAAATACCGCACCGCCTCGCTCAGGGTCCGGAACCTCTACAGCGCAATCAATGCCTCGATGCCGTCTAACCTATTCCTTTATATAATTGTCGACCCGTTCATCGGATTCTACAATTACGATTGATCTTGGCTGCGTGTGATAACCATCGAAGGAAAAAGACATGACTACTGTTGTTGAATCGACACCGGACACCGTGACGCGGCTGTACGAAACAATGGCGCGCAATCTTGCGGTGGTGCGCCGCCGGCTTGGCCGGCCGCTGACCCTGGCCGACAAGGTCCTGCTGGGGCATCTGGACGATCCCGAGCAAGGGGAGTTGGTGGCGGGCAAGAGCTACCTGCAGCTCCGCCCCGATCGCGTGGTGTACCAGGACGTGCTGGGCCAGACCGCCATGCTGCAGTTCATGCAGACGCGCCGCGAGCGGGTCGCGGTCCCCACGACGATACACTGCGACCACCTCATTCAGGCCCGCACCGGGGGCGAGTCTGATTTGCGCGAATCCCTGGCAGAGAACAAGGAGATCTATGACTTCCTGCGCTCGACCGCCGCGCGCTACGGGGCGGGCTTCTGGAACCCGGGCGCGGGGATCATTCACCAGGTGGTTCTGGAGAACTACGCGTTTCCCGGCTCGTTGATCATCGGCACCGACTCGCACACGCCGAACGCGGGCGGGCTCGGCATGTTCGCCTGCGGTGTCGGCGGCGCCGATGCCGTGGACGTGATGGCGGGCTTTGCCTGGGAGGTGCTCTACCCCAACAAGGTCGGCGTGCTGCTCACCGGCGAGC
>JAQBFV010000208.1:0-3136 GCA_032123035.1 Betaproteobacteria bacterium | reverse complement strand
AGTCCGACATCGTCGATTTCCGATCCGACACCCTGACGCGGCCCTCCGCTGAAATGCGCGAAGCAATGATGGCGGCGAAGGTCGGCGACGACGTGTACGGTGAAGACCCGACGGTAAACGCGCTCGAGCAGGAAGTGGCAGCGATCCTCGGGAAAGAGGCAGCGGTATTCACGCCTTCCGGGACCATGGCCAACCAGATCGCCATCCTGCTTCACACGCGTCCGGGAGACTCGGTGATCTGCGAGGAGGGCTCGCACGTGTACATCAACGAAGCTGGGGGCGGCGCGGCGCTCGCGGGAGTGCAGTTCGATCTCGTGCCGCTGGCGGACCGGTTGTCCGACGCGGCGATCGAGGCGCACTACCGCGCCGAGGAACTCCATGCCGCTCCGTCCGCGCTCCTCGTCGTGGAGAACACCCATAACCGCGCGGCGGGCCGCGTGCTGCCGAAGCGCGACATGGCGCGCATCGCCGCAAAAGCGCGGGGGCTGGGGCTGCGCTCGCATTGCGATGGCGCGCGGCTATGGAACGCGGCGGTCGCCGCGGGCGCAACGGAGCGCGAACTTGTCGCCGGTTTCGACACGGTCGCCGTGTGTTTTTCGAAGGGCCTGGGCGCGCCGGTCGGGTCGGCCGTCGCCGGCACGGCGGCAGCGATGAGCCGCGCCCGCAAGCTGCGCAAGCGGCTGGGCGGCGGTATGCGCCAGGCTGGCATACTCGCGGCGGCCGCCCTCTTCGGTTTGCGCCGGCGCTCGCGCCTCGCCGACGATCATCGCCGCGCCGTGGTGCTCGCGCGCGGACTTGCCGCACTTAGCGCACCCGGGCGCGCCATTGGCGTCGAGATTCCCGATCCACCCACCAACATGGTCTACTGGCGGCCCGAAGGCGCCGACGGGGATGCGCTGGCGAAGACGCTGGCACGGGACGGCGTACGCATGCTGCACGTAGGTAACGGCTGGCTGCGCGCGGTGACTCACCTCGAGATCACGGACGAGGCGATCGACCGGGCCCTCGAGCGCGTGCGCGCCGCCTGCGCAAGTAGACAGGATTAACTGATTAACAGGATTGTTAATTCCGTCTGATGCGATTTTAATTTACGCGCTTCACGCGTAGGTTCTCGAGGCGCGCGCTACTTTATGTAGAGGCGCCGGGGGCACACCGACGTGTCTCCCAGGATTTCGCACCCGGTTTCGGTCACGCACACCTGCTCGCTCGATCCCACGTAGCCGATGCCGGGAAGGAATACGTGCATCGGGAGGTGGAATACCTGCCCCGCTTCCAGTTTGAGGGGGTTTCCCGGCGTGAGGGACAGGATCCCGGCGTCCGACCATCGTTCGTTGGCCGTATAGCCAGTGCGGTGCTGCAAATCGAAGCCCGCGGCGGTGATGTACTCACGGGCTGCCGCATCGACTTCGTGCGCCGTACGCCCCGGGGCGATTACCCGCACCAGCCGGTCGAATGCTTCGTGCGTCGCATCCAGCGCCGCGCGCACACGGGCCGGCGGCTCCCCGAACCACACGGTGCGGATCATGCAGCCTACGTAGGTCTTCACGAAAATTCCGGGTTCGATCCAGAGCCCGTCACCGAGCGCAACCTGTCTCTGCTTGCGCTCGGCGGGCGTGCGCAGGACGTGCATATGCAGCATGTGCTCGCCCACCTGGCACACGGTTGCGCCGGTGGCCGAGTAGAAGTATTCGTCTCCGAGCCGCTTCTCGTGCCCGTGGCAGAGGTGCGTAACGATGTCCCATTCGCTCCAGCCCGGCTCCATCGCCTCGATCGTTTCGAGCAGCGCGCCACGGTTGATGTTGTTCGCGCGGCGTATGCATTCCAGCTCCAGCTCGGAACGCCGTACGCGAATCTGCTCCGCGCGGAAATCCACGACGCGAGCCTCGGGCAAAAGTTCCTGCAGCCTGATGTATTCCTCTACCGGTGTCACACGCAGGTTGAGGCCGATACACTTGTCGGCAAGTCCGAGCCGCTTCAAGGTGTCCGCGGTGTATGCGACCGGGTCGTACGGATTGACCGGGCCTTCGTCCGGGTACTCGACCCACTCATTGACGAACGAGCAACAGCGATGCGTCAGCGCTTCCAGGTGCCGCACGATTCCAACTGGCTCGCCTGCCCACACGATCAGCCACTGCGGGCTCTCGGCAGCGTAGTAATCCACCCGCGTTCCGGTCAGCCACGAAAAGTCCCGCGGCATGGTCTCGATCGTGGCGTCCACACCGGCGAGGGCCATGTGCTTCCTCACGCGCGCGTGGCGCGCCTCGTATTCGGAGCGGGGAAACGGCAACTCGTAGGAGACGGGCGTGTACGGGTCGGCCGGGGGGGTTGCTTCGTTTCTCATGAAGTCCCTATTAAACCCTGATGGTTACTGTCTTCACTTCGGCATAACTGTCGAGCGCTTTCTCACCGAGTTCTCGACCGATGCCGGACATCTTGAAACCGCCGAAGGGCGCGGCGGGATCGACCACGTTGTAGCAATTCACCCATACCGTCCCTGCCTTGACCCGGTTGGCAATGGCGTGGGCCTTACCGATATCCCGGGTCCACACCGCCGCGGCGAGCCCATACGGGGTGTTGTTCGCCCGCTGTATGACCTCATCCAGTTCCTGGAAGCGGAGTACGCTCACCACCGGCCCGAAGATCTCGTCGGTCGCAATCGCCATATCGTCCTTCACGTCTCCGAACACCGTCGGTTTCACGTAGAAGCCTTTGTCGAACGCGCGTTCTCCACCGGTCACGCAACGCGCGCCCTGTTTTTTCCCCAGGCCGATGTAGTGCAGAATCTTGTCGTATTGGTCCTTGTCGATTTGCGGCCCTTGTTCGGTGGCGGAATCGAAGGGATCGCCGAGCTTCCGCCGGGCAGTGCGCCGGGCGAATTTTTCGAGAAATTCATCGTAGATGTCCGCCTGCACGAACGCCCGGGTGCCGGCGCAGCAGTTCTGCCCCTGATTCAGAAAGATCGCTCCGAGCGCCCCTTCGACGGCATCGTCCAGATTCGAGTCCTTGAAGATGATATTCGGGCTTTTGCCCCCCAGCTCGAACGTGAGGCGCTTCATGTCGTCGGCGGCTGCTCTCTGGATCAACTGCGCGGTCTTGTACTCGCCGGTAAAGGCGATCTTGTTGACCCCTGGGTGGC
>JAQBFV010000207.1:0-14504 GCA_032123035.1 Betaproteobacteria bacterium | reverse complement strand
ATCACGATGATGCTGGTGCTGGTGGGGCTTTCGACCCTGAAGCTGCGTTGAATGATTCTGTGGACTGGAGTGGACGAAAGGTGGTCGTGCTCGGGCTCGGTGATACGGGGCTATCGATGACGCGCTGGCTGGCGCGGCATGGCGCGCGGGTGCGGGTGGCGGACAGCCGCCCCGAGCCGCCGCACGCAGCGCAGCTCGCGCGCGAGCTGCCGCACGTCCCGCTCGTCACGGGCGCCTTCAGCGCCGAAACGTTCCGGGACGTCGATTGCATCGGAATCAGCCCTGGCATCGACTGTCGCGAGGCGCCGATCGCGCAGGCGTCCGGGCGGGGCGTGCCCCTCGTCGGGGACGTCGAGCTCTTCGCGCAGGCACTTCCGCACAGCACGGCTCGCAATGCACGGGTCCTGGCCATCACCGGCTCGAATGGCAAGAGCACGGTCACCGCCATGGCAGGGGCCATTTGCCGCGCAGCAGGCCGCAACGCGATGGTCGCGGGAAACATCGGGCTGCCGGTCCTCGACGCGCTGGCTGATGTCGAAGGCGCCCCGGTCGCGCCGGACGTGTTCGTGATCGAACTGTCGAGCTTCCAGTTGGAAAGTACCGTGCATCTGGCGCCGGACGCCGCGACAGTGCTCAACCTCACGGAGGATCACCTCGACCGCTACGACGGGATGGAAGATTACGCGGCCGCAAAGTCGCGCGTGTTCTTGGGCAACGGTATCCAGATCCTCAACCGGGATGACCGCTGGAGCATGAACATGGCATGTGCCGGCCGCACCATTTTCACATTCGGGCTCTCCGCCCCGCGCGCGGAGTCGGAGTGGGGTGTGACGGAGGAGCGCGGCGAGCGCTCCCTCGCCCATGGCCAGAATCGCCTGATGGCGCTGGCCGAACTTCCGCTCGCCGGGCTGCACAACGCCGCCAACGCCTTGGCCGCCCACGCGCTGACGCATGCGGTCGGGTTGCCCGATCAAGCGGCAGCAGACGCGTTGCGCCACTTCGAGGGGCTGCCCAATCGCGTGCAACGCGTGGCGAAGTTCGCCGGCGTGACCTTTTACGACGACTCGAAAGGTACCAACGTGGGCGCGACCGTGGCGGCGCTCTCGGGTATGGGCCGGCCCGTCGTGCTGATCGCCGGCGGGGACGGAAAGGGACAGGATTTCAATCCGCTTGCGCCCGCGGTAGAGCGCCATGCGCGGGCCGTCGTCCTGATCGGGCGTGACGCCGACCGAATCGAGCAGGCCCTGAAGGGAACCGGCGTGCCGCTCGAGCATGCGCGCGATATGGAGCAGGCGGTGGCGGTGGCGCAGCGTGCCTCGCGGGCGGGCGATGCAGTGCTGCTCTCGCCGGCCTGCGCAAGCTTCGACATGTTCCGAAATTATCGGCATCGGGGCGAAGCCTTCGTGGCGGCGGTGCAAGCGCTCGCGCGGGAGGAAGGCTGAACATGTTTTACTCGGAAGCCAATGCCCGCTTGCCGGTCGCTGAGTACGACCAGACGCTCATGTGGATGACGGTGCTGTTGCTCGGGTTGGGTCTGGTGATGGTCTATTCCGCATCGATCGCGATCGCGGAGGCGAGCCGCGCGTTCGAACATCAGGCGAGCCATTACCTCGTGCGGCATGCGTTTTTCGTTGCTGCAGGCATTATGGCGGCGCTCGTCGCCTTCCAGGTCCCGCTGCGACTGTGGCAGCAGGCGGCACCCTGGCTCTTCCTTGTTGGAGTGGTGCTTCTCGCGCTCGTGCTGCTGCCCGGCATCGGGCGCGAGGTGAATGGCAGCAAACGGTGGCTGTCACTTTACTTCGTGAATCTCCAGCCCTCCGAGTTCATGAAGCTCTTCGTGGTGCTCTATGCGGCGGATTACACCGTTCGCAAAGCTTCCCACATGGATAGTCTCCGCCGCGCCTTCCTGCCGATGCTGATGGTGATGCTGATCGTCGGCGGCCTGCTCCTCCGCGAGCCGGATTTCGGCGCGTTCGTCGTGATCACGGTGGTTGCTATGGGGATTCTCTTTCTTGGCGGTATGAACTGGAAGCTATTCGCAGGGCTGGTGATGTTGCTGCTGGCCGGCTTCGTACTGCTTATTCTCGGCTCGCCCTACCGGCTGCAGCGAGTGATCGGTTTCATGGACCCTTGGGCCGACCCTTATGGCACCGGCTATCAGCTCTCGCACGCGCTGATCGCCTTCGGGCGCGGCGAGTGGTTTGGCGTTGGCCTCGGGGCGAGCGTGGAAAAGCTCTTCTACCTGCCAGAGGCACACACCGATTTTCTGCTCGCCGTGATTGCCGAAGAACTGGGCTTTGTGGGGGTGATCGCCATCGTGCTCGCTTTCGCCTGGATCGTGATGCGCGCATTCGCGATCGGGCGGCGCGCGGCGATCCTCGAGCGGCATTTCGCGGCACTGGTCGCCAACGGTATCGGGCTCTGGATCGGCGTGCAGGCGATCATCAACATCGGTGTCAACACCGGGATGCTGCCGACCAAGGGACTCACGCTTCCGTTGCTGTCATTCGGCGGCAGCGCGATTACGGCCACCTGCTGCGCGATTGCCGTGCTGCTACGCGCCGATTGGGAAAACCGCCAGATCATGCGGGGCCATACCGTATGAGCCGGACGATCATGATCATGGCGGGCGGCACCGGCGGCCACATTTTTCCGGCCCTCGCGGTCGCGGAGTATCTGCGCGCCGAGGGCTGGAACATCGTCTGGATGGGCAGCCGGGCCGGGATGGAAGCGGCGCTGATCCCGCAACGCGGCTACGCCATGGCGTGGGTCCGGTTTTCGGGCGTGCGCGGCCGCAATATTCTGCAGGCAGCGTTGCTGCCGGTGCAGCTGCTCATCGCGTTCTGGCAGTCCGCGCGCGCGATATTCGCGCACCGCCCGCACGTGGTGCTTGGCATGGGGGGCTACGTCTCGTTTCCCGGTGCAATGATGGCTGCGCTTTTCAACCGGCCGCTGGCGATTCACGAGCAGAATTCCGTGGCCGGTTTGGCCAACCGCGTCCTCGCCAAGCTCGCCGACCAGGTACTGACCACCTTTCCCGAGGCCTTTGGCGAGGCGACCGCAGTGATCATCACCGGAAATCCGGTGCGGGCGGAGATTGCGGCCATGGTGCCGCCGGAGAATCGCTACCGGGCACGGGGCGGGCGGCTGAGACTCCTGGTCGTGGGCGGCAGCCAGGGCGCGCGCGTGCTCAATACAACACTACCCGATGCGCTGGCACTTGTGCCCGAACATGTGCGCCCGCGGCTCCTGCACCAGGCCGGGGGCGCGCATGAGGACACAGTCCGCCGCTGCTACGAGGAGTGCCACGTTGAAGCTGACGTGGCGTCTTTCATCGACGACATCGCGGCGCGCTACGCCGAGTCTGATCTCGTCATTTGCCGGGCTGGCGCCACCACCATCGCCGAGATCGCGGCGGCGGGTGTGGCCTCGGTGCTGGTGCCCTATCCCCATGCGGTGGATGACCACCAGACCATCAACGCGAGGTTCCTTGCCGATCGCGGCGCTGCCCTGCTGATTCCCCAGGCGGAATTCACGCCGCAGCGGCTTGCCGAAGTGCTCGCAGGTATGACGCGCGAGCGGCTGCTCGCCATGGCGCAGCAAGCGCGCGCCGTGGGTAAAACCGATGCCACGCGCGCCGTCGCGAAAGTCTGCACGGAGCTGGCGGCATGACCCAAAGGCGGAAGGCGGAAGGCGGAAGGCGGAAGGACGAACAAGTCTGGTCGGGCGCCGGATGTGTCATGTCAAAGGTTGGGAGCCGCAGGCGATGAGACACAAGGTCAAGCATGTGCATTTCGTGGGAATAGGCGGCGCCGGGATGTCCGGCATCGCCGAGGTGCTGCTCAACCTCGGTTACGTGGTGAGCGGCTCGGATCTTGCCGATAACACAGTGACGCGCCGCTTGCGAGGGCTCGGCGCTCAAATTCGCAACGGTCACGCCGCAGAGCATGTCTCGGGGGCCGACGCCGTCGTGATCTCGAGTGCTGTCCGGGACGACAATCCCGAGGTCGTGGCCGCGCGCGGCGCGAAGATCCCGGTGGTTCCGCGGGCGCTCATGCTCGCTGAGTTGATGCGCCTGAAACGGGGCATCGCCGTGGCCGGCACCCATGGCAAGACCACCACGACCAGTCTCATCGCGAGCGTGCTCGCAGAAGGCGGACTGGATCCCACTTTCGTGATCGGAGGCAGGCTCGAAGCGGCGGGAAGCAATGCCAAGCTCGGCGCCGGCGAATTCATCGTGGTCGAAGCCGACGAATCCGATGCGTCATTCCTCTATCTGCAGCCAGTCGTTGCGGTGGTCACCAACATCGACGCTGACCATATGGAGACCTATGACCACTCTCTAGACAAGCTGCGGCAGGCGTTCGTGGAATTCCTGCAGCGCCTCCCGTTCTACGGTGTGGCCGTGCTTTGCACCGACGACCCGAACGTCCGGACCATCGTGCCGCAACTCAGCAAGCCGGTCACTCCCTACGGGCTCTCTCCCGATGCGCATGTTCGGGCCGTGGACGTGACCGCGAGCGGTGGGCAGATGCGGTTCCAGGTCGAGCGCTCGGATCCGAGTGGCCAAGCATCCCGCAACGGCAAACTGGCGATTACGCTCAATCTTCCCGGCGTGCACAACGTGCGTAACGCGCTCGCGGCGATTGCCGTGGGCCTGGAATTGGGCGTGCCCGAGAAGAAAATCGCCCGGGCGCTAGCCGAGTTCAAGGGTGTGGGGCGGCGCTTTCAGCAGTTTGGAAAGGTACGGCTGCCAGGCGGGGGCAGCTTCACGCTAATCGACGATTACGGCCACCACCCGGCCGAAATGGCGGCGACGCTCGCCGCTGCACGCGGCGCGTTCCCGAAACGAAGAATTGTGCTCGCGTTCCAGCCCCACCGTTACACGCGCACCCGTGATTGCTTTGAGGACTTCGTCACCGTCCTCTCCACGGCGGACGCGCTCATTCTGACGGAGGTTTACCCGGCGGGTGAAGCGCCGATCGTGGCGGCCGACGGCCGTGCGCTGGCGCGTGCGGTGAGGGTGCAGGGCAAGGTCGAGCCGATTTTTGTGGAAAAGGTAGCCGAGCTGCCCGCTGCGATCCTGGCGGCCGCACGCGACGGCGACGTGGTGCTCACGATGGGCGCGGGTTCCATAGGCGGCGTTGCCGTACAACTGTCGAGCCGGGTGCGTAGCGTGAATGGCGCAGCATGAACATGGTAGAAGCTGAGAAGCTGGTCGCAACGGGCTTGCGCGGGGAACTCCGGCAGCGCGAGCCCATGGCGCGCCACACGAGTTGGCGCGCTGGCGGCGTGGCGGACCGGGCCTATCTCGCGGCCGACCTTGCCGATCTTGCAGCCTTCCTCCGCTCCTTGCCGGCGAGCGAGCCGGTGCACGTGGTGGGCCTCGGCAGCAACCTGCTGGTGCGCGACCGAGGCGTGCGCGGCACGGTGATCCTTACGCACTGGGCGCTGAGGGCAATCCGGGTCGGGCGCGTAGAAAACGGGCACGGCGAGATCTACGCCGAGGCAGGAATCGCCAGCCCCAGAATCGCGCGCTTTGCGGCGATGCACGGCTTCAGGGGCGCGGAATTTCTCGCGGGCATTCCGGGAACGGTGGGCGGCGCGCTCGCAATGAACGCGGGCTGCTTCGGTGGCGAGACCTGGAAGATCGTGGAGCGGGCAGTGACGATCGACCGCAGCGGCACTCTGCGCGAGCGTGGGCCCGCAGACTACGAAATCGATTATCGCCACGTTTCCTTGAAGGCGGAAGGCGAAAGGCGGAAGGCGGAAGGGTCTCATCCGCCATCCCTCATCCCTCACCCCTCGGAGGAGTGGTTCGTTGCGGCAACCTTCCGTCTTCCGCGCGGCGATCGCCAGTCTTCGCGCCGCATCATCAAGGGGCTGCTGCAAAAGCGCCTGGCGACGCAGCCGCTCGAGCGGCCCAACGCGGGCTCGGTGTTTCGCAACCCCCCGGACGATTACGCCGCGCGCTTTATCGAGGCGTGCGGACTGAAGGGGCACGCGATCGGCGGCGCGCAGATCTCGACCAAGCACGCGAATTTCATCATCAATACCGGCGGCGCAAGCGCCGCCGATATTGAGGCGCTTATCGAGCTGGCCGAGCGCAGCGTAAGCGAAAAATTCAGCATTGCCCTCGAACGTGAGGTGCGCATTGTGGGTGAACAGTGAACGGTGAACGGTGGTGAGCCAGTTTGGGAAGGTTGCGGTGCTGATGGGCGGGGGCGCCGGAGGGCGGAGCAGGGGCCCCACGTTCTTTGTGGGGATGCGACCCCGGAGGCGCACGTGCGGACGCCCAAGCGAATGAGCTGGCCGGAGAGCGATGAGTGAGTAAGTTTGGGAAGGTTGCGGTGCTGATGGGCGGCCACTCCGCCGAACGCGAGATCTCGCTCAAGAGCGGGACGATGGTGCTCGCCGCCCTGAAGAAGAGCGGTATGGATGCCCACGCCTTCGATCCGCGCGACCAGCGGCTGGAAGCGCTCGTCGCGGAACGATTCGAGCGCGCTTTTATCGCATTGCACGGCCGTTTCGGCGAAGACGGAACGGTGCAGGGCGCGCTCGAGTATCTCGGCATCCCCTACACGGGCAGCGGCGTCATGGCGAGCGCGCTCGCGATGGACAAGTGGCGCACCAAGCTTCTGTGGCATGCAGTGGGAATGCCAACACCGGCCTATGAGCTACTTACACCGCGGAGCGATCGCGCGGAGGTGGTGGCCCGCCTGGGGCTGCCGCTGATGGTGAAGCCGGCCAGCGAAGGCTCGTCCATTGGGATGACCAAGGTCACCTCGGTCGAGGCGCTCGGCGCAGCGTACGAGCTCGCCGCCGGCTACGACAAGGCGGTGATCGCCGAAGCCTTCATTGAGGGCGTCGAGCTTACCGCCGGAATCCTTGGCGACGAGCCACTGCCATTGATACGTCTCGAGACGCCGCGGACGTTCTACGACTACGAGGCCAAGTACTTTGCCGATGACACGCGCTATACCTGCCCTTGCGGGCTGCCGGAGAGCCAGGAGCAACGCGTGCGGCAAGTGGCCTTCGCCGCTTTCGAATTGCTGGGCTGCGGCGGTTGGGGACGCGTCGACCTGATGCTGGATCGCGCGGGCGATCCCTATTTGCTCGAGGTCAACACCGTGCCGGGCATGACCGATCACAGCCTGGTGCCGATGGCGGCTCGCGCCAAAGGATTATCGTTTGAAGATTTGTGCGTACGGATATTGGAGTCGGCGCATGTGGGTTAAGCCGAAACCTCGAACCCGGAACCCGGAACTCGGAACCCGAATCGGGCGAAGCGATGTGGGATAGACCGGATATCCTCAATGCGGCTGCTAGCGCGCTCTACGGCCTTGCAGTCCTGCTCGCGCTCTTTGTGGCCGTAGCGTTCACGATCCAGCTCCCGATATTTCCCCTGCGCGAAGTCCGGGTGGAAGTTGCGCCCACGCGCGTCACGCGCGACCAGGTCGAAATCATCGTGCGGCGCGAGCTCAGGGGGAATTTTTTCACCCTCGATCTGGACGCTATCCGAGCCGCCTTCGGGCGGCTGCCGTGGGTGCGAAATGTCGAACTGCGGCGGCGCTGGCCAGACCGGCTGGAGGTCACGTTCGAGGAGCACCTGCCGCTTGCGCGCTGGGCCACTGCCGCGCTGGTGAACACCCACGGCGAGCTCTTTGAAGCCGCCTACGGCAGGCCGCTGCCCGTGTTCGTCGGGCCCGCCGGCGCGGCCAAGGAAATGGCCATCCAATACGAGTACTTTCGTCGCGGACTCGAAGAGATCAGACAGCGGCCGGTGCGGGTGCAAGTGTCGTCGCGCCGAGCTTGGAAGCTCAAGCTCGAGAGTGGGCTCACGCTGGAGCTCGGCCGCGAGCAGATCGAAGCGCGCTTCGCCCGCTTCATCGCGGCGTACGACCGCGCCGTCGCGCCGTTGGAGCAGCGCATCGAATACGTGGACCTGCGCTATGCGAATGGATTTGCGGTGCGCATTCCCGAGGCGGCGTCTAACGACCCGGAACCCAAGCGTGGACGCAAGACAGGATAGGGTGCCGCGGACGCGCGCATGAGCAAGCCGAGAGACAACAAGAAACTGATGGTGGGGCTCGACATCGGGACATGCAAGATCGTCGCGATCGTCGCAGAGCTCAAGCCCGAGGGCGGGTTCGAAATAATCGGCATGGGACAGCATCCGTCGCGCGGACTGAAGAAAGGGGTTGTGGTCAACATCGAGACAACGGTCAACGCCATCCAGCGCGCGCTGGAGGAGGCCGAGCTCATGGCCGATTGCAAGATTCGCGACGTCTACACCGGAATCGCCGGCAGCCATGTCCGCAGCTTCAACTCGCAGGGCATGGTGCCGGTGAAGGACAAGGAGGTTGCTCAGCCGGACATCGAGCGCGTCATCGATACCGCGCGAGCAGTGCAGATTCCGAACGACCAGCAAATCCTGCACGTGCTCAACCAGGAATTCATCATTGACGGGCAAGAGGATGTGCGCGAGCCGCTTGGCATGAGCGGGGTGCGGCTGGAGGTCAAGGTGCACATCGTGACCGGCGCGGTGTCTGCAGCGCAGAACATCGTAAAGTGCGTGCGCCGCTGCGGTCTGGAGGTGCGCGACCTGATCCTGCAGCCGCTCGCTTCCGCGCTGGCCGTCATCTCCGAGGACGAGAAGGATCTCGGCGTGGCCCTCATGGACATCGGCGGCGGGACGACCGATCTCATCGTGTTTACGCACGGAGCGATTCGCCATACCGCGGTGATACCGATCGCCGGTGACCAGATCACCAACGACATCGCAATGGCCCTGCGCACGCCGACCAAGGATGCGGAAGAAATAAAGGAACGCTACGGGTGCGCGCTGTCCCAGCTCGCCGACCCCCAGGACATGGTCGAGGTGCCGGGGCTTGGCGACCGGGAGCCGCGCCAGCTCTCGCGCAAGACGCTCTCGGAAGTGATCGAGCCCCGCGTCGAGGAACTCTACTCGCTTGTGCAATCGGAGCTGCGCCGGAGCGGCTACGAGGAGCTGCTTTCGGCGGGTGTGGTGATCACCGGGGGTTCGAGCGTAATGCAGGGGATGGTTGAGCTCGGCGAGGAGCTCTTCCACATGCCGGTGCGCGTCGGGCATCCGGGCTATGGCGGGACGTTGGCGGAATACGTGCGCCATCCGCGCTTTTCGACCGGCGTCGGCCTGCTGCTGGCGGGTCTCGAGCAGCACCGGCAGAAGGAGGTGGCGCGCATGAACATCAGCTCGTTCCAGCAGGTGCTGGAAAGGATGAAATCGTGGTTTGCGGGAAATTTCTAGAGCAAAGAGGGCATTCGTTATCCGTGAAGTATGGGTTTGGCCATTCTCAGTCATTGACCAGTTGAAAGGAGTCTCAATGTTTGAAATCGTGGATTCTCAAGCGCAGGAAGCGGTGATCAAGGTAATTGGTGTGGGTGGCTGCGGCGGTAACGCGGTTGACCACATGATGGTGCGGGGCGTGAAAGGGGTCGAGTTCATTTCGGCCAATACCGACGTGCAAGCGCTCAAGCGCACGCAGACGAAGGTGCAACTGCAGCTCGGCACCCATATCACCAAAGGACTGGGCGCCGGCGCGAACCCGGAAGTCGGGCGTCAGTCGGCTTTGGAAGACCGCGAGCGTATCGCGGAGACGATTGCGGGCGCCGACATGCTTTTCGTCACCGCAGGCATGGGGGGCGGCACCGGCACCGGCGCCGCACCGGTCGTTGCCGAGATTGCCAAGGAGCTCGGCATTCTCACGGTGGCGGTGGTCACCAAGCCGTTCGGCTTCGAGGGCAAGCGCCAGCGCATCGCGCTCGAGGGGCTCGAGCAGCTCGGAGAGCACGTCGACTCATTGATCGTGATACCCAACGACAAGCTGATGCAGGTGCTCGGCAACAAGGTGACGCTGCATGAGGCGTTCAGGGCGGCAAATGAAGTTCTGCATGGCGCCGTCGCCGGAATTGCGGAAATCATCAGTTGTCCGGGCATGATCAACGTCGACTTCGCCGACGTGCGCACGGTCATGGCGGAGATGGGAATGGCGATGATGGGCTCGGCCAAGGCTGCCGGACCCGACCGGGCGCGGCTCGCGGCGGAACAGGCCGTGGCGTGCCCGCTGCTCGAGGACATCAACATCGCCGACGCGCACGGTGTGCTCGTCAACATCTCGGCGAGTCAGGAGTCCTTCCAGCTCCAGGAACTCTACGACGTGATGGAGACCATCGGGTCCTTCGCGGCCGATGGCGCGCACAAGATCGTGGGCACCGTGTACGACGAATCGCTGGATGACGGCCTGCGCGTCACTATTGTCGCGACCGGGCTGGGCAAGCCGGCAATACGCCAGCAGCCGAAGCCCTTGACCGTCGTGACGACCAAGACCGGCACCGACAACCAGCCGCTCGAGGTCGATTACGGCGCGCTCGAGATGCCCGCCGTCCTGCGCTCGAAACGCAACCGCGATGCGACGATCGAGGCGATGCGGCAGTCCGGCGTGGAGATGCTCGATATCCCGGCGTTTCTGCGGAAGCAGGCGGATTAGTCAAGATATTGTGATCCGAAGCGGGCGCGCCGGACTCGGCAACCGCGAGTGGCAGAAAGGCGCGCAAGCGGCTGACGGGAGAGGATTGAACACTTGACGTCGCAGTGGCGGTGGCACGTCATCGCCGGGTGGGAACCCCACCCAAGAGCGCGCCCGGAGTCATCATCGGGCACGCTAACTGCCGAAAGAGGAGGGCGAATCACGTTTGGTTACAATTTTTTTGCACGGCAACATAATCACATGCTAAGATAAGCTCGGTAACAATATGAAAAATCAGAGAGTTTTCTGGTGATCCATCAGCGCACGCTCAAGAATCTGATCCGGGCCACCGGTGTTGGTTTACACACCGGCGCGAAGGTTTACATGACGCTGCGCCCGGCTCCGGCGAATACCGGGATCATTTTTCGTCGTACTGACCTTGCGCCGCCGGTCGAGATCAAGGCCGCGCCGCACACGGTGGGAGACACACGGCTCTCTTCCTGTCTCGAGCAGGATGGCGTGCGGGTCTCAACCGTCGAGCACTTGATGTCCGCTTTCGCGGGTCTCGGCGTCGACAACGCGTACGTTGACCTATCGGCGCCGGAAGTGCCCATCATGGATGGCAGCGCCGGTCCTTTCGTATTCCTGCTGCAGTCGGCAGGCATAGAAAAGCAGGGCGTGCCCAAGAAGTTCATCCGCGTCCTGAACTCGGTCGTGGTTGAAGAAGGGGAAAAATGGGTGCGACTGGAGCCGCACAATGGCTTCAAGCTGGCACTGAGCATAGACTTCGATCACCCGGTGTTCGACAAGATGCGGCAATCGGTCGCCGTTGATTTCTCGAATACCTCCTACGTCAAGGAAGTCAGCCGCGCGCGCACGTTCGGTTTCATGCAGGACGTCGAGACGATGCGCGGGCAGGGCCTCGCATTGGGCGGCAGCCTTGACAATGCGATCGTCATGGATGAGTACCGCGTGCTCAACACGGACGGGCTGCGCTACGAGGACGAGTTCGTCAAACACAAGGTCCTCGACGCCATCGGCGATCTTTATCTCCTCGGCCACCCATTGATCGGGGCGTTTTCCGGGCACAAGTCCGGGCATGCGCTCAACAATCAGCTGCTGCGGCGCCTGCTGGAAGATCGCACGGCCTGGGAGTTCGCGAGCTTCGAGCGGGTGGAAGATGCGCCCGTGTTTCTCGCCTGGCAGCCGCAGCCCGCCTAAGCGCCGGCTATCTACGGCGCAGCGGGTTCAAGGTTCAAAGTTCCGAGCTCAAAGTGCCGGGGCTGTGCACCGAACCTCGAACCTTATACGTTGAACCTTGAACTAGGCGCGGTGCATGTTGGTTCTGAGGCTGATCGGGATGCTGGTCCTGATCGCCCTGGTCGGCGCGTTGGCGCTCTATCTGTTTACCCGAAATCGGCGTTATCTCACATTCGCCTGGCGCGTATTTCAGTTCGGCTTCATCTTTTTGCTGGTTTTCCTGACGCTCTACGCGCTCGAGCGGCTGGTGCTCGTAACCTGAACGTGGCTTACTTCACACTGCGTTTGTGGCGTTGCACCAAACGGGTCACGGCGTGTTTCAAGGGGGAGTCTTTCAAGGCCTGAGCCAACCTCTCAAAATCGGCGATAGCGCGCGTATTCAACGCGCGTTTCCGTGAACTTTCCCCGGGCCCCATTTGTTGCGTCGCAACTTGAACTTCTATCCGGATTCCAGTAACCTGAATGTCGCGTTTTTGCAGGTGTTCGAGCAAGCGCGGAGCGAGTTGCCGAAGCTTGGCGGCCGCAGCCGCATTATCAGCCGCAACGAATAGCGTTCCGGACCGGAGGCTCTTGACCCGGGTTGCGCTGGTGAGCGGGCGGGGGATCGCATCGAGGACTGCACGCTGTAGTTCGGCCAGGTGTTGCGCGCGGCGGGACAGGGCGCGAAGTTCACCGGATTGAAGAAGCAGATCGCCAATCTTGTGGGCGGGCATGAATGTGCGGGGAGAGGAGACGATGAATGTTATTCTAGTTTCCGGAAAATTGGCCAGGGCGAAGACCTTCAGCCTGGGCCTGCCCCACTATTTGCTGCTGGGCCTGGGCTTGGCCCTGACGGTCCTGATGCTGGCGGCGACACTCCATTACGTGGCGATACGTTTTGCCGACGACGTCAAGCTGCCCTACGTCGAGTCCACCGTTTTAGCGGCGCAGGAGCGCCAATACGCCCTGCAGCAGCAACAACACGAAAAAGCCCAGTCCTACCTGCGCGAAAACCTCAACGCCATGGCGGTCAAGCTGGGTGAGATGCAGGCACAACTGGTCCGACTGGACACCGTCGGCGAACGGCTCGCAAAGCTGGCGGGTTTCAAGCCGCAGGACCTGATGTTCGGCGAGCGGCCGGGTCGCGGCGGCGCCGTTTCAACACTGCCCTCGCAGGACCTCTCGCTTGGTGATTTCACGCAGGAGCTTGAATTGCTCACCCGGCAAGTCGACGATCGCAGCGACAAGCTCGGCATCCTCGAATCCCTGTTCGCGGCCGACAGCGCCAAGAAGAAGCTGATACCGACGATGCGACCGGTCGAAGGGGGTTGGTATTCCTCCAACTATGGCTGGCGTATCGATCCGTTCACGGGGCAGCGCGCGTTCCACACGGGTATCGACGTGATGGCCGAGAAAGGTACGCCGATCTACGCGGCGGCCGGCGGCGTCGTGATCTTCTCTGCCCGGCACCGGCAGTATGGTAATATGATCGAAATCGACCACGGGAACGGCCTGATCACCCGTTACGCGCACGCATCCAAGCGTCTGGTAAATATCGGCGACCTGGTCGTGCGGGGCGTGCAGATCGGCAAGGTCGGAAAGACGGGCCGCGCGACGGGCTCCCACTTGCACTTCGAGGTGCGACGGCATGGACGCTCGGTGAACCCAAAGCGATTCTTGCGTTTACCCGGCTGACCGTTGAGAGACAGGAATTAAGGGGGTGGGGTAAGTTCCCCCCCCCTTTTTGTTTAGCTTGCTGAGCGGATGATCCAGACCGTCCTGAGAAAAATCTTCGGCAGCCGCAACGATCGGCTGCTCCGGCAGTACCAGCGCCAGGTGCGCGCCATCAACGCGATCGAGCCGCAGATCGAGAGGCTGACTGACGCAGAGTTGCGTGCGAAAACTGACGAGTTTCGCGCGCGCGTGCGCGATGTCGTGGCCAAGGTGCCTGACAACACCGACGGGGACTCCGAACGGGCACCCCAGCTCGAGCTCGAGCGCTCGAAGGTGCGCCGCGAAGCCGTCGATGAGCTGCTGCCCGAGGCGTTCGCCGTTGTGCGCGAAGCGGGGCGGCGCACGCTCAACATGCGACATTTCGACATGCAGCTGATGGGCGGTATCGCCCTGCACAACGGCAAGATCGGGGAAATGCGCACGGGTGAGGGCAAAACGCTGGTGGCGACCCTGTCCGCTTACCTGAATACCCTCGGTGGCGAGAGCGTGCATATCATCACCGTCAACGATTACCTGGCGCAGCGCGACGCGGACTGGATGGGAAAGATCTACGGCTTCCTTGGGCTGACGGTTGGGGTCAATCTTTCGCAGATGGAGCACACTCAAAAGCAGCAGGCCTACGGCGCGGACATCACCTATGGCACCAACAATGAATTCGGCTTCGATTATCTGCGCGACAACATGGTTTATCACGTCTCGGAGAAGGTGCAGCGGGGGCTGCACTTCGGGATCGTGGACGAGGTGGACTCGATCCTGATCGACGAGGCGAGGACGCCTCTCATCATTTCGGGGCAGGCCGAGGACACGACCGATCTTTACGTCAAGACCAACCAGATTGCCCCGAAGCTGGTGCGGCAGAAGGAAGAAAACGGGCCGGGCGATTTCTGGGTCGATGAGAAAGCCCATCAAGTAATCATGTCGGAGCAGGGCCACGAGCACGCCGAGGGGGTGCTCGCCGAGGCCGGCCTGCTGCCGGCAGGCACCAGTCTCTACGATGCGCACAACATCTCGCTGATGCATCAC
>JAQBFV010000206.1:0-2985 GCA_032123035.1 Betaproteobacteria bacterium | reverse complement strand
GGTGAATGGTGAATGGTGAGTGGACTGAACCGTCCGTCGTCACTCGTCGGTCGTCAGTCGTCACTTCTTGAACCCAAGTCACTGGTCACGGGGTTTTAAGGCGTCGCACGTCACGCCTCACTAAGCAGAAGGGGCCTGGTTCCCTTCCCTCTGCTGTTTCTGGCGCTTTGTTCGGCGCATATCGCCCTCTTTTCTCGCATTTCCTTATGCGCGGTCGAGCTTTGTTGGCCCGGCGGTGGCGCCATTTTTCTCACTGTCAGAAATTATTTCGCACGCGAAATCAATGTGTTTGGCGTGACATACGCAATGCGGCGACGCAGCAAATAAACGGCGGGCCGTTCCCTTTGCCGAGGTGTGGTCAAACAGCAGAAGCCTCTATACTAGGCATCGCGATTGCCGCACGCAGCACTGCACCATTCGCGCGATCGCTCAAGTCTGGCGATCCGCACACGGGGCCTTGCAGTTGCGGCATCCGATTCTCAAAAAACGTAATTCGAGGAGGGTATCCATCGTGAAGAAATCCATTAGCACAGTATTGGCCGGCGCATTTCTGGTTGGCTTGTATGCGACCAGCTTTTCGGTCCAGGCTCAGACGCTCCGCATCGGCGCGCATCGCGGCTTGATGGGCGCTTGGGAAGTCGTCGCAGACAAGAAAGGATATTGGAAGGAAGAAGGATTGGTGTACGAAGTGCAGTCCTTCAAGCAGGGCAAGCTCATGCGTAACGCCGTCATCCAGGGCAACCTGGATACCGGGACGACGGGCTTCTCGCCCTACGTCGGGGCGATCTCGAAGGGCGCCAAGGTGACGGCCATCGGCGTGACCGCGAACATTTGCGCCCAGCAGGGCATCTACGTACCGGTCAGCTCGAAGGTGAAGAGCGTGGCGGAATTCAAGGGCCTGACCATCGCCTCGAAGAAAGGTACGAGCACGGACTTTGCCTTCAAGCAATACGTCCTGCCGCGCCACAAGGTGAAGGAGAATGAGGTCAAATGGTTGAGCATCAACACCACCGCGCGCGTCGGCGCCTTGGTCTCGGGATCGGCGCAGGGGGCCATCATTGGCGACCCGCAAGCTCAGATCGCGGTGAACAAGGGCTTGGTGCGGCAGCTCGAGAATCTCTGCCAGTACGACAATACCCGGATGATGCACATTGGAAACCCCAAGACGATTAAAGAGCATCCGGAAATGTACCGGAAGTACTTCCGCGGCTGGCTCAAGGCGCAACAGCTGCTGCGGAACGACCCCGAAGAGTTCACCAGGGTCTACACCGCGGCACTCAACGAAATCGGCGATAAGACCACCGTCGAGGTCATGCTCCCGGTCATGAAGCGTCTGCGGGGAGAGCCCTTCCTCACCAGCGAGGTAAAAAAATATCTCAATGACATGGGCGACAAGCAGGTCAAGCTCGGGTGGATCAAGAGTCATCCGGACTTTACCAAGCTCAAACTGCTGAACGACGAAGTGCTGCGCCAGGCCGCAAACGAAATGGGCATCAAGGTCATGACCGCTGAGACGAAGTAGACCAGGCTTCAATCTTCTAAATAAAAAAGCCCCAGGGGCGCAAGTCCCTGGGGCTTTTTCTTGGCAAAGACTCCGCAGCTAGGGGAAGCGGAGCCCTTCAGAGCATTCCCCGCCGAGGGATCCTCTCCCCCGCAGCGGGGCTGAAATCTCCGGCATCAGGCCTTCGTCTCCTGCGCCCCCATCGCCTCCATCATCCCCCACTTGATCACGGTGCGGGTTTCGATGGGCTGGAACATGATCTTCTCGAGGATGTACCCGAACAACCCCAACACGGCGATCGCCACCATCATGAAGGCGATATCGAGGTACTCCTGAGCGTCGAAGATGCCCGCCGAGAGACCCCATGTGATACCGGCGAAGGCCTCGGCGGCCACGCCCGCCCGCCAGGCCCGCGCGAGACCGATGCGCATTCCGCTCAGAATCATCGGCAGGGAGCCGGGCAGCACCACCGTACGGAAGATCGTCATCCGGTCCGCATTCATGGACTGCGCCGCGCGGAGCCAGACGGGATTGACCGTCTTGACGCCGGTCCACACGGCCATCGCGATCGGCAGGAAAGTAGCAAAAGTCGTGATGATGATGACCGTTCCGTTCCCGAATCCGGACCACAGAACGACGATGGGCGTCCACGCGAGCGCCGGGATCGGCAGCAGAACCGCGATCAGGGGAACAAAGAACGCCTCCCAGAACGAATACCGTCCCATCAGTATGCCGACGACGATACCGATAATGGCGCCAAGCGCGAACGACAAAGGCAGTCGCCATGCTGTCGCAGCGATGTGCAAGAGAATCGGGCTTTGGAAGAAATAATTGAGCGCGCTCATGAAGCCCAGATCGGGGTTTGCCTCGAGCGCCGCCATCAGCGGGCCAGTCAGGAGCTCCCACGCGCGCGTCCCGATGTCCCCGAGCGTGGGCATGAGACTGCCCATCTCCTCCTTCAGGGAGATGGCCGACACCTCCCAAACCGCCGCCATGAAAAGAAAGGGCCAGATCGGGCGAATTCTCACCCAGAAGGGAACCTTTACGTTCTCCTCGCCAGCGCCAACATCGGTTAAGGCAGCGTCATATTGGGAACTTGCCACAGGAATCTCCTTCGTAGAATTATTTCCGGATCAACTGATTGATGTTCCGCTGGATCTCGATGAACTCGCGCGCCAGCGAATCCCTGGGCCGCTGCAGGCTTATGGGGATGATCTCGTGGATTCGTCCCGGCTTCGGGACGAACACGACAACACGGCTGCCCATGTAGACGGCCTCGCTGAGATTGTGTGTGACGTAGAGGACCGTCTTCTTGGTCTTTTGCCAGATGTCCACCGTCAGCTCCTGCAGCTCCTCGCGCGTCTGGGCGTCGAGCGCGCCAAAAGGCTCGTCCATCAGGAGAATGTTCGGATCGAAGGCCAAAGCGCGGGCAACCGCTATGCGCTGGCGCATCCCGCCCGAGAGGCTGTGCGGATAGAAGTCGG
>JAQBFV010000205.1:0-9017 GCA_032123035.1 Betaproteobacteria bacterium | reverse complement strand
TGGTCGACGAGTTCCAGGACACCTCAATCAGCCAGTACGAGTTGATCGCGAACCTCACCGCCGGATGGGAGCCCGGGGACGGGCGTACTGTGTTCGCGGTCGGCGACCCGATGCAGTCGATCTATCGCTTCCGAGAGGCGGAGGTGGGCCTGTTCCTGCGCGCGCGCACCGCGGGCATCGCGGGCGTTGCGCTGGAGTCGCTCAGCCTTTCGGCCAATTTCCGCTCGCAGGCGGGCATCGTCGAATGGGTCAACGCGACGTTCTCGCGGCTAATGCCGGAGCAGGAGGATGTTGCCATCGGCTCGGTGCCGTACACGGCGTCGGTTGCAACGCGCGCAGCGCTGCCCGAGGCGGCGGTCAGCGTGCACCCGTTCTTCAATAACGATCGCGTGGGGGAGGCGGCGAGCGTGGTCGAGATCGTCGCCCAGGCGCGGCGCGAGAACGCGGATGCGGACATCGCCATCTTGGTGCGCAACCGCGGCCACCTGAGCGAGATCGTGCCGCAGCTCAAGGACGCGGGGCTGCGCTTCCGCGCGATCGAGATCGAGCCGCTCGGCCACCGCCCGGTCGTGCAGGACCTGCTGGCACTGACGCGGGCGCTCTCGCACCCGGCCGACCGGCTGGCCTGGCTCGCCATTTTGCGCGCGCCGTGGTGCGGGTTGACGCTCGCCGATCTCAGTGCGCTGGCCGGCGGCGATGTGACGCGCACGGTATGGGAGCTGATGAACGACGGCGCTCGCGTCGCGGCGTTGTCCGGCGATGGCCGCGCGCGGCTGCAACGGGTGGGCGTCGTATTGCAGGCGTGCCTGGATGATCGCTGCCGCGGCTCGCTGCGCGGCCGCACGGCCGGGGTCTGGTTCGCGCTCTCCGGCCCGGCCTGCGTCGAGGACGCGACCGACCTCGAGGACGCTGAGATCTACTTTGACTATCTCGAATCGCATGAAGAAGCGGGTGAGGTCGCTGATCCCGTGGCGTTCGAGGAAGGGCTCGCCGATCTCTACGCGCTGCCGGACCTGCAGGCCGACGAGCGGCTCCAGATTATGACCATACACAAGGCGAAGGGCCTCCAATTCGATACGGTGATCGTGCCCGGCCTGGGGCGTGTGCCGCGTGGTAACGAGAGCAGACTGTTCCTGTGGATGGAACAGCCGGGCAGGAACGGGGACGGCGCCGCTGACTTGCTGCTCGCACCGATCCACGAGACCGGCGCGGACGACGATCCAATCTACCGCTGGCTGCAGAAGCTCGAAGCCGAGAAAGAGCGTCTCGAAAGCGGCCGTCTGCTCTATGTTGCGGCCACGCGTGCGAGGCAGCGGCTGCACCTGCTCGGCGACGCGCGGCTGGTGGCCGACGATGATGGCGTGCCCAGCGTGAAGGCTCCGGGCGAGAGAGCGCTCCTCAACCGGCTCTGGCCCATGGTCGAGCCGGTCTATGCCGAGGCGGCGCGGCGCCTGGCTGAATCTTCACCTCCCCCCGAGGCGGAGGGCACTGCAGGAAATGATATCGATCAATCCCTGCGCCGCATCGCTTCCGGCTGGCAATCGCCTTCGCCACCGGCGCGTGTCGAGTGGGTGCCGCCCCGTGATCCCGTGCGCGCCCGGGACCAGATCGAGTTCTCGTGGGTAGGCGAGACCGCGCGACACATCGGCAGCGTCGTGCACCGCTGGCTGCAGCGGATCGCCGACGACGGCCTCGCGGGCTGGGACGCGGCCCGGGTCAAGGCGCTGCGGAAAACGTTCAGGGACGAGCTGGTCGTGTGCGGCTTACAGACTGGCGCCGTAGAAGCCGCAAGTGAGCGCGTGGCGGCGACGCTCGCGCAAACGCTGGCCGACCTGCGCGGGCGCTGGGTGCTAGGCGCGCATGCACACGCGGAATCGGAGCTGCGGCTCACCGGGGCGGCCGCTGGCGAGGTCGTGGGCGTTGCGATCGACCGTACCTTCGTGGATGAGGGCGGCACGCGCTGGATCGTGGACTACAAGACCGGCGTGCACGAAGGCGGCGATGTCGAAGCCTTCCTCGACCGGGAACGGGAGCGCTACGGGCCGCAACTCGAGCGCTACGCGATGCTCATGCGCGGGCTGGACAACCGCCCCATTCGGCTTGGGCTCTACTTTCCGTTGCTTAACGGCTGGCGCGAATGGGAATTTGGAACCGCAGATAAACGCAGATAAACGCAGATACGAACGCAAAACCGTCGAATCACCCTTCACGAATCACGGTAGTTCCGGTCGATTCACTATTCACTATTCACCATTCACGGCGTTTGGTCATTGCCTCACGCGGCAATGACTCCGTCACCTTTGATCGTGGTGCGATGCATGATGCGCCGCTGGGCGTGATCGATCTCCGTGCGGTAGTGCATGCAGCAACGGTTGTCCCACAGCACGATATCGCCAACCCGCCAGATATGCGTCCACGCATATTTGGGCTGCGTTGCGTGTGCCCAGAGCTTGTCGAGCAATGTTTCGCTCTCTTCGTTCGGCAGACCGATGATGTAGTTCGAGGGCCAGACGCGCCGGCGGCCGAGGTAGAGCGCGCGTTTCCCCGTCACGGGATGGACGCGAACCAGCGGATGCTTCGGCCCCGGCACTTCCTCCGGCCGGGTGGGCAGCGTCACTCCCGGCCGCAGCACGCCGGCACTGTTGCGCGTCGCATCGTGCACCTGAACCTTGCCTTCGATTGCGCGCTTGAGTTCGGCGGGAAGCTCGTCGTACGCAAGGTACTGGTTGTTGAACGAGGTGTCCCCGCCGCCGTTGACCGGCACCTCGAGCGAGTACAGCATGCTCCCGGCAGGCGGGACCTCTACGTAGGAATTGTCGCTGTGCCACACGACTTCGAGACTGCCCAGGCCCGAGTTCTCGCGCACCGGGTTACCGTGCTCGTCGACATTGGCAATGATGCTGACGCTCGGGTGCCGCGACAACGTGTGCGCGTTGTCGATCTTCGCGCCGACGTTCAGATGGTATTTGCGCGCGGCGGCCTCGTGCGGCGGGCCGAAAATGCCCGACGTGGCGAGCAGCTGCTCATCGTCGATATGCTGGTCACGAAAGAGCAGCACCATGTGCTCGGCCCACGCCTTGCGCAGCGCCTCCTTCTCGTCTTCCGGAACGGGCTGCGAAAGATCCAGGCCCCGTATTTCCGCGCCGAGCGCGGCGCCGGTCGGGACGACGTTTAGCGACGCCAGGTGATTGTGCCGGGCGCCGGAATGCGGTGCGGCCTGTCGGGTGGTCGGGGTATCGGTCGAGGTCTTCATGCGGGGGTTCCTCCGAATTTCCGATTTTGGTCTGCAGGCCTCGTGGCGTCAATCAAGGGCGGCCAGAACGGCAGAAGGCAGAAGGCAGAAGGCGGAAAGACGTGGTGACGGAAACTGGTAATGAGGCCCGCCCGAAGCCAGAAAGATGAAGGCCCTACCTTGGTGATGGTGATGGGTGATGCGTGACGATTTCCGATTCACGGCAGTTCCGGTCTACTCGCCACTCACCATTCACGCTTTATCAAAAGTGGTCAGTTGAAGTGATTTCCCCCATTCACATGCACCGTCTGCCCGGTCATATAGGGATTGCTCGCCACCATTATGACTGCGGCCGCGACTTCCTCGACCGTACCGAGGCGCCCGAGGGGCACCTTCGCCACGATTTCATCCCGCTGCGAGGCGATCATCTCGGTGTCGATGAGCGAGGGCGCCACCGCGTTGACCGTGATGCCGTGCTTCACCAGGCGTGACGCGTAGCCGCGCGTCAAACCTTCCATCCCGGCCTTCGATGCGTTGTAGTGCACGCCGAACACGCCGGCGCCGCGCGCTGCGCCGGAGGAAATGTTGACGATGCGCCCCCAGCCACGCGCGCGCATGCCCGGCCATACGGCCTGCGTGCAGAGGAAAGCGGATTTGAGGTTGGTCGCGATCGTGTGATCGAAGTCGGCCTCGGTGATCTCTTCGATGGGGTGGAGGAGCGCGACGCCTGCGTTGTTCACGAGAATGTCGATCGGGCCGAGCGTCTTCTCGATGGTCGAGATCAGGGTCGCGACGGCCTTTGCGTCGGACACGTTGGCCCCGAAAGCCGCGGCCTTGCGGCCCATCTGCCCGACGGCGGCAACGGTCGCTTCGGCGTCGCTCTTACGCTGGCGGTAGTTGACGGCGATATTGACGCCCGCTTCGGCGAGCGCAATCGCGATCGCCTTGCCGATGCCGCGGGAGGCGCCGGTGACGAGAGCGGTGCGGGAGTTGAGGGATGGCATGGGCATTATCTATCTTTCATGCGTGATGGGGCCGGCTCGAAGGCAGAAGGGTGAAGGATGAAGGATGAAGGATGAAGGATGAAGGATGAAGGTCCTAACCTGGTGACGGGTGACGATTTTCGATTCACGATTTACGGCAGTTCCGGTTTATACACCGTTTACCATTCACGACTCACGCCTTTCAGAGATAGTCGCGCGTGACGGCGATTTCCGCCATGACGGCCTCCGGCGTGTGATGCCGGCGCGCCTGTTCCGTGTCGATTCCCTGCAGCCACGCACCGAGTTCGCGAGCGTGATTCACGACCGCCGAGCCTAACCGTGCACGTTCCGCTTGGTAGCGGACGAGGGCGGCACCGACATCGTTGTCTGACTCCCGCAGGAAATCCGCAAGCGCCATGGCGTCGCCGGCGGCCTTGGTCACGCCCATTCCGACGTGCGGGCGCGCGACAAAGGCGGCATCGCCCAGCAGAGCAACCTGGTCGAATGCGATGCGTGATGAGGCGAGATCAAAGATCGCCTGGAAGAAAGGCTGCCGCGTGTAACGGACGACTTCCCTGAACTGGGGCGACAGGAGATCCTCAGCCGCGCCGCGCATCTCTGCAAGCACCTCGGGCCGGATGAGTTGCGGTGGGATCGACAGCTCGTGCAATCTTCCGCTGGTGTCGGTACAAAGCCTTCTTATCCCGTCCGACGCATCAGTCGGACGGTACCACACGAAGTTGTAGCAGCGCTCGCCCGGGCGCGTTGAATTCGTCAACCCCGCCACCGCGTAGCCGAGCATCATCTCGCGCGGTGGCAGGCAAAAGGCGAAGCGCGGAAAGAGATCCCGGTGCGCAGCGGCGGAGAGCAGTTTCTCTTCCGCAAGACCGCGCCATCCCACATAGCCGGCGTATTGCGGCCTCGCTTCCGGCGCGAGCTGCGCGCGAACACTCGAGCGCAGCCCGTCTGCGGCGATTACGAGGTCGGCCCGTGCAACGGCGCCATTGGAGAACTGGACGGTGATGGCATGGCCATCGGTTTCGAGGCGCCGGAACGAGTGGCCAAGGTGATAGCGGCTGGCCGGAAACGTACCCAGTAACAGCTCGTGGAGCCGGCCCCACGTCGTGAGAAGTTGCGGCAGCGCCAGCGTGCCAAGGGCGGTGCCGCCGCGATCGAAGGTGACGCGCTCCGGGTTGTCGACGCCGAAAGCCTCGTCGATGGCGATGCCGATGCGGCGCAGACACTCGAACAGCTCCGGGTGCGGGATGATGCCCGCGCCGCGCCCGGTGAGGGCCTCGCGCGAGTGCTCGTAGACCTCGACGTCCCAGTCCTGCCGCAGCAGAAGGTTGGCGATGAAGAGCCCGCCCAGCGAGCCGCCGATTATCACTGCGCGCATGCGGCGGGCCTGTTCAAAGTTCAACGTTCAAGGTTCAAAGCTCAAAGCGCAAACCGTGGCATTCCTACGCCCTCTAACATTGAACATTAAACATTGAACATTGAACAGGACGCGCGTTAGCGCGGCGCGGCCTCGGCGGCCGGGTAGTTCAGCTCGATCGTGGCCCCGCTCGGGTCCTCGAAGAACAACTGATGCAGGCCCAGCGTGGGAACGGTGCGCTCGCGGTACGCGACGTCATGGCGCGCAAGGCGCTCGCGCATGTCGGCGAGCCCGGTGGCGCCGAAAGCCATGTGGTCCACCGTGCCCGTGCCCTGCAAGGACTCGAGATCCCGGTCGCCGAGATATTCCTTCAGGCCCTCGGGGTCATTCAGGTCGACGCCGATGATATGCACGACCCCGAATGATTCCGGGTGGGGCGCTCCGTTGTAGAGCCACAGGCCGGGAAACTTGAATGGCGGACGGAAGCCGACCTGGAAGCCCATCACCCCCGTGTAGAAACGGTGCGAGGCCTCGATATCAACGGTCCGGATCGAGTAGTGGTCAAGTCGTCCGATCGGCATTTCGCTGCTCCGCCCTGGAAAATAGAATTACTTGCGCTTTCATGCGGTTCCCCGCTATTACCGGCCGCGCACCGCGCGCCATCATACCGAGGGAATTCTAGCACCCCGGGACCCACCGTCGCGGCGCGCTATTGACACTGCGCGCGAGAATCGGGAATATCATTCAGACAAATCCCCGTCTGATTGTTCTTCTGGAGGAAATTATGAAACGCATTCTGCTAGCAGTGAGCGCCTGCGCGCTGGTTTTGGCCTTCGGGGTCAACGCGCCGCTACGCGCCGAGACCGTCAACTTGCGTATCGCCTCGGGCCATCCGCCAGGCGTGGTTTACGCGGGCCTGATGAAAGACTTCTTCCAGGTAGAGCTGAAGAAGCAGGTCGAAGCCAGGACCAAGCACAAGATCGAATGGGTCGAAGGCTACAGCGGTTCCATCGTCAAGGTGACCGAGGTCTTCGAGGGCGTGCAGAACGGCATCGTCGACATCGGCGGCTTCTGCTACTGTTTCGAAGCGTCCAAACTGCCGCTGCATGCTTTCCAGGTGATGCTGCCCTTCGGCACCATGGACCCGACAGTGAGTCTCGCGATAGCACAAGACGTCTACAAGGCGGTCCCGTTTCTGACAGAGGTGTTCGAGAAGAAGTACAACCAGAAGCTGTTGGCACGCATCGCCGACGGCGGCTACAACCTCGGCACGTCGTTCGACTGGAACAAGGTCGCGGACTTGAAGGGCGTCAAGATCGCCGGCGCGGGGCTCAACCTCAACTGGCTGCGCTACGCAGGCGTCACACCGGTGCAGGGCTCGCTGCCCGAGGCCTATACGGGCATGAAGACCCACGTGTATGAAGGGTGGATCATGTTCCCGAGTGCGTGGGTGAACCTGAAGCTCTATGAGCCGGGCCCGTTCTACACGCTGATCGGATTCGGCTCAATCACCTGGCATGGCTTGACCATCAACAAGAAGAAGTGGGACAGTTTGCCCAAGGACCTCAAGCCGATCCTCCTGGAGGTCGCTCGCGCCTATGAGCAGAAGACCGGTAGCAACAACAAGGAACGCTACGGCCAGGACATCGCGAAGCTCAAGGCGGGCCTTGCCAAGGTCAAGGAGCTCGGCCCCAACGTGCGCAAGCAGTGGGCGCAGTCGCTGAAGGATTGGCCGCAATCCCACGCGAACACGCTGAAGAAGCAGGGCCTGCCCGTGGTCAAGGTCCTCAACACGGTCCTGAATTCGGCCGAGAAGCGCGGCTACACCTGGCCGGTTCGCTACGTCGTCAAGTAAGGGGCATTGACGATCAAGACGATCTCATCCGCCGGCGGAACGCCGAAATCGGCCCGTTCCGTCCGGCGGACGCCCGCCGGCAAGTCCGAGAGCGAGCGCGGGTGTTTTCTTTCCTTCTGAGCCGTGAGTCGTGAATCCTGGGCTCGTCACTCGTCGCTCGTTGTTGATTCAGATCCCGAGTTGGGGCATCCACGCCTCTGGTAGCGGGGGTCTATGTCATTCCGGGTAATCAGCGACAAAGTCGCCAAGTTCATGATGGTGATGGCGGCGACCTGGGCCTTCATCCTGACTTTCATCATCATGGCGGACATCATCGGACGTGGCGCATTCAACGACCCGGTGCAGGGCGTGCGTGAGATCGTTGCCAACTCCATCGTGATCATCGTGTTCCTGCAGGCGGGCTACGCCATCCGCAGCCGATCGATGCTGTCGGCTGATTTCCTGATCAACGGATTTCCGTCTTGGGCCCGGCGCACCACGCTGGCGTTCGGATACCTGCTCGGCGTGGCATTCTTTGTGTTGATCATCTGGGGCGGATGGCAGCTGGCCATCGATTCCTGGGTCGGCGGCGAGTTCGAGGGCGAGGGCGCGCTGCGCGTGCCGTCCTGGCCGACCCGCTTCATAATTCTGTTCGGCAGCGCCCTTGCCATCGTCAACTATCTCGTCATGGCGTATCTCGACGTAGTACGGCCCGGCGATGCGAACGGGGCCGTGGACGAGAATGACGCGGGGTTCAGCCCCGCGCCCAAGCATTAGCGCCGGTTCCCGGGCCCTTCCCGAAAAAACGCAAGGTTCAGGCCAGAGACCAGCCGCCGTGTTTGACGTCACTACCGCCCTTACGCTGATCGTAAGCCTGTTGGTCCTGGTCGCGCTGGGCGTGCACATCGCGATCGCGCTTGGCATGACCAGCGCGGTTGGCATTTACCTCGTGACCGGCGATATAGAGGTGGTCGCGAGCATGCTCGGCAGCACGGCGTACGAGGCATTGCGCGATTACGTTTTCGCGGTCATCCCGCTGTTCATGCTGATGGGCGAATTCATCGGCAAATCGGGCGCGGTGACCGACGTCTACCGCGGCATCAACCGGGGTCTCAGGCGCATTCCCGGGCGCCTTGCGATCGCAACCGTGCTGGGAAACGCGTTGTTCTCGTTCGTCACGGGTGTATCGATCGCTTCGGCGGCGGCGTTCTCCCGGATCGCCTACCCCGAAATGAACCGCTTCGGCTATCACAAGGGTTTCGCGCTCGGCGCCGTGGCGGGGTCGAGCTGCCTGGGCATGCTCA
Source organism: Betaproteobacteria bacterium (assembly GCA_032123035.1). GTDB lineage: Bacteria > Pseudomonadota > Gammaproteobacteria > Burkholderiales > SG8-41 > SG8-41. Next base: position 289 of record JAQBFV010000205.1, on the reverse strand, counting down.
TTCCGCCCAGCGTGCTGATGATCGTGTGGGGCATCCTGACCGAGAAGTCAATCGGCCAGATTTTTCTCGCGGGTGTGCTGCCGGGCCTGCTCCTGACGTTCCTGTTCGTAATCTATATCTTCCTCACGGCGATCTTCCGCCCGGCCCTGGTCGGCGGCGGCGTCAAGAGCCAGGCGCAGAAAGAAAGAGAAAGCGGCGACGACGTGTCGCTCCGGGCGTTCCTGACCAGCATGGCCGGTATCCTCTTCGTCGTCGTTTCGGTCCTGGGCGGGATCTGGTTCGGCGTCTT
>JAQBFV010000204.1:0-4350 GCA_032123035.1 Betaproteobacteria bacterium | reverse complement strand
ACGACCTTCTTGAAGAAAGGATCTTCGCCCGACAACTTCTTGGTCAGTATGTCCCAGGCATCAAGCTGTGCCTGGAAAATCGACTTCGGCGTGCGAATCACGTTGACCTTGTGTTTGTCCTTGAGCACCTGCAGGTCGCGCGTATAGTTGTCGATTCCGGTCCACCAGTTGGCTGCCGACGCGGCTTCGACCGAGTACTGCCAGATCGCCTGCAGGTCCTTGGGCATCGAGTCCCCACTTCTTCTTGTTGATGATGATCTCGAAGAACTCCATCGCCTGGTGGAAGCTGCCCATCTCGTAGTTCTTGATCACGTCCTGGGCGCCGAAGCGGCTGTCCGAAGTCGGATTGTTGAATTCGAAGGCGTCGATCACGCCGCGCTCCAGCGCCGGAACGATTTCGCCGCCCGGAAGCTGCGTCACCTTGGCGCCCATTTCCTGGAACAGGTCAGCGGCGAGGCCGACGGTGCGGTACTTGAGGCCTTTGAGCTGTTTGGCATCCGTGATCGGCTTTTTGAACCAGCCGAGCGGCTGGGTCGGCATCGGCATCGCGAAAAAGCCGACGACGTTCAAGTTCAGCTTGGCCAGCAATTCCTTGTAGAGATCCAGGCCGCCACCCCGGTAAATCCACGCCAGGGTCTGGAATGCATCGCAGCCATTGATCGGGCCCGAGCCGAACAGCGACGCCACCTTGGATTTTCCGTACCAGTACACCGGCACGGTGTGGCCAGCGTCGAGCACGCCCTTGCTGACCGCGTCCATGACCTCGAACGACTTGACCACCGCGCCGCCGACGAGATAGTCGATTCTGATGCGACCACCCGACATGTCGTTCACGCGCTTGACGAACTCCATCGCCATCTCGTTGAAAATGTCGGTGGCGCTCCAGGAGCCTTGCATTTTGATCACGATCGGCGATTGCGCCTTCGCGATCATCGGGAAACCGAGCGTTGCGGCACCAGTAGCTGCGGCTGCCGCGCCGGTCAGGAACTTGCGCCGACCGGACGTCGGTGTTTTCTTCTCTTCCGTCATGACGAACTCTCCTCTCTAGAAAACAACCTGCGGATGCGCCGGAACGGTTGTCCGGCGCGTGTCCGATGGGAACCGGACCCGAGCCCAACCATTGGTGCGCGGCGTACCCCCGAAAAGGACCGAATCATTCTAGACTGCCCTTTTGGTCGTCGCAAGGTGCCTTCACGATACGAAATGGGACACAGGGTAAACAAAGCATGAATTTAGCTGTAGTAAAGCAAGAGGTAGGCCGCGAGCAGGATTGCCACCCAGAGCGTCATCCCACCGGTGGTCCAGGTGCGGGCGAGCACCCCGTCCAGCCCGTGGTGCCGCAGGACCAGGGTATGGAGTGCCGCAGCGGCAATCCGCCAACCGCGTTTACCGACGGCGCCAATCTGTGCGATCGCGTCGAGCGACCCGCCCGCAAGGCGCGGCAACAGCCGGCGGTACGACCAGTCAGAATCCAGATTCACCGAGCGCAATTCGGGTGGATAGATCCCGGTACGCATCAGCACCGCAAACGCCAGCGCCGAAAACACCAGCAACTGAGTCTGCGACAGCACATGTGATGCCGTGTAGGGAACGTAGTCAACGATTCGAGGCAGCAGCGCGTAGAGCGCCGAGGGAAAGCAGCCGATGCCGATACAGAGCGCGGCCGCGATCGCCATGGCGATGAGCATATGCACAGGCGCTTCCTTGCAGCGGATTCCCGCGTCATGCGCAAAGAACGCAAAGAACGGGATTTTTATTCCCGCGTGATGGAACACCCCCGCCGAGGCAAACAGCAGGACCAGCCAGACCCCGAGGTACCCCTCGTGCGCAATCGAGGCCATGATCATCGACTTGGTTACGAAGCCGCTGAACAGCGGGAAGGCTGAGATCGAGGCCGCGCCGACCACACAAAAACCGGCCGTCCACGGCATCGACTTGTAGAGCCCGCCCAGCTCCGACCCCTTCACGGTTCCGGTACGCAGCAGCACGGCGCCCATCGACATGAACAACAGCGCCTTGAACAGGATATCGGCGAACGCGTGGGCCACCGCGCCATTGACGCCCAGGTCAGTGCCGAGGCCAATGCCCACCACCATGAAGCCAAGCTGGTTGATCACGCTATAGGCGAGAACGCGGCGCAGATCGTTCTCGATCACGGCATAGAAGATCGGAAAGGCGGTCATCGTTACGCCAACCCAAATCAGCAGCTCGGTGCCGGGAAAGCCGCGCGCGAGCGCGTATATGCCGAGCTTCGTGGTGAACGCCGAGAGCACCACCGTTCCGGTCGGGCTTGCCTCCGGGTAAGCGTCCACCAGCCAGTTGTGCAGCAGGGGAAACGCGCATTTGATGCCGAAGGCGGCCAGAATGAGCGCACCGCCCGCGGCGTCGAGGCCGATGAAATCGAACGCGAGCGACCCCGTCTCTGCATGGTGCAGCGCCGCGCCCGCCAAGAGGAGCATTCCGGAGGCAAGCTGGACGACGAGGTAGCGCATGCTTGCCCCAAACGCGCGCTGCGTGCCGCGGGCCCATAGCACTGCCACCGATGCCACCGCGGACAGTTCCCAGAACACGAACAAGGTGAGCAGATCGCCCGCAAACAAAGCGCCAACCGCGCTTCCGGCATAGATCATCGCCACCGGTTGTTCGAACTCGTGGCGCTGGTGCCACGCGAATACCACGTTAAGAAATGCCGCAATCGAAAATACGTAGCCGAACGCCAGACTGAGGCGGTCGACACGCATCAGCGTGAGCATCGTGCCGAATGCATCGACCTCCAGCAGCGTGCCCGGCGCAAGCATCAGAAGCTGCGCGAATGTCGCCACGGGCGCGGCCAACAAGAGCGCGCCGCGCAGGGCGCGCGGCAGGAGCGGCGCGAGGATCCCGGCGCCGATGAGAACGAGGCCCGCGGGGATGTCAGTGATCATAGTAGTCCTCGGGTCGCATCACTGCCCGACGCAGCAATAGCTTCGCCGCGAGCACGAGCGCGACGCACGCAATGAAGCCGAAGAGGGCGTAAAACCCGAACCGTTCGTCGAATTCCACCTCCCCATGCCGGCGCACGACGAAATCCAGCGCGACGAGAACGATCCCCACGACCCAGAGCCCACGAAAGAGTCGTGTCACATTTTCTGGCCGGTCGAGCCAGTACGCTTTTCCGTCCTGCGTCATGGTTGCATCCTCCTGGCCTTTTCAGCCCATTCCCGCGACGGCCCGCGCGAGCGCGAGCGGCACATCGACGGCGAACGCGAAGCCAAGTGTCGCGGCAGCCGTCACCAGCATTGCAATGATCATCGGCATCGGGGCCTCGCCGTGCGCCGGCGCATCCGCCGGCGCCGGCTTTAGGAACGCGGCATACAGGATCGGGAGGAAGTACGCCGCGTTCAGCAGCGTACTCAGCCCGAGCACCACGAGCGCCACCACGTGACCCGCCTCGGCCGCACCCTGAAAAATCATCCATTTGCTGAGAAAACCGGCCAGCGGCGGGATGCCGATGAGCGACAGCGCGCCGATCGCGAAGGCCCCCATGGTCCACGGCATGCGTCGCCCGATGCCGTCGAGCTGGCTCACCTCGGTCTTGTGGGCGGCGGTGTAGATCGCGCCGGCGGCGAAGAACAGCGTAATTTTGCTCACCGCATGCGCAGCGATATGCAGCGCCGCCGCAGCGATCGACAGCGGAACGAGCAGCGACGCGGAGAGGACGACGTAGGAGAGCTGGCTTACCGTCGAGTAGGCCAGGCGCCGCTTCAGGTTGTCCGAGCGCAGCGCGATGACCGACGCGGCGATGATCGTAAATCCGGCGACGACCGGCAGCCAGTCGGCGCGCCCGGTCGCCGCAAGCGCGTCCACACCGAATACGTAGACGATCACCTTGACCACCGTGAACACACCGGCCTTGACCACCGCGACCGCGTGAAGCAGCGCCGAGACGGGGGTCGGCGCGACCATGGCCGCGGGCAGCCAGCGGTGGAACGGCATGAGCGCCGCCTTGCCGATGCCAAACATGTACAGCGCGAACAAAAGGCCGACGGTGGCATTCGAGGGCGCCGGGCGCAGGATTCCGCCGGGGAGGAACTCCAGGGTTCCCGCAATCCACCAGGTCGCGATGATCGCCGGCAGGAGAAAAACGATCGAGGTGCCGAGAAGCACCCCGAGATAGGTGCGTCCGCCGCTGCGCGCCTGCGCATCGCCATGGTGCGTGACCAGCGGATAGGTGATGAGCGTGAGCGCTTCGTAGAACAGGAACAGCGTGAGCAAATTGGCTGCGTACGCAATCCCCATCGTGGCAGCAAGTGCGAACGCGAAGCAGACGTAGAAGCGTGTCTGATGCGGCTCCTTGTTTCCCCGCATGTA
>JAQBFV010000203.1:0-4526 GCA_032123035.1 Betaproteobacteria bacterium | reverse complement strand
GCAATCCTAAAAGTTTTCGCATGTTGTTCTTCCGCTATCGTTGCACCGCGGAATTGCGGGCTAGCGCTAGCTTAATGAAGTCGCTGACAGACGCTATTAGTATTTCACGAGATCGTTAGATGTATTCTTACCGAACCGGTACATGAGGAGATACTTGATGAACAAAGAATGGTGGGTGGGTGTCATCGCGCGTTGCTTTCTGCTGCTTCGACGTCTCTGTCGCGGCCCGGGACTTTGGTTGGCGCTTTTATTGGCGGGAATGGGCGTCATTCCGGCAGTGGCGTTTTCGGCCGACGACTGGTCGGCCCCGTTTCAGTTGCTGGGCCGCGAGACTGCTCCGGGAACGAAAAGCAAATTTCCTTTTGTTGACGATCGATCGTTCGAGGCCTCTTACCTCAACATGCCGGTATTTGTCGCCAGAGGCGCGACCCCAGGGCCAACACTTTGCCTTTCTGGCGGCATCCACGGCGATGAATTGAACGGAGTGGAGGTGGCGAGGCGTGCGTTTGCAGAGATCGATACACAAAAATTGCGCGGCACGGTGATAGCGCTGCCGGCGATCAATGCCGAAGGTGTTCGAACCGGCAGTCGTTACCTGGCAGATCGCCGCGACCTGAACCGGTCGTTTCCGGGCAACGCTGGTGGCAGCGTCGCGAGCATCATCGCGTATGCGGTTTTTTCGAAAGTGCTGAACCACTGTGATGCGCTCGTCGATCTTCATACGGCGTCGAACAACCGGTCGAACGTTCCGCAAATTCGTGCGGATCTGTCCAATCCGGCCATCGCGGAACTGGCCATTCATTTCGGTGTCGGCATCGTTATCGATGGGGCAGGCCCCGACGGCAGCCTGCGCGGCGAGGCAGCGAAAGCAGGCATTGTGGCAATCATCTACGAAGCGGGTCAGCCGCTGCGCTTCGATGAGGACGAGATCGATCGCGGCATGCGCGGAGTTCACAACGTCATGGCCTTTCTCGACATGACAGATCAGGTTGACCAGACAATCACCGAAAATCGTGTTTACCAGCGTTCGAAATGGGTTCGAGCCGCTCTCGACCACGGCGGGTTCTTCTTTCCAACCACCAATCTGGGTGACATTGTCCGACGTGGTGACTCTCTAGGCCGGATCATCGATCCGCTAACCGATGAAGCATTCGACGTGGTCTCTCCTCTGGACGGTGAAGTTATCGGCATGGCCGTCCCGCAACCGGTGCTGTCCGGCTACGGACTTTTCCACCTTGCGTGGCACGATTCCGACGCCCGCAACAAGTAACGGGTGTGTCGCTCTGCCAGCGTCGCGATCCGGCGAGAGCACTGCTGGAGTAACTGAATGCGCATTAAAAGTCTGGCACAACGCTACCTCCCAATCCTCGAATGGGGGTCTAAATACAGCAGCAAGACATTTTTGAATGACCTCGTCGTGGCGGGGATCGTCACCTTCATGCTGATTCCGCAGTCGCTGGCGTATGCGTTGCTGGCAGGGCTGCCGATGCAGGTAGGGCTGTATGCTTCGATGGCGCCGCTGCTGCTCTATGCAATTTTCGGCACCTCGCGAACGCTCGCGGTTGGGCCGGTCGCGGTGGCCAGCCTGATGACCGCCGCTGCCGTGGGCAAGGTTGCTTCGCAGGGAAGCCCGGAGTATCTCGGGGCAGCTATCGCGCTGGCGCTTATCTCCGGCCTGTTGCTGCTTGCCATGGGTCTGCTGCGGCTGGGATTTCTCGCAAACTTTCTCAGTCACCCGGTCATCGCGGGCTTCATCACTGCCTCGGGCATCCAGATCGCGGCGGGACAGCTCGGCCCGGTACTCGGTATCCACGCGCACGGCGAAAATTTCGTGGCTATCGTCAAGACCATGCTGACCAATTTTGGCCATATCAATCCCTATACGGCAGCGATCGGTTTGGGATCGCTGGTATTTCTCCTCTGCGTGCGCCAAGGTCTCAAGCCCTTGCTGTGTCGGTTCGGGGTTGCTGAACGTACGGCCGACACGCTGGCGAAGGTCGGTCCGCTCGGGGCTATCGCCGCGACGACTCTCGCGGCCTGGGGTTTCGGACTTTCGGATCGCGGCGTCAGCATCGTCGGCATGGTTCCCAAGGGCTTACCAAGTCTCGCCCTGCCACCGTTTGAGATGGGGCTCTGGATGGCACTTCTTGTTCCCGCGCTGCTGATCTCCATTGTTGGTTATGTGGAGTCCATCTCGGTTGCCCTGACACTCGCCGCCAAGCGTCGCCAGCGTGTGGATCCCGACCAGGAATTGATTGCCTTGGGCGCCGCGAACATCGGCGCGGGCCTGTCGGGAGGATTTCCCGTTTCCGGTGGCATCTCTCGCTCGATCGTGAACTTCAACGCCGGCGCTGAAACGCCCGCTGCCGGTGCCTTCACGGCCGTTGGTATTGCACTTGCCGCGTTATTTCTTACGCCGCTGCTGTTTTTTTTGCCGAAGGCGACTCTCGCCGCCATCATCATCGTTGCGGTCATGTCGCTCGTGGACCTCGGCGCAATCAGACACATATGGCATTACTCCCGAGCCGATGGCGCGGCGATGATTGGCACGATCGTCGTCACCTTGATCGAGGGCGTGGAGGCAGGTTTGATTACCGGTGTGGGGCTCTCGATTTTCCTGCACCTCTACCAGACGTCGAAGCCACATGTGGCGGTCGTGGGCCAGCTACCGGGCACGATGAATTTCCGTAACGTGCTTCGTCACAAGGTCGTTACCTCGCCCGAGATCCTGTCGCTGCGGGTGGATGCCAGTTTCTATTTTCCGAACGCGCGCTTCATTGAGGAGTACATCAACGAAGCGGTTGCAGCCAACCCGGCGGTCCGCCACGTCATCCTTGAATGTCCGGCGGTGAACACGATTGATGCCTCGGCTCTGGAAAGTCTCGAGGCGATCAATCACCGGCTTAAGGACGGTGGAATATTTTTGCACCTCTCGGAAGTGAAGGGCCCGGTCATGGACCGCCTGCAGCGCTCGCACTTCCTGGAAGAGTTGACCGGGAAGGTTCACCTGACTCATTACGATGCGGTTTGCAGCATCGATGCCGAGCTTGCGAGCAGCACGCTTGCTGCCGAGAGGGGACAGCCAAAACGAGCCTAGCGGGCGTTGTCGGAGCCTCCGTGTCCGATACGTAATCCCACGCAAACCTTGCGGAAAGTACTAGCTCATTGTGGCGAGAAAGGTGTATCCAATGGCCACGAATGTGCATCGTGATCGCATGACTGATGATTAACTACTGCCAGGAAATAGGCTACCGTCAGGAGTAGAAAAGATCATGAGTGAGCAAATTAAGAGCGGAATGACTCGACGCGAAGCGTTGGGTGCAACAGCAGCAGTCGCAGCAGGCGCCGTCCTCGCAACCGTTGCAGGGCCGGCAGCGGCGCAAGCCGCTGAAGGTGGCAGCAGGGCTGTGCTTAAAGAGATTGACGGCACAATGACAAGCACGATCAGTCTGGACTGGAAAGAGGTGTACTACACAAACTGTCCCTTGGTATCCGCCAGCAACGTCGACCAGGAACTGGGCTGGACGCGGGAGGAATTCAAGAAGATCGGCGTCAAGTACGCGTTCATGCGTTCGGCACGCGAGACCGACTGGTATCCGCACTACATCCACAACCAGGACAACCTGATCCGCTTCGGCGGCTTGTTCCCACCCATCCACGTTAATGCGGATATCCGCAAAACCCGCTTGCTGGGGCTGACGCATGCACCACACGAAGGTGGCTGCATGATGGTGCGCTCCAGGGACGACCTCTACCGGATGTCCGATCTGAAAGGCAAGAAGATCGGTCTCTCTAAGAGCCTGAACACACTCAAGAACGACTGGTGGCGCATCCAGGAGGAACAGGGTATCGAGCTGATGCTGCGGATGAACGGCATGACCCGCAAGGACGTCAAGATCGTGGAGTTCCCGTACCCGGACGACTGGTACAACAAACCTGAGATGCTGGATCCGATGGATAATGCCTCCGAATTGTGGCTCAAGCGTAACCACAAGTACGACCTGGCCTTCCGTCCGCTGGAAACCGCATTGCTGGACGGTACTGTCGACGCAATCTATACCCAGAGCAAGCCGTTCCAGCATCTGCAGGAAGCAACGGGCAAGATGAAAGCTATCGAGGATCTGTCCCTGTATCCGGATTGGACCTTGCAGGTGGCCAACATCCCTGCTGCCATCACCTGCACCGATGTGATGGCTGAGAAGCACCCTGAGCTTGTGGTCACATTCATGAAAGGCATGATCAAGGTGGGGCGCTGGGCCAATGAGCACAAGCACGCTGCTGCGGCGATTCTCGACAAGCAGACGTTCTATCTGGACGTCGAGGATACATACCGAGGCATCGAGAACATCGACATGGTGCCCAACCTGTCGGCTCAGAATCTGGCCTCCGTTGAGATCGGGAAGGACTTCATGCTCAGCCACGGCTACATCAAGAGAGACTTCGATGTGCAGAAGTGGGCCGCACCGGAATTCCTCGAAACGGCGGCGAAAGAACTGATCAATGAACGTTGGCAGAAGGTCACCGGG
>JAQBFV010000202.1:0-9120 GCA_032123035.1 Betaproteobacteria bacterium | reverse complement strand
GGGGTGCGAATAGGGGGGTCGGCGTTGTTACCACCGGGACGGGCGGCGCAAGGCGCTTGGCCGCAGCGTGCCGCGTACGGGGCTTGCCTGCCGGGGTGGTTGCCGGCAATGGCTTTACCTTTACCGCGGGCGGTGGCGCGGGCGCAAGCCGCGCTTCGAGGGGTGCTTCGGGTTGCGGCGGGGCTGCCAGCTCGAGGCGCGCGCTCGATATCACGAGCGCATGAAGCGCCAATGAACCAACGATGGCAAGCGGCAGGCGAGTCGTTGTGGCATGGATTCTCACAGCATTATCCAGCGAATATGGCCTTGTTTCCCTTGCGGCTCCTTATCCTTCGACAGCGGGGCACTGCAATGCGTTCTCGGGCTCGCGCGCTCCCTGCACGGTCACCTTGCCATCGGCGGCAAGGGCCAGCCTGCCCTCGCAGAACCACCGGATCGCCTGCGGGTAAATACGATGCTCCTCGCGCAGCACGCGCGCGGCCAGCGCTTCCTCGCTGTCGCCGGCTAGCACCGGCACCGCGGCCTGCACAATGATCGGCCCGCGATCGAGCGCGGGCGTCACGAAGTGGACGGTGCAGCCGTGAATACGCACGCCTGCCGCCAGGGCATGGCGGTGCGTGTGCAGTCCGGGAAAGGCGGGCAGCAGCGACGGATGGATATTCATGAGCCGGCCCGCGTAGCGGGCGATGAAATCCTCGGTGAGGATGCGCATGAAGCCGGCCAGTACCACCAAATCGGGCTGATGGGCGTCTATCGCCGCAGCCAGGGCCGCGTCGGACGCAGCCCGATCCGAAAACTCGCGGTGCGGCACGGCGGCGGTCACGATGCCCTGCGCGCGCGCCGTCGCGAGGCCCTTCGCCTCCGGCTCGTTGCTGATTACTGCAGCAATGCGGGTTGGCAGGCGTGCTCCCAGGATCGCCTCCATGTTGCTGCCGCGGCCGGAGATGAGGATGACGATCGTTTTTTCAGCCATGTGTTCCGGGTGAACGGTAAACGGTAAACGGTAAACGGTGAAAAGCCCTCCGCACGGTTTTGCGCAAGGCAGCGTAGGACAAGCTCTTACCGTTCACCGTTTACTGTTCACGCAGTTAGACAATAATAGTCTGCGGCCCGTCCGGCGTGCGCGGCTCGATGCGCCCGATAGGCCACGCGGTTTCGCCGGCTGCGCGCAATGCCCGCAGTGCCCGTTGCACATCTCCCGCTCCCACCACGATCGCCATTCCGATCCCGCAGTTGAAAACGCGAAAGAGCTCTTTCTCCGCGATGTGGCCCTGGTCCCGGAGCCAAGCGAACAACGGAGGCATTGTCCAGGCCGCGCGCTCGATTCGCGCGGCGAGAGCATCAGGAAGCATGCGCGGCACGTTATCCACGAGGCCGCCGCCGGTAATATGAGCGAGCCCCTTCACGTCGATCGCCGTGATGAGCTTGAGGACCGGTTTCACGTAAATCCGTGTCGGTTCCAGCACCAGCTCGCCTAACGTCCGCCCGGCGAGCCGGGCCGAGAGGTCGATGCCCTTGACCGCGATGATCTTGCGGATGAGGGAATAGCCGTTGGAATGGGCGCCGCTCGAAGCGAGCCCCAGCACCACGTCGCCCGCGGCGATACCCGAGCCGTCGATGATGCGGTTTTTCTCCACGATCCCGACGGCAAAACCCGCAAGGTCGTACTCGCCCGTCGGGTACATCCCCGGCATCTCGGCCGTCTCGCCGCCGATCAGTGCGCAGCCGGCCTGCTCGCAGCCGGCGGCGATGCCCCTGACCACCTCGGTCGCGGTCGCCACATCGAGCGTGCCGCAGGCGAAGTAATCGAGGAAGAAGAGCGGCTCCGCGCCGTGCGTCAGGATGTCGTTCACGCTCATCGCGACCAAGTCGATACCGATCGTTCCGTGGCGATTGAGCTCGAACGCGAGCTTGAGCTTCGTGCCCACGCCGTCGGTGCCCGAGACCAGTACCGGCTCGCGGTAGCGGTCGCGGGCGATCTGGAACAGCGCGCCAAAGCCGCCGATGCCCGCCAGGACGCCCTCGCGCAGCGTCTTTTTCGCGAGCGGCTTGATGTTCTCGACCAGCTGCTCACCGGCGTCAATGTCGACCCCGGCGTCGCGGTAGGTGAGCGTGAGCGGCTGCGGGCGCCGTGGCTTCCGGGCACGCTGTGCGCGGGAGCCGGCGCGTCGGGCGCCGCGTCGTGCGGTGGGCTTGCGTTTAGAAGGAGGCACGGGGATTTGAGCTAAGATATGCGCGCAGCCCGCCGTGCAACAGGCACGTGCTGGCGCTCTATGTCCTCGGCGCTGTCCGGGGTCAGCCGGATTTTACCGTAAATGGAACCGCTGCGTTCGCTCCCGCCTCACACGTGAGACAGCTCGCGCTTGATTTCGCCGCGCCACCCACGCCTACCCTCGACAATTTCGTCGCGGGCCGGAACGCGGAGTTGCTGGTGCACCTCAGACATATCGCCGCCGGCGCCTCGCAGGAGCGCGTTTTCTATCTGTGGGGGGAGAGCGGCAGCGGCCGCACGCATCTGCTCAGGGCTACGGTTGCCGCGCTCCACAGCGCGCGGGCCAGCGCTGCCTATGTCGCGTGCGGACCGAAGACGGCATTGCAGGACGGACTGGACCGCATGAATTGCGTGGCATTGGACGATTTGGACCAGCTTGGCGCGGAAGCTCAGGAGACGGCGTTTCATCTCTACAATGCTCTGCGCGAGCGCGGCGGGGTGCTTGTTAGCAGCGGTACCGCGCCACCGGTCCAGTTGCCCCTGCGCGATGACCTGGTAACGCGACTTGGCTGGGGGCTGGTCTACCGGGTGCACGGCTTGAGCGATGCGGAGAAAGTGAGGGCACTCACCGACCACGCTGCGGCCCGCGGCTTCCCGCTATTGCCTGAGGTCGGCGAATATCTGCTCGTGCACGTGCGTCGCGATTTGCCATCACTGCTTGCGGTGCTCGACGCGCTGGACCGGTACTCGAGGGAGACCAAGCGGCCGGTCACCGTGACGTTGGTGCGCGAGCTCGTTCGCGCGGTGGGCGCGCAGGCAGCCGAATCCAGGATTCAGGGGACTTAGATTGAGTAACCGACTGGCCTTGTTCGACCTGGACAATACGTTGCTCGCTGGCGACAGCGATTTCGAGTGGGCGCAGTTCCTGATCGAGCAGGGCGTGCTGGACCGTGAGGTGTACGAAGCGCGGAACGAGGCGTTCTACGAACAGTACAAGGCGGGCACGCTCAACATTCACGCTTTTCTGGACTTTCAGTTGAAGCCGCTCTCGCGGCACCCGCGGGCCCAGCTCGACGCCTGGCACCGCGAGTTCATGGAGCGCAAGATCCGTCCGATCATGCGACAGAAGGCGCACGAGCTTCTCAAGGGGCACAGCAGCGACCTGCGCGCCGTGATCACGGCGACCAACAGTTTCGTGACCGCGCCCATCGTACACGAGCTCGGAATCGGGAACCTGATTGCCACTGACCCCGAGCAGGTGAACGGCGAGTTCACCGGCGCCGTGCGCGGTATTCCGTGCTTTCGCGAAGGCAAGGTCGCGCGGCTCGAAGCATGGCTGGCGTCTCGAGGCGCGTCACTGGGGACGTTCGAGGAGTCGTGGTTCTATAGCGACTCGTTGAACGACCTGCCGCTGCTCGAGCGTGTGACGCACCCCGTCGCCGTCGATCCGGACGATACGCTGCGCGCGCACGCGGCGAGCCGCGGCTGGCCGGTCATCAGTCTGGAAGGATGAAGGCAGAAGGATGAAGGAGGAAGTCAAAGCAAGCCTTGGCCTGTATCTTCCGCCGTCCGCCGTCCGCCTTCCGCCTTGGGCCGTGTTCCCTCATTCCTCATCCCTCATCCCTAGGTCATGTCCCGCCCGCTAGCGCTCGGCATCGCGTTGGTCGTTGCTGCCGTAGCGAGCGTTTTCCTCGCGCTGGTTGCCGGAACGTTCCCGATCTCGGCGCGCCAGGTGCTCGATAGCGTCCTTTTTCCCCTACCGGGGCTGGTGCACGACATCATCTGGCAGTTGCGCGCGCCGCGCGCCCTGGCCGCATTCGCTTGCGGCGGGCTGCTCGCGCTCGCCGGCGCCTTGCTGCAGGCATTGCTGAGGAACGCGTTGGCAGACCCCTACGTGCTGGGAGTTTCGAGCGGCGCTGCGCTGGGTGCGCTGCTTGCGCTGGTCGCAGGGGCGGGAGCTGCACTCATGAGCATGGCGGCTCTGGCCGGCGCCGCATGCGCGATCGCGATCGTGTTCGGGCTGAGTTTCCGCAGCGGCGAGTGGGACATATATCGCCTTCTGCTCACTGGCGTCGTGCTCGCTGCGGGATTTTCGGCTCTCGTGAGCCTGACGTTGGTGACGGCTTCACACATGCAGGTGAAAGGAATGCTGTTCTGGCTCATGGGGGACCTGTCCTATGCGGACAGTCCGCTGGCGGCGTGGATCGTACTCTTGTTCGGCACGGCGCTCGCTACCAGCGGCGCACGCGGGCTCGACCTGCTTGCGCTCGGTGAGACCAAGGCTCGCTCGCTCGGGCTGCCGGTGAAGGCGTTGCAGGTCGGGGTTTTCGCCGTGGCTGCCGCCGCGACAGTCGCAGCGGTCATGCTGGCCGGCAGCGTGGGTTTCGTCGGTCTGATGGTGCCCCATGCGGTGCGATTGATGGGAGTGACCGCCTATCGTTGGCTACTTCCGCTCTCCGTCCTGCTCGGCGGTGTCTTTCTCACGGTGGCCGATACCGTGGCGCGAACGATCGTCGCGCCGCAACAACTGCCGGTCGGTGTGTTAACGGCGATCATCGGGGTACCGCTGATGTTATGGCTGCTCGACAGAAGGCGTTTGACGACATGATCGGCGCGCGTGCGACGGCCCTGGAGATGGGCTCCTGTGCTCAAGTGTGACGGGCTAACGCTCGCAGTACCCGGTCGCGTGCTCGCGCGTGATATCGACTTTGAAGTAATGCGCGGCGACACCTGGGCCGTGCTGGGCGCAAACGGCAGCGGCAAGACGACGCTGGTGCACGCGCTCGCGGGGCTGACGCCGCCGCTGCGCGCGGCGATATCCGTGGACGGGTCGCCGCTCGATGCGCGCCGGGCGAGCGCGCGCGCGGCGCTGGTTGGGATCCTGCTGCAGCAGGAGGACACGGCGTTCTGGGGCGACGTGCTCGATTACGTATTGCTCGGCCGCTTTCCGCGCGCGCGCGCGGTGTTCGGCTGGAGCCGTGAGGACAAGGACGCGGCGCGCGCAGCGCTCGTTGCCGTCGGGCTGGCCGATTTCGAGCGACGTAGCTACCGGACGCTCTCCGGCGGTGAGCGTCAACGCGCGCGGATCGCCCAGCTGCTCGCGCAGGACCCTCAGTTATTCCTGCTCGACGAGCCGCTCCAGCACCTCGACTTGCGTCACCAAGTGGCTGTGCTGCGGTTGTTCGGGTCGCTCGCGCGCGAGCGCGGCAAAGCGGTGATCATGGTGCTCCACGATACGCTCTGGCTGGCGCAAGCATGCAGCCACGCTTTGCTGCTGCACGAGAACGGCGTGGTCGAGGCGGGCACGGCAACTGCCATGCTCACACGGAACCGGCTCGAGCGCCTTTACGGGTGCCCGCTGCGCGAAATTGTCGTGGACGGCATCTCGTTCTTCGCTCCCGTATAATTAACCCCGCCGCAAATTCGAGCGGACCCGCCGTTGCCGCGCGCCGCTCAATTTGTTATCAGGAACAAATGATTAAGAGATTCCTCGGCCGCGTCTTTTCCGGGCAGCTCTTCAAGCCGCGGCAGCCGAAGATCATCCGGCTCGCCGCCCACGGCATCGCTCGTGATTCCATCAGCGCGTGCGCGCTGCGCGTGACGCAAACGCTGCAGCGTCACGAATTTTCCGCGTTCGTCGTGGGCGGTGCCGTGCGCGATCTGCTGCTCGGCGGGCGACCCAAGGACTACGACGTGGCGACCAATGCCACGCCGGAAGAGGTGCGCGCGCTCTTTCGCCGCTCGCGCGTGATCGGGCGCCGCTTCCGTATCGTGCATGTCATGTGCGGCCCCGAGATCGTGGAAGTATCAACATTCCGTGGCGCCAGCTCGACGGAGGAAGGCGACGGAATAGTGGCGGACGAGCACGGTCGCATTCTGCGCGATAACGTGTTCGGCTCGCAGGAGCAGGACGCCACCCGCCGCGATTTCAGCATCAACGCTCTCTTCTACGATCCCGCCACGCAGGAGATCTGGGATTACCACGATGGCGTTGCCGACTTGCGACGGCGGCGCCTGCGTATGATCGGTGAGCCCGAGGTGCGCTATCGCGAGGATCCGGTGCGGATGCTGCGCGCGGTGCGACTGGCGGCAAGCACCGGTCTCGAAATCGACCCGCGCGCGCGCAAACCGATACGCCGGCTTGCGCCGCTGCTCGCCAACGTTCCGGCCGCGCGCCTGATGGACGAGCTGTTGAAGCTTCTGCTGTCGGGTCATACGGCGGTGGGCATCGCGCATTTGCGCCGGGAAGGTTTGCAGCATGGCGTGTTGCCGCTGCTCGATCACGTAATGGCACAGCGCTCCGGTGAGCGCCTGGTGGCGGCCGCGCTCAAGGCGACTGACGAGCGCGTGCTGGCAGGCAAGCCGGTGTCGCCCGGATTCCTGTTCGCGTCGCTGCTGTGGCAAGAAGCGCTCGCGGCCTGGAAGCGCTTCGAGGAAAAAGGCGAGCCCACCGTGCCGGCTTTATATCGCGCAATGGATTACGTCATCAAGCGGCAGGCGGAGAAGCTCCCGATCCATAACCGCTTCAGCGCGGACATGAAGGACATCTGGGCAATGCAGCCGCGCTTCTTGCAGCGCTCCGGGAAACGGCCCTATCGGCTCCTCGAGCATCCGCGCTTCAGGGCTGGCTACGATTTCCTGCGGTTGCGCTGCGAGAGCGGTGAAGTGGATCCCGCGATCGGCGAGTGGTGGGAACGCTTCCAGCATGCCGGGGAGGCGGCGCGCGCCGAGATGCTGGTGCGCGGCGAGGAACCGGGGCGCCGCCGTCGCAGAAGGCGCGGGCGGGGGAATGCAGGGGGAGGGACGAAGGAAAAAGCGCCCTCTCCCCATGGCGCGGATTCTTAGCGGTCGGATCCCGTGACACCGATCACCGGTCACCGGTCACCAGTCACCGCCTTTATTGCGTTGGGCAGCAATCTGGAGGATCCGGTCGCGCAGGTGCGCGCAGGCCTGCGCGCGCTGGCCGCCTTGCCGCGGACACGGCTGATCGGCGCATCATCGTTCTATAGAAATCCGCCCGCAGGCTACCGCGATCAGCCCGATTTCGTGAATGCGGTGGCGCAGATCGAAACGCCTCTTGCGCCGCGCGCGCTGCTGGATGCGTTGCTCACGATAGAGCGCTCGCACGGCCGGGTGCGCGATTTCCCCAACGCGCCGCGCACGCTCGACCTGGACGTCCTGCTCTACGGCGAGCAGGTGGTCTGTGAGGCCGGCTTGACGATTCCGCACCCGCGAATGCTCGAGCGCGCGTTCGTGCTCGTGCCCCTTGCCGAGATCGCGCCGGCGGCAGTGGTCCCGGGCGCGGGGCCAGTGGCCGGCCTTGCCACCCGGCTGGATGCCGCGGGCATGGTGAAGCTTTCCGACGAGCGTGTGACATGAAGCGCTTGCCCGACAAGTATCGTTACATCGTTGTCGAGGGGCCGATCGGCGCGGGCAAGACCAGCCTGGCGCGGGTGATGGGCGAGCGCAGCGGCAGCTCGGTGCTGCTCGAGGAGCCGGATGCCAATCCGTTTCTTCCCGGTTTCTACCAGGATCGCGCGCGCTATGCGCTGCCGGCGCAGCTTTACTTTTTGTTCCAGCGCGCCAAGCAGGTGCGCGCGCTCAACCAGAGCGACTTGTTTACCAGTGTCACGATCGCCGACTTCATGCTGGAAAAGGATCCGCTGTTCGCGCGCCTGACGTTGAGCGACGACGAGTTGACGCTCTACGACCAGGTCTATGCCAGCCTCAAGCCCCGGGCCCCCACCCCCGATCTCGTGATTTATCTGCAGGCCTCGCCTGAGACGCTGGTTGAGCGCGTGCGACAGCGCGGCGTCGCGTACGAGCGCGGCATTCCTGACGAATATCTGGTGCGGCTCGCCGAGATCTATGCGCGTTTCTTCTATCAATACGAAGCGGCGCCGGTACTCATCGTCAACTCGGAGAATCTCAATTTTGTTGATCAGCCCGGAGATTTTGATTTATTGTTGGAGCGCGTCAACGCAATGCGCGGTCCGCGCGAATTCTTCAATCTCGGAAGCTAGGTCGAACCACACAAACACAGAGGCACAGAGGAATCTAAGCCTAAAAAGAGCAAAACGAGAGCAGAACGCAGGAAAATCAAGGTCGATTGCTTATACCTTGCTGCTTTTCGTTTTTGGGCTAGACAAACCATCGTTGTTCCCGGTGTCTCTGTGGTAAAAAGGGGTCATCATGCGAATCACGCTCAGCACGTTGCACAAGATGGCGCAGGAGGGCAATCGGATCGCGATGCTGACCTGCTACGACGCCAGCTTTGCCGCGCTGCTTGAATCAGCCGGGGTCGAGTGCGTGCTGGTCGGCGATTCGCTGGGCAACGTGCTGCAGGGCCACGAGACGACGCTACCCGTGACCTTGCGCGACATGGTGTACCACACGCAGTGCGTCGCGCGCGGCTCCAAGCGCGCCTTCATCATCGGCGACATGCCGTTTGGCACGTTTCAGGTAGGACCGCAGGACACGTTTCGAAATGCCGCCGAGATCATGGCTGCGGGCGCGCACATGGTGAAGATCGAAGGCGGCGCTCCCATGCTGGAGACGACGGAGTATCTCGCGATGCGCGGCGTGCCAGTGTGCGGCCATCTCGGGCTCACGCCGCAGTCGGTGCATCAATTTGGCGGATACAAGGTCCAGGGGCGGGGCGAGGATGCGGGCGAACGCCTGCTCGAAGACGCGAAGCTGTTGGAACGCGCCGGAGCGGGCATGATCGTGCTGGAAGCGGTTCCGGCCGCGCTGGCACGCGAGATCACGGCGTCGGTGACCGCTCCGACAATCGGGATCGGCGCGGGCGTGGACTGTCATGGGCAAGTGCTTGTGCTGCACGATATGCTCGACGTCTATCCGGGCCGCAAGGCAAAGTTCGTGAAGAACTACATGCGTGCCGCCGGCTC
>JAQBFV010000201.1:0-6139 GCA_032123035.1 Betaproteobacteria bacterium | reverse complement strand
CCGTCCCGCTCCCGAAGCCCGGCCCCAGCGTCAGCGTCAGGATGAGCCGAACCCATGCCGCAGCGAGCCATCTCGGCGACTTCGACGACGAGTGTCGATTTCTGACACGCCTGCCTGCCCCGGGAGCACCGCCAGCACCACTTCGAACTCGCTTATCTCTGCCGTAATCGAGAGCTGCTGCAAAACACCATTGAGGAACTGCAGCCGGATTTCGCGCGTCGGCGTCCCGCCTACCTTCTCCTCATGCGACACACACGCGACGTCGGCATAGGGGTCCTCGCGCCGCATGCAACCATAGCCGCGCCGACCGAGATCCGGCTTGGTCGCCTTTGCCGCGAGCTGCGCCTCCAGCGCGACTTGGATGTCGCGGAAGTCGAGCAACCGGGAAAGCTCATCGAAGGACGCGCCGAGCCGGATGTTCCCGAAACCGTAGGGCTCCGCTGCCGCGATGGCGACGAGTCCGAGCAACAGGGCAAGTGAACCGCCAATCTGCCAGGCCGCCGACGAACTTCGGTGATTGGTGATTCGTGATTCGTGATTCGAAAAAAAACGCATTGCGTCTTGGCCGGTGCGTAACCGGTCACCGGTCACCGTAGTTATAGCCGCAGATAAACGCAGATCAGAAGTAAGCGGTAAACGGTGAGCAGACTGAACCGTCAGTCGTCACCCGTCAGTCGTCAGTCGTCACCTCTTTAGCACTCGTCACCAGTCACCAGTCACTAGTCCCGCATCTAACAAAATCAGCGGGAGAATTCCCGCACCACGTGCTGCTGACGCCGGCTCACCGGGAGCTTCTCCTCGATACCGCTGAGCAGTACTACCCAGTGCGTTTCCCCGTCCTTCGCCGTGCGCTCGAAGCCGCGGATGGCCGCGCGCGCAACCAGGCAGTTGCGATGCACTCGCACAAAACGCTCCGCGTACTCCTCTTCGAGCCGGGCCAATGATTCCTCAATCAGGTGCTCGCCCTTGACGGTTCGCACGGTCAGGTACTTGAGCTCGGCCTTCAGATAGACAACGTCCACGATCGGGATGAGCTCGATCTTGCCCCGCTCCTGCACGCTCAGGTGTGCGCGCGGTACCCGCTGGAGCTCGCGGAGTGTTTCGGGCCGTGGCGGGCGCGCCGTCCGCACCCGCGCCAGCGCTTCCTTCAGGCGCGCCGCGCGAATTGGCTTGAGCAGGTAGTCGACCGCGTTCACCTCGAATGCCTTCAGCGCATACACGTCGTACGCGGTGGCAAAAATCACGGCCGGCGGCCGGTCCAGCTTCAGCAGGTGGTGCGCCAGCTCAATGCCGTCCATTTCGGGCATGCGCACATCGAGCAGCACGACATCACAGGGCACTCGCTCGAGCAGTTCGAGCGCCGCGCGCCCGCTTGCCACGTCGCCCGCGATCTCGAGCGAGAGCTCCTGCGCGCAGTCGGCAAGCACGTCGTGCATGCGGGAGCGTGCCGGCGCCTCATCGTCCACGATCAGCACTCGTAACGGTTTGGGGAATTCAGTCACGACTCATCAATCACGAATCACGAATCACTGCCTTTGACGTAGGGCATTGCGATGTGCACCTGATAGGTATCGTCGCCGATACGGGTATCGAGCGTCGCCTCGGCGTCGAAGTGCAACTGCAGCCGCTCGCGGATATTGGCAAGCGCCATCTTGTTGCCGGCGTGATGGTCGCCCTCCTGGCGATACGGGTTGCGGAGCACCGCGTGCACCTGTCCCCGGGCGCTGTAGACGTTAATGCTGACCACGCCGGGCTCGACCCGTGGCTCGATGCCATGGTAGACGGCATTCTCCAGCAACGGCTGGAGCACCAGCGGGGGCACGAGCGCGTCGGCTGGCATGTTGTCGATATGCCACTCGACCTGGAGCCGGTCGCCTAACCGCAATTGCTCGAGTTCGAGGTATTGCCGGCACAGGTTCACTTCCCGCGCGAGCGACGAGAGACTGCGATTGTCGGCCATCAGCACGCGAAAGAGGTCGGCCATATCCTCAAGCGCGCCCTCCGCTCGCTTCGGGTTCTGACGGATGAGCGAGAGCACCGCGTTGATGCTGTTGAAGAGAAAGTGCGGCCGAATACGCGCCTGCAGTGCTTGCAGCCGCGCTTCGGTGAACGCGGGCGACAGCGCGCGCCCCCGCAGGTCGAAATACAGCAGAAGCGTGCCGGTCGCCAACGCGACCAGCACCCAATAGCGCGTCAATGGCGCAGGGTCGGCATCGAGCAGCGGTTGGCCGAAAGTATAGAGCAGTGTGGTCAGCACGAGCTCGATGGCGAGCACCGCCAATACGCCGAGGTAATAGGGCAGGCGCTTCAGCAGATCGTTCAGCGCCACGAGGGCAAACAGGCTGAGAATCAGCAGCGGCTGCACGATGGCGGAAGACTCCAGCAGCACGCTCCACAGCAGGCGCAGGTCCTTGGCCTGCACGATTGCCGCGGCCAACGCCATCACGTTCACGATGACCACGATGCGCAGAGCGATGCCGAGATTGCGGAAGTTCGGCAAGGCGCCTGAATAGGCGTTTTGATTTATACTTCTCGCCATGCGCTACCCGCACGATTACTCGCCGAGTGGTTCCCAATCGCCATCAGTGCACCCTGTCCGTCCCTGAAAGGCCTGTTGCGCTGCCACGCAGCGCCTGCTTGAAGCCAATCGAGAGTTACCAGAACGCTGTAGATTCTAACAGCCAGCATGTCCGCCAACGACAAACCCCAGAACAAGCCCTGGTCGGGCCGGTTTTCCGAGCCGGCAACCGAGCTCGTGCAGCGTTTCACCGCCTCGGTTTCGTTTGACCAGCGGCTTGCCGAGTATGACGTCGAGGGCTCGCTCGCCCACGCGCGCATGCTGCGGGCCGTGGGCGTGATCGGCAAGGACGACCTCGCGGGAATCGAGAAGGGGCTCGCGCAGATCCGCACGGAGATCCAGTCCGGCACGTTCCCGTGGTCCGAGGCGCACGAGGACGTCCACTTCAATATCGAGCGGCGGCTGATCGAGCTCGCCGGCGAGTCGGGCAAGCGCCTGCATACCGCGCGCTCGCGCAACGACCAGGTGGCCACCGACGTGCGGCTGTTTCTGCGCGCAGCGATCGATCATTCGCTCGGACTCATCAGGGGCTTGCAGCGCGCGCTGCTCGACCTGGCCGATGCCCACGCCGAGACGGTGATGCCGGGGTTCACCCACCTGCAGGTGGCGCAGCCGGTGTCGTTTGCGCACCACCTTATGGCGTATTTCGAAATGTTCTCGCGCGACGCCCAGCGGCTCACCGATTGCCGTAAACGCGTGAACCGGCTGCCGCTCGGGGCGGGCGCACTGGCCGGCACCTCGTTCCCCATCGACCGCCAGGCCGTCGCCAAGGAACTGGGGTTTGACGGGATCTGCGAGAACTCGATCGACGCGGTTTCCGATCGCGATTTCGCGATCGAGTTTTGCGCCTGTGCGGCGCTCGTCATGATGCACCTTTCGCGCATCTGCGAAGAGCTCATCCTCTGGGCAAATCCCCGTTTTGATTTCGTCGAGCTGGCTGACCGCTTCTGCACCGGCTCCTCCATCATGCCGCAAAAAAAGAACCCGGACGTGCTCGAACTCATCCGCGGCAAGACCGGGCGCGTGAACGGGCACCTCGTGGCACTGCTCACGCTGATGAAGGCGCAGCCCCTCGCCTACAACCGCGATAATCAGGAAGACAAGGAGCCGCTCTTCGATACGGTCGACACCCTGACAATTTGCCTTGCGGTCTTCTCGGAGCTGCTCCCGGGCATCAAGGTCAATCGCGAGGCGATGGCAAACGCGGCACGCCAGGGGCACGCGACAGCGACCGATCTCGCGGAGTATCTGGTGCGCAAGGGCGTGCCGTTCCGCGAGGCACACGAGGCGGTGTCGCAGGCGGTGCGCTTCGCGGAAGGCCGCGGCTGCGAGCTCGCGGAGCTGAAGCTCGCCGAGCTGCAACAATTCGCGCCGGCCGCTGGTAAAGACGTGTTCACTGCGCTGACGCTCGAGGGCTCGCTCAAGTCCCGCACTCACATTGGCGGTACGGCGCCGGCGCGCGTCAAGGCAGCGATCGCAAAAGCCCGCAAAGCGCTCGGCTAGAATTTAGCCGCAGATAAACACCTATAGATCCGGGTAAACGGTGAACAGTAAACGGTAACAGCAAGAACGTGTTGGTCTTGCCGTTCACTTTACACCGCTTACCGTTTACCGGTTTAGCGGCGGTTTCATTCAGGCTTTTGATCCATGGATCCCTGGCGCGACATTGAGGCGGCGATCCGCGAAGCGTCGGGCGCGTCCTTCGTAATCGAATCCCGTGCCGGTATCGGAGGCGGCTGCATAAATGAAAGCTACGTCGTCCGCGGTCGGGGGCACGCCTACTTCGTCAAGCTGAACGCTCCGGACCGGCTCTCGATGTTCGAGGCCGAGGCGGCGGGGCTCGATGAGATCGCGCGCTCGAACACCGTGCGCGTCCCGCGGACCCTGTGCCATGGCGCCGGCGCGGGGGCGAGCTGGCTCGTGCTCGAGCATATCGAGCTGGGTCCCGCCAGCGGCCGCGGTATGGAAGAGCTTGGCCGGAGGCTCGCTGCGATGCATCGCGTCACTGCGCCGCGCGTCGGCTGGCACCGCGACAACACCATCGGCGCCACGCCCCAGACCAACACGCCGGGCACGGATTGGATGGCGTTCTGGCGCCAGCATCGGTTGGGCTTCCAGCTGCGGCTCGCCAGCGAAAACGGCCATCGCGGACGCCTGCTGACACAAGGAGAGCGATTGCTCGAGCAGCTGCCCGTCTTTTTTTCTGGCTATGAACCGCGCCCCTCGTTGCTGCACGGCGACCTGTGGTCGGGTAATGCCGCTTTTATGCGGGACGGGGCACCGGTCGTCTTCGATCCCGCTGTTTATTACGGTGACCGCGAGGCCGACATCGCGATGACCGAGCTCTTCGGGGGCTTTTCAGCCGAGTTCTACCGCGCGTACGACGAAGCCGATGCCCGCGATCCCGGCTACGCCACGCGCAAGCAGCTCTACAACCTGTATCACGTGCTCAACCACCTCAACCTGTTCGGCGGCGGCTATCGCGCGCAGGCCGAGCGCATGATTGGCGAGCTCCTCGCGCAGACCTGAACCGTTCACCGCAGAGGACGCGGAGGAAAAACAAGAACAACTATGGAACCGTCGACCCCTTAGCGCCTATCTAACTGGTCACTGGTCACGGCTTTGGGGGCGGCGCGGTCGAGCCGCGCACCACCAGCTCTACCGGCAGCTCGACGCGCGCCTCGAAGGGTTCGCCCGCAATGCGCGCGATGAGGTGCTGCGCCGCGTAGCCTCCCAGTTCCGCCGTAGGAAAATGCACTGTAGTCAGTCCCGGCGTAATGGCCGCCGCAATCTCCATGTCGTCGAACCCGGTGAGGGACATTTCGCGAGGCACAGCGAGACCGAGCGCGTGGCATTCGGCGAGCGCCCCGATGGCCAGGACGTCGTTGCCGCAAATGACCGCAGTCGGCCGCGGCGTTGCCTGCAGCAGCTCGCGCATGCCTTCGCGCCCACCGCCGAGCGTATAGGGTTTCTCGACAAGGCGCCCCGGGCCCAGGCCCAGACCGACCGCCGCGAGCGCTTCGCGCACCCCCTCGACGCGTTCGCGCGCGCGCTCGTTGCCCGCCGTAATCCCGGTGATCATCGCGAACTCGCGGTGGCCGAGGTCGAGCAGGTGACATGTCACACGGAGGGCCGCCGCGCGGTTGTCGAAGCCGATGCATGGATGGCGCCCGCTCGCGTCGAGCGCCCAGGTGAGCACGTACGGAACCTGGTGCGTATCGATCATGCGGAACACGCTGGGATGGTGCGAGGTGCCGAGCAGTACCAGCCCGTCCACGCCGCGCTCGATGAGCGCCTGCGTGACGCGCGCCTCCACGTCGGCGTCGAACTCGTGGCTTGCCAACAATAGCGTGTAGCCCGCCTCATCGAGCGTCTTCTGCAGCGCGTGCGTGGCGTTGGCGAAGATGGCGTTGTCGAGCGTCGGAATGACGGCGCCGATCGTGCGCGTGCGCCGCTGGCGCAGCGCGCGCGCGGCGCCGTCGAGCACGTAACCGCGCGCGCGCGCGGCGGCCAGCACCCGTGCGAGGGTGTCCGGGCGAACCTTCCCGGGCGCGGACAAGG
>JAQBFV010000200.1:0-4333 GCA_032123035.1 Betaproteobacteria bacterium | reverse complement strand
GCAGGCACATCCAGTCGACCGAGCCGTTACGGTCGACCAGCGCCGCGGTGCGCATGTCGCCGAGGAGTGCGTAGTCCTCGATGCGGGCCGGGGTGTCGTGTTTGCTGCGCTGGTTCATCGCGTCGCGGTGAGCGGGGGCGTCAGCGATTGTGCCGCGTCAGTCCGGGCGGCGCATCGCTACGGCGCGCTTGCGTGTGCAGCTTGGCGGCAACATCCTCGTCGGGGATCGTAGTTCGCATGCGGTGATGCTGGTGAGAAGACAGTACGATGGTAATGCAATGATGAATTTTGCATAGCCCGGGTTGGTCCGAGTGTCTGCGCTCTGGAGGTGGTCGAGGTGCACACGGGTTCGCACCCGTCATTCCTGCTCAGCGTTCAAGAAAGCGAGTGCCGGCGACCAAATCGGTCCCGCATCCCAGCGCTCCCTCCTCCTTCGGTCAAGCTCTCTTTGTCTCCAGCGTGTGCTGTGCTCGCTCGGGATTGATGCTGTGCACGGCGTCGTATTGGGTGAGGTGGACCTTGCCGGTCAGCTCTTGCAGGAAGTGCGACCGCTTCAGGCGGTCCATCACCGGGCCCTTCACTTCGGAGAGGTGGAACGTGATGCCGCCGTCCTTGAGCCGGTGGTTGATCGCCTCAAGGCTTTCGAGTGCCGAGGCGTCGATCGTGTTCACCGCAGGGCACTCGACGATGAGGTGGCGAATCGCCGGGTTCGCGGCGACCGCATCGTTGACGAGGTCCTCGAGAAAACGGGCGTTCGGGAAATAGAGGCTCTCGTCCACCCGGAGTGAAAGTATCTCCGGGTCCGTCACCACGGCATGACGCGCCACGTTGCGGAAGTGCGCAGTCCCCGGGATCTGACCGACGACTGCGACGTGCGGCCTCGACGTGCTGTAGAGGTGGAGGAATATCGACAGTCCGACGCCCACCAGCAGGCCTGCCTCGACGCCCTCGACCAGCGTGACAGCAATCGTCGCGGCCATCGCGGCGAAATCGGCTCGGGAATAGATCCACGTGCGTTTGAGCGCGCCAAGGTCCACCAGCGAGAGCACCGCGACGATGATGGTGGCGGCCAGCGTCGCATTCGGCAGATAGAACAGCAGCGGCGTCAGGAACAGGGTGGCGAGCGCAATGCCGATCGCAGTGAAGGCCCCGGCGGCGGGGGTCTCGGCGCCGGCTTCGAAATTCACCACCGAACGCGCCAGGCCGCCGGTGACCGGGAATCCGCCCGAGAAGGCTGCGCCGATGTTCGCGGCACCGAGGGCAATGAGTTCCTGGTCAGGGTCGACGCGCTGGCGGCGTTTGGCCGCGAGCGTCAGGGCGACCGAGATCGACTCTACATAGCCCACGATGGAGATCAGCAGCGCGGGCATGAGGATCTTCATCCACAGCGACGGATCCAGCGGCGGCATGGCGAGCTCGGGCAGGCCCTGCGGAACCGTACCGACGATGCGCACGCCGCGATCGGCGAGTCCGAAGCCCCAGACAGCCGCCGTGGTTGCGACGAGGGCCACCGCGGGGCCAATCTTTGCGAGGGTGCCTGCGGTCCGATCGCCGAATCCCAAGTGGCTCAGGAGGGGCTTGAGGCCGCCGCGCGCCCAGAACAGGAAGGCGAGCGACGCGACGCCGATCGCCGCCGTGTAGGGATTGACCTGGCCGAGGTTGGGCCACATCGAGATCACGAGGTCGACGAAATTCTCGCCGTGCGCGCGGATGCCGAGCACGGGCGCGAGCTGGCTGACCGCGATCTGGATGCCGGACGCGGTGATGAATCCCGAGACGACCGGGTGGCTGAGAAAGTTTGCGAGAAATCCCAGCCGCAGCAGACCCATGGCGAGCAGCAGCAGACCTGAGACCAGCGCGAGTGCGATGGCCGCCCCCAAATACTCCGGCGATCCCTGCGCCGCGAGCGGCGCCACAGCGGCCGCGGTCATGAGGCTGACCACCGCCACGGGACCGACGGCGAGGGTGCGCGAGGTGCCGAAGATCGCGTAGGGCAGGAGCGGCGCCATCGAGGCAAAGAGACCGACCTGCACCGGCAGACCCGCCAGCAGCGCATAGGCGAGCGATTGCGGGATGAGCATGACGGTGACGATGCCGGCGACGATCAGGTCGTTGGTGAAGGTGCGGCGGGAGTACTCGGCCCCCCAGGTCAGGATCGGGAGATAGCGGCGCAACAGCGAGAGGACGATTATTCGATTCAATTGCCAGGTCTTTTCTGGAAGAAGAGCGCAAAGATCTTGGCGCCCCCGAACACTCGCCCCAACTCCTTGACGGCGAAGAAGGGGATGAAGGCCACGAGCACCACCAAACTATTGGCGAGCACGACATGGAGATCCTCCTCAGAAACATCGACGAGTGTGCCCGCGAGTCCCTCGCCGCTCCAGAGGCCCTTGATCGCATGCTCGATGAGCTTGAAAGCGCCGACAAAAACTACGAAAACGACGGTCTTGTACAAGGTGGGATAGATCAAGGGCTTGTCTTCCAGGCCCCGGCCCAGATGGAACACCCCGCCGATCATGATCACCTTGCCGAGAATCAATGCTTCGATCACGGCAAACCAGTAGTTCGTGTAAGTAATGTCGTGAGCAGCAAGGAGAAAGCGCGTGTACTGCGTAAATGCCGCGAACACGAGCGTCAGGTAAACGACGTTGATCGCGTACTCGATCATCTCGTGACGGACTGTTTCCTTCCATTTGCTCATTTGTCGCTACCTCCAATCCATCAAGACGAGAGTGCGCGCGACAACATGCCACCGGAGATGTTTCGGGCCTTGAACCCGTTCTGCAGCAGGATGCGCGTTGCGTAGTAGGCGCGCTGGGCAGAGCGGCAGATGACGAAAATCTCGCGATCACGAGGAAGCTCGCCCAGGCGCGCGCGGAGCTGACCCAACGGGATGTTGACCGCGCCCGGCACGTTCTCCACGACCAGCTCCACCGGCTGGCGCACGTCGAGCAGGAATCCGACGTCCGTGGCGCCCCAGTGGACAAGGGGCATGTCGCCGTGCAGCACGTCGGCAGCGACCATGCCGGCAAAATTGACCGCATCCTTGGCGCTGCCGAACTGTGGCGCGTAGCACAGTTCGACTTCCTCGAGGTCGTACACCGTTGCACCGAACTGGATCGCGACGGCGAGCGCGCTGATGCGCTTGTCCACCGCCGGCCCGTCCTCGCCGAGCGCCTGCGCGCCGAGCAGGCGCCCGTCGGTCTTGCGGAAGAGGACCTTCAGCCCGAGCATCTTGGCGCCCGGGTAGTACCCGGCGTGCGAATTCGGGAAGAGGTAGACCTTTTCGTAGTCGTTGTCGCCGAGCTTCTGGAGCGTCTTCTCGCTGGCGCCCGTCCAAGCGGCGGCACCGCCGAACAAACCGATGATCGAGGTGCCCTGCGTGCCGCGGAAGCGCGAGTCACGCCCCGCAATCACGTCGGCCGCGATTCGACCCTGCCGGTTCGCCGGTCCGGCCAGCGCAATGAGGCTCCACTCGCCGGTGACGAAGTCCTTCACCTCGATGGCGTCGCCGACGGCGAAGATTTCGGGGTCGCTGGTGCGCATCTGGTCGTCGACGCGAATCCCGCCGCGTTCGCCGATTGCGAGGCCGGCCGTCTTCGCGAGCGCGGTGTCAGGCCGCACGCCGAGCGCGAGAATCACGAGGTCGGCAGGGTAGGCATTGCCCGACTTCGTCTGCACTTCAAGCGCGCCGCCCTCCAGCTGCTTGAAGCCGGCCACGCCGTCGCCGAGCGCCAGCTTGACGCCATGCCGCTTCAAGTGCTCTTCGACCAGGCGAGCGAACTCCCGATCGAGTGGGGCCAGCACCTGGTCGAGCATCTCGACCAGCGTTACCTCGAAGCCGGCGTGGATCAGGTTCTCCGCAGTCTCGAGGCCGATGAAACCACCACCGATCACAACCGCATGCCGCGTCGGCTTGACGAACTGGATCCCGGAGTAATTGAACATCCCGGCGAGGAATTCCGTGCCCTTTTCGATCCACTCGCGGATCGTGCGCACGTCAGGCACGGTGCGCACTTGGAAGATGCCGGGCAGGTCGATGCCGGGCAGCGGTGGCCGCACCGACGGCGCGCCGGGCGACAACACCAACTTGTCGTAGGACTCGGTCGTCACCGCGCCGGTCTCGACGTTGCGCAGATCCACGGTTTTCTTCTTCGGCGAGATCGAGATCGCCTCGCAATTCGTCCGCGCGTCGACCGCGAAGACGCCGCGAAACATCTGCTCGCTGCCGACCAGCAGGCTCGATTCCTTCGCGATCACGCCGGAGACGTGGTACGGCAGACCGCAGTTGGCGTACGAGAGGTACGGCCCGCGTTCCACCATGACGATCTCG
>JAQBFV010000199.1:0-5971 GCA_032123035.1 Betaproteobacteria bacterium | reverse complement strand
CCTCGCGATTAGTACTGATTAGACAAGCTCTTACTATTGCGTCGCCTAGAACTAGCAGGTGTTGCACTGACCGGTTGAGATCACCGCGTTTATCTGCGGTTAATATGTCTTGGTTTTGTTACGCGCTCTGAAACACAGGCGCGCTACCGCACTTCCGAATCGATTACCACGCTCACGCCATTCGCGCCCACCTGAATGGGCGCGCTGAGGCCCTGCAGGTCGCCTGGTTGAGGGGTGGCATTGGCGCTCTTTGAGACGCGCGCGCCGATCACCACCTGCGGAAAGCTCGAGAGCTTCATCGCCGGCGTCATGGCCATCGAGTCGTCGAGCGTGAACTCGAGGGGCAGATCGCGCGCCTGGCGGCGCAGGATGGCAAGCGGCATGCGCGGGCCCTGCGCGGCGCGCGCGAAGACAAAGACGGTATCGGTTGGCGCGATCTTGCCAGCAAGCCCGGGTGCAAGCTTCACGACGCCGCTCACTCGACCGCCCGCGGCAGTCGGCGCGGGCGCCGGTGCGGCAGGCGAAGCCGCCGCGAGCGCGCCGCCGGCAAGCGAGCGTGCCTCGGCGATATTCGAGCGCACGGCCTGAACGGTCTCGGAGTCCGGCGGTAGCACGGCCAGCATGCGCTGCCAGTACTCGATCGCCCGGGCGTAGTCCTTGCGGTTGAACGCCGCGGTGCCGGCCAGCGCGAGCGCCTTGGTGTTGGCCGGGTCGATCGCAAGTGCGCGCGCGATGAGCTTCTCCGGCTCGCCCTCGAGGGTCCGTCCCTGCGCCATGGCGAGCGCGTCGGCGTAGTCCGCGAGCAGCTGGGCGTCGTTGGGGATGCGCGCCGCTGCTTTGGCATAGGCCTCCGCCGATTCCTTGAAGCGCCCCAGCACGGCATAGGAGCGCGCGAGTATTCTCCAGCCCTCGGGATCATCGGGGTTCGCGCGCATGCGCGCGGCGAGCTGCTCGACCATCGCCAGCACCTGCTCTTCCTTCACGCCATGGGGGGCACCGTGGGGGGCGCTCGCCGTCTGGATGGCCTGCGGATTGCCGACCCCGAAATAAAGCCCGATCGCGACGAGCGGCACGGCTGCGCCCACGATCGCTGCGGTGAGGCGACCGCGCCGCGGGGCGCTCGCCGGCACCGCCTCTTCGTCGCCGGTGTCCTCGAGCAGCTGGCGCTCGATCTCGTGACGCGCCTCGTCGTAGCGATCCTGGCTCAACGTGCCGGCCGCAAGATCGTTCTCGAGCTCGCGCAACTGGTCGCGATAGACATTGACGTTGACGGCGCCTCGCGACACCTGCGACCCTCCGTGGCTGCGGCGCAGCAGCGGCGGCAGCACGAACGCGAGCGCGCCCGCAATGAACAGCGCGGCGAGAAGGCCAAACCAGATCATCGCGGCCGGCGTTCGCCGCCCTTCAGCAGTGTCTCGGCACGTGCGCGCTCGGCGTCGCTCAACGCGGCGGGCGCTTCGACGCGGCGGCGATTCAGGCGCCGCACGAGCATGCCGATGCCGAGCACGGCAAGCAGCAACGGACCGAACCACAGGAGCAGCGTGGTCGCCTTCAACGGCGGGCGGTAGCGCACGAAGTCGCCGTAGCGCGCGACCATGAAGTCGATGATGTCCTGCTCGCTCTTGCCGCTTTTCAGCTGCTCACGGATCTGGTTCCTCAGGTCGACGGCGAGGCCGGCGTTGGAGTCGGCGAGCGTCTGGTTCTGGCACACCAGGCAGCGCAGCTCCTCGGCCAGGCTCATGACGCGCTTCTCCAACTGAGGATCGGCGGCGACCGGTGCGGCCTCGCGCGCAGCCCCGGGGAGCGCCACCGCGAGCAGCAGCGCGGCGGTGAGGAAACCAGAAATGTAATTACGCGTACGCGACATCGAGGCGCTCTAAAAAAACTAAATAGACAGGATTAACAGGATTTACAGGATTAGTTCAACAGCTGCCGTTACGTTGCGCGCTTCGTCTGTTCATCGTTCCCAGGGAACGGCCAGTAGGCGCCAAAGAACGCGAGGGCGCGGCTTTGAACTTCGTTCTGAGGCGTCTTGGTGCTGGGTTTTGAATCCTGTAAATCATGTAAATCCTGTTAATCCTGTCTAATACGTCGTTGAGCGCTTTTCAACCCAATGCTTTACTTTTCGCGATTGAGCTCGGCGATGAGCGGCAGGATCTTGTTTTTGAGGATCGCGGGCGTCACCACGCCGATGCGCTTGTAGCGGATTACGCCGCGCTGGTCGATGACGTAGGTCTCCGGCACGCCGTAGACGCCGTAGTCGATGCCGATGCGGCCGTTGATATCGTAGGCGGAGAGCTGATACGGATCGCCGAATTGCTTCAGCCACGCGATTCCATCCTCGCGCTTGTCCTTGTAGTTGAGGCCGTAGAGCGGGGCAACGCCGGACTTTGCGAACTTGACCAGCACGGGGTGCTCTTCGCGGCAGCTGACGCACCACGAGGCCCAGACGTTGAGCAGCCACACCTTGCCCAGCATGTCCTTCTGCGAGAACGTCTTCTCGGGCGCTTGCAACTGTGGGAGCTCGAAGTGCGGCGCCGGCTTGTCGATAAGCGGCGACGGCACCTCGCGCGGATCGAGCTGCAAGCCGACAGCGAGCAATATTGCGAGCGCGAGGAATACGCCCAGCGGCAGCGCGAAGCGCATCATCTCTACAGATTCCGTGAATCGTGAATCGTGAATCGTGAATCGGAAGTCAAAGAGAGTTTGTTGCAGTTATCCGTGTTCATCGGCGTCTAACGTGGTTTTTCGGCATTGTGTTACCGCGCGGCTGCCGCCGCGTAGGCCGGCTCGCGCGACGCGCTACGAGAACCCACCCGGTAACGCCGGTCGGTCGCCGCGAGGAGCCCGCCCAGCGCCATGATCACGCAGCCGATCCAGATCCAGTTCACGAACGGCTTGTACCAGATGCGCACGATCCACGTGCCGGGGGAAACCTCGTCGCCCATCGCGACGTAGAGATCGCGCGTAAGACCGCGGTTGATCGCGGCCTCGGTCATCGAGTTGTTTTGCACCGTGTAGATGCGCTTCTCCGGATGAAGCGTCGCAACGCGCTCGCCATCGCGGCTCACCTCGATCGTGCCGCGCGCCGCGACATAATTCGGTCCCTTGACCTGCCTCGCGCCGACGAAGCGGAACTCGTGATCGGCAAGCCTCGTCACCTCGCCCGGCGCCATCTTCACGTCCGTCTCGCTCTGGTAACCGCTGACGAGCGTCACGCCGACGGCGAACACCGCGACGCCGATGTGCGCGGTCAACATGCCGTAATAACTGCGCGACGAGCTTTGCAGCCGCCCGAGGAAGGTTGGGGCACCGGCGCCCGGCTTGAGCCGCTGCCATAGATGGTACGCGCTGGTGGCAACGATCCAGGTCGCAAGCAGGATCCCCAGGCTCACCATCCACGACCAGCGCCCCAGGGTGAAGGGCAGGAGCACGGCAACCACGACGCTCACGCCCGCCGCCCAGCGCAGGCGCGTGGCGAGGTCGGGCAGGCTCGCGCTCTTCCAGCGCGCGAGGGGCCCGAGGCCGAGCAGGAACAACGCCGGCGCCATCAGGGGCACGAAGACGGACTCGAAGTACGGCGGCCCCACCGAGATCTTGCCCAGCCCCAGCGCATCGAGCGCGAGCGGGTAGAGCGTGCCGAGCATCACCGAGCCCGCGGCCACCAGTAGCAGCACGTTGTTGGTGAGCAGCGCCGCTTCGCGCGACACGAGGTCGAACTTGCCGCCGAGGCCCACGCGCGGCGCGCGCCAGGCGAACAGAGTGAGCGAGGTCCCGATCACGATGACGAGAAAACTCAAGATGAAAACGCCGCGCTTGGGATCGGTGGCGAAGGCGTGCACCGACGTGAGCACGCCGGAGCGCACGAGGAAGGTGCCGAGCAGGGAGAGCGAGAACGCCAGAATCGCGAGCAGCACGGTCCAGCTCTTGAAAGAGCCGCGCTTCTCGGTCCCTGCGAGCGAGTGAATGAGCGCGGTGCCGACGAGCCACGGCATGAAGGAGGCGTTCTCCACCGGATCCCAGAACCACCAGCCGCCCCAGCCGAGCTCGTAGTACGCCCAGAAGCTGCCGAGCGCGATGCCGAGCGTGAGGAACAACCACGCCACCGTGGTCCACGGGCGCGACCAGCGCGCCCACGCCGCGTCGAGCCGGCCCGACAACAAGGCGGCGATGGCGAACGCGAACGCCACCGAAAACCCGACGTAGCCCATGTAGAGCATCGGCGGGTGGAAGATCATGCCCGTGTCCTGCAGCAGCGGGTTGAGATCGCGACCGTCGAGCGCGGCCGGCAGAAGGCGGTCGAACGGGTTCGACGTGAACAGCATGAAAGCGAGAAAGCCGACGCTGATCAATCCCATCACGCCCAGCACGCGTGCGACCATGTCGTCGGGCAGCCGCCGGCTGAACACCGAGACCGCCACGCTCCACCCCGTGAGCATCAGCGTCCACAGCAGGAGCGAGCCCTCGTGGCTGCCCCAGGTCGCGGCGATGCGGTACTGCAGCGGCAGCGACGAGTTCGAGTTCGTCGCGACATTGGCGACCGAGAAGTCGTTGGTGACGAAGAGAGAGGTGAGAAAGCCGAAAGCGAGCGCGACGAACACGAACTGGCCCTGCGCTGCGGGCCGCGCGACCGCCATCCATGCCGCGTTGCCGCGTGCCGCGCCGATGAGCGGCAGCAACCCCTGCGCCAACGCGAGGCACAGCGCCAGCACCAGCGCGAATTGTCCGAGCTCCGGGATCATCAGTAACCTCTTGTCGTTTGCGGCGGCGCGATTAGCGTGTCTGCGCCGGGCGGCCTCCCGGCATGCGCCTTGGCAATCGCCTCGGCCGCTGCCGGCGGCATGTAATTCTCGTCGTGCTTGGCGAGCACCTCGCTCGCGCGGAACACCCCGTTCTCGAGACGCCCCTGGGTGACGACGCCTTTGCCCTCGCGGAACAGATCAGGCAGCACGCCGCGGTAGAACACCGGGATGCTCTTGGCCGTATCGGTCACGACGAAGCGCACGGTGACGCCGTCAGGCTCGCGCTTCACGCTGCCGACCTCGACCAGCCCGCCGACACGGAAGGTGCGGTTCTTCGGCGCTTCGTTCGCGGCGACCTGCGACGGCGTGAAGAAAAACACCAGATTTTTCTGGAACGCGGAGAGTACGAGGGCGGCTGCCACGGCCAACGCCGCGACGCCCCCGGCGATCATCGCCATCCGTTTATGTCGTGGTTTCATGAAGTTGCTTACCCCTTGCCGCCCAAACGTTCAAGTATGCCGCGTCGCCGCAGGACCAACAATGCGATTTCGAATACGATCAGACCCGCCGCAACGACGTACGATCCCCACACATAGAGCGCGTAACCGCCCATCGCGAAGAACGCGCTCCAGCTTTCCCAGTTCACGCGCGGCTCCCCAGATGCTCCGCCACCCAGCCGCTGTTGCGCTCGCGTTCCAGGATGATGGAGCGCACCCGCATCATGGCGGCGGCGATGCTGTAAAACCAGAAGCCCAATGCCATGATGATCATGCCCGCGAACATCGTTGCCGCCATCGTTGGCGCACGGGTCAAGCTGACCGAGGCGCCTTGATGCAGCGTGTTCCACCATTTGACCGAGAAATAAATGATCGGAATGTTGACCACCCCAACGAGCGCCAGCACGGCGCCGGCGCGATCCGCGCGGCGCGGGTCGTCGATTGCAGCCTGCAATGCCAGGAAACCGAAGTAAAGAAACAGCAGGATCAGCTCGGAGGTCAGGCGCGCATCCCACACCCACCAAGTGCCCCAGGTCGGTTTGCCCCACAGCGAGCCGGTCCAGAGCGCGATGAAGGTAAACAGGGCCCCCGTCGGCGCGAGCGCGCTGGCCATCATGCCGGATAACCGGGTGTGGAAGGCGAGTCCCATGCCGGCCCAGAAGGCGATCACGAGGTAGATGAACATCGACATCCAGGCGGCGGGGACGTGGATGAAGATGATGCGGTAGGCCT
>JAQBFV010000198.1:0-4277 GCA_032123035.1 Betaproteobacteria bacterium | reverse complement strand
CCTTTCCCGGCGCCCCGTCAAGGCGTTTCGGCGACTAATCGCACGCTGATCTGACTTAGGTCAATAAACGTCCACTCATCAAGGAAAATTCGGGCCTGGCCCCTTTAATTGTTCTGCCTTAGGTACTTTCATGTTTCATGGAGTCTGACCCCAGGGGTTCCAGGGTTCCGCGTGCGGTTCCGGCGGCCGGGCCCGTATCCTGTAAGCTTGCGCTCGGAGGGGAACCGACATGAAAACGATCGCCATCGAGGAGCACTTCATCACGCCGATGTACCGGGAAATGGTCTCGGCGAACGAGTTCCGCAACTTCTACCTCAGCTCCCGCAGCGAGCAGCTCGGCCACGACATCGTCGAGCAGAATTCCGATCTCGGCGCGAAACGCCTGGCGCACATGGACGCCGCGGGCGTCGACGTGCAGGTGCTCTCGTTCGGCTCTCCGGGGCCGCAGGGGTTCGGCGCCGCGGTCGCCGTACCGATGGCGAGAGACGCGAACGACCGCGCGCACGCGGTGGTCGAGGCGCATCCGGACCGCTTCGCCGCTTTTGCTGCGCTGCCGACGGCCGACCCGGACGCATCGGTGCAGGAGCTCGAGCGCTGCGTCGCGAAGCTCGGCTTCAAGGGCGCGATGATCCACGGCCACACGCAAGGCCGCTTCCTCGACGAGAAAAGGTTCCGGGTGATCTTCGAGTGCGCCGAGAGACTGGACGTGCCGATCTACCTGCACCCGACCCTCGCGCATCCGGACGCGATGAAATCCTACTTCGCCGGGTACGAGGAGCTCGCCCGCGCCGGCTGGGGATTCTCGATCGATACCAGCTGTCACTTCCTGCGGCTGGTGTTCTCGGGGCTGTTCGACGCGCATCCGAACTTGAAGATCATCCTCGGGCACCTCGGCGAGGGGCTGCCGTTCGCGATGCACCGGCTGAACGACCAGACCGCCCGTTCCGCCGCGCGCCGCGGCCTGGAGAGGCAGCCGATCGAGTACCTCCGCGACAACCTGCTGGTCACGACCAGCGGCAACTGGTACGAGCCGGCGTTCCTTTGCACGCTGCTCGCGCTCGGCGTCGACAACATTCTCTTCGCGGTGGACTGGCCCTACGAGGCGAACACGACCGGGATCGAATTCCTGAAGAAGATATCGATCAGTGACGCCGACCGGGAGAAGATCGCGCACGGCAACGCCGAGCGCATTCTGCGAATGTGAGGATGAGGCGGCCTGGGCGTGATGTGCCCGTACCTGGCGCAGCCGCGGTGCTTTTCCCCGGCATGGAACGACAGGAAAGTCGATCTGGCAGTGCGATCGCCGCACCGACCCCGCGCGCCGGGACCAGGCGCGGATCAAGTTCCGGACTGCACATAACAGGCCTTATGGTCTGCTTGCGTCCTTTTCGCGAGTTTTCTTGGGGTCAGACCCCATGGGCTTTTCCCCGAAGTGGGGTGTGGATTACGGCGGTGGCGACGGTGTAATAACAGCCCCGCGCTTACATTATTGTTACTTACCCGTTGTGCGCTAACGCACGGAGTTTCTCGCTATATTGTTGTAATGTGCTGTGCCTCACAGCAAGAACCGTTTTGGAATATTACGATTCAGGGCGTGTGTGAAGTGTGCCGCCGGAGTTCGGTTATTGCAGGCGGTGCACTTTCTGATCAACAACAATAGGACACAACTGTGCAAAATAAACTCGTGTGGATTAGCCGTGCCGTGGCATTGATGGTTTTAGGTACGCTGGTGGCAAACCCGGGTTTTGCCGACAAACCTTCGTGGGCAGGCGGTGGCAAGAAGCATGAAGACCGCGATGATCGCGGTGGTGGCAAGCATCGCGATCGTGATGATAACCGCGGTAAGCGGTATTTCGATGAACGCCAGTACGTGCTGGTGCGCGAGTATTACGTGAATGTGGATCGTGCTGGCCGTTGCCCGCCAGGGCTAGCCAAGAAACACAACGGCTGTATGCCGCCGGGCCAGGCCAAAAAATGGCACAAGGGCCGGCCGCTGCCGCGCGATGTCGTGTTTTACGACCTGTCACCGCGACTGGTGGTTGAGCTCGGTGTGCCGCCTTCCGGGCACAGGTTTGTGCGCGTCGCATCCGACATCCTGTTGATTGCTATCGGCACGGGGATGGTGGTGGATGCAATTGACGATCTGGGCCGGATATAAATACGGCGGGTTCAATGAACCCGGGCTGCATTGCAGCCCGTTTTTTTGGTTGCCAGCGTTTTGCTGGCAAATTATGCAGGCCTTCGACCCCGCCGAAGCGGGGCCTGTGTAAGTGCTGAGACGTGTCGCGCGGATTGTTTCGGGAGGTGCGGCTCGGTGGAAGAAATCGAGCCTGACCCCTTTTACTCTTGCCGAGGCATATTGTCCGGCGCAGTGATGCGATAATCCAGCCAAGAATTGGGTACCCCGGATGCTTGCGCCAAAGATTCCAGAAAATGAAACGCAACGCATGGCAGCGTTGCGCGCGACTGATCTACTTTTTACTCCGTCGGAGGAGCGCTTCGATCGTATCACCCGCCTTGCTTCGCGCCTGCTCGGCACGCCCATCGCGCTGGTGAGCTTGGTTGCCGACAAATGCCAGTGGTTCAAGTCGGCACAAGGCCTCGATGCGACTGAAACGCCGCGGGAGGTATCGTTCTGCGGTCACGCCATACTCGGCGAGAAGACATTCGTCGTCGAGAATGCAACGAGAGACCCGCGCTTCGCGGACAATCCCCTCGTAACAAGCGACCCGAACATTCGATTCTACGCGGGGCATCCGCTGCACGCCTCGGACGGCAGCCGCGTGGGCACCTTGTGCGTGATTGACCGTAATCCCCGAAAGTTCACGCCGGAGCAGCTGGAGGTGTTGCGCGACCTGGCGGCGCTTGTTGAAACGGAGCTGCAACGCGGCCAGTTGAGCGAGACTCAAAGCGATCTCCTGAGGGAAAGAGACGAACTGAAACGCCGCGCTTCAATCGACGGACTCACGCGTTTATGGAACCGGTCCGCCATCATGGAACTCCTGGGCGCGGAACTGGCGCGCTCGAGACGCGGTGCTCCCATGTGCGTTGCGATGATCGACGCCGACCATTTCAAGAACATCAATGACAACCATGGCCATCAGACGGGCGATGCTGTGCTGGTTGAGCTTGCGGCACGTATTCGCCGGGCGGCGCGCGAGTTCGATGTCATCGGCCGCTATGGCGGTGAAGAGTTCATGGCTGTATTGAGTAACTGCAACCTCGAAGCCGCCAAGACAGTCTGCGAGCGAATTATCGGGTTTGTGGCGAACGAGCACTTCGCTACGCCCGCCGGACCGCTCACTTCAACAGTCAGCATTGGGCTTGCAGCCTACGATGCCGAACACGACAGCCCGGAGCGTATCGTTGGCGCCGCCGACGCGGCGTTGTATCGAGCCAAGAACAAAGGGCGCAATCGCGTCGAGATCTAGGGCGGCGGTAGCTGCAACAGTCGGCTGCACGTCCCTTCGCCTTGGCGCTGCGTTAGATCGGCGGGGAACACCAAAAACAAACCCCGCCGAAGCGGGGTGTGTGTAAGTGCTGAGACGTGTCGCGCGGAAACTCTAGGACGAGCTGCTTATACCCCTTATGCGTATGACATCACGTCTACGCGGGCTCCATCACCGATTGGCTGATTGCCACCGCCACGCCGACGTGGGTGCCGCGCGACTTCGTGCGGACGACGTCTCCTCGGCATTTCAGCATCATGTTGCCCTCGGGCCTTTGAACTCGCATCGCAAAGCTGATTGACTTCCCGAGTGCATACGTGCCGCTTGTCCAGAAAAACACGCCCGAGGCACTCACGTCGCGCGTGATGCCCGTAGCGTTCTCCAGGAACACCGGTCGCGTGGTATCGATCCGCTGATCTCTTCTCTTTTCTGGTAGTTTTGCTGTCATTTTTGCCCTTTAAGCTGATGCATTAAGTTTGCCCTGGCCCTAGCCCAAGCCCGCCGAAGCGGAGTGTGTGATTCGCGCTAACCGTTATGCCAGCTAATTTCAGGTGAACGCGGAGCGTTTTTCTGATCCCTCCCATCGCTCATCCTGCTTCGACGCAGTCCTAATGTGTGGGCCAATTGGTCGAACCGGGAAGAGGGATGCCGGACAATCCGGCGTTGCTGCGATTTAATATAGGTGCGCTCTCGGATTGTCTCCCAGGAAATGTCTCTCCAAAGAGTCTTGAAAATACCGCGCTGCATCGTTCCGCATCGTTCACATGTTTGGTAAGGAAGAACCGACCTAACGTGAGGACGAGGAGACCGGACGTTAAATTCCGTTCC
>JAQBFV010000197.1:0-4981 GCA_032123035.1 Betaproteobacteria bacterium | reverse complement strand
CGAGCATACCAAGGAGGCGGTGGCGGCGGTCGAGGAGCAGGATCCGGTGGTTGTATTCGTCGGCAAGCCAGATATGCCCGCCATCGAAGTGGAGGTACTTCGGCTCGTTGAGTTTGAGGGCCGCGCCAAAGGTGGCGCGGTGTTTCATGTCCGCGCTGAAGACCTGCACACGGTGATTGCCCGAGTCGACGACGTAGATGCTGCCGTCAGCTGCCGCCTCGACGTCGTGCGGGCTCGAGAACTCGCTCTCACCGTCGCCATAGCGCCCGACGGTGCGCTCGAGCCGGCCGTCACGGAACACGCTCACCGAACCGCCGCCCGTATTGGTTACGAAGACCCGGCCGTCCGGCGCGACCGCGACACCCTCGGGGTTCGAAAGCCCTTTCAGCTCGCCCACCAACTTTGCCTCGGCGCCTTTCACCCCATAGATCGCGACGCGGTCATTGCCGGTGTCGGCCACCAGCAGACGCCCCGCCCCGTCGAACTCAGCGTCGTGCGGGCGCGATAGATCGTTCGCCCCGAATCTGCCGACCAGCCGGAGCGTCATCGCGTCCAGCACGACCATGCGGCTGTTCGCCATGTCGGTGAGATAGATGAGCTTTCCGTCGGGCGAGAACGCCGCGCCATGCGGCTGCGCGAGACGGTCCGCGAATTCGGCATGTTGCGAGACTTTTAGCGAAGACTGCGCCACGGCGGGCGGCGCGAAAAAGACGAGCATGGCGAGAACGATGGCACGCATGGGCGTAGACTCCTGTGCGGGGGGGGTCAGTTTGCCTTGAGTTCGCCGAGGACGCGCGGCGTCGCGGAGCCGTCGAGCTGAAGGATCGTGCCACTTCCTGAGAGGGCGAACTCTCCGGTGATGGCCTTGATCGTGACCTGATGCGTCACCAACACCACCGGCGGTCCGTCGGCAGGAAGCTTCTCGAGGAATGCGCGCAGCGCGGCGATGTTCGCTGCGCGATCCTGCGGCCGGTCGAAGAACGAGTTGAGTGCGAGTAGCTCCTTGACCGGTCCGAGGTCGAGCAGCCGCGCAGTATCGAGGCAACGGCACCACTGGCTGGAATACACCCACGCGCGCGTGACGCCGGCATTGGCAAGGCGCTGGCCGAGCTTCACCGCCTGGGTGCGGCCGGTCGCATCGAGGTTGCGCTGCGTCGAGCAGTCGCGTAGCTTGAAGTTTGCCGGGTCACCAGTACCCGGCGCGAGCGCATGGCGCAGCATCAGCACGCGCCCCGGCTTGGCGAGCTCGGCAAGCGGCAGTGGCTCGGCCGCACGCACAGGGCTGACGAGAAGGGCGAGCAGAGCACCCGCAAAGAGGACACGACAGACCACGGACGTATTATGGCTGATGACTGATGACTTTAGACCCAGTGACCAGTGACTTGTGCTGAAAAAGTGACGACTGACGACTGACGACGGATGAAACGGTGACGAGTGACGAGTGATGAATCGGTGCGCTCGACAGGCGTGCCGTTGCCGATAGAGAATGACGGAGATGGGATGCGGTCCTCACCCCGCATTCTTGGACGATCCCAACAATCACAAGGATACCCATGAAGGCTGACACTATTCTCGCCACGATCGGCAACACGCCGCACATCCGTATAAATCGCCTGTTCGGCGCCAAGCACCAGGTGTGGATCAAATCCGAGCGCGCTAACCCGGGGGGCTCGATCAAGGACCGCATCGGCCTGTCGATGGTCGAGGACGCCGAGCGCAGCGGAAAGTTGAAGCCTGGGGCCACGATCGTGGAGCCGACCTCGGGCAACACCGGGATCGGGCTGGCGATCGTCGCGGCGGTGAAAGGCTATCCGCTCATCCTGACCATGCCCGACAGCATGTCGATCGAGCGCCGGCGGCTGTTGCTCGCGTATGGTGCCAAACTCGTGCTGACGCCGCGCGAGAAGGGCATGCCGGGAGCGATCGAGCGGGCGCAGCAGATCCTCGCGGAGATTCCCGGCGGGTGGATGCCGCAACAGTTCGAGAACGAGGCGAACATTGCCGTGCACCGGGACA
The DNA here is from genome assembly GCA_032123035.1 of Betaproteobacteria bacterium. Lineage (GTDB taxonomy): Bacteria > Pseudomonadota > Gammaproteobacteria > Burkholderiales > SG8-41 > SG8-41. The sequence continues at coordinate 2,965 of JAQBFV010000197.1, read as the reverse complement.
CGACCGCCAAGGAGATCCTCGATGATTTCCCGAACGGCGTGGACGTGCTCATTACCGGCGTCGGCACCGGTGGCCACATCACCGGCTGCGCGCAGGTGCTCAAGAAGGCCTGGCCCAAGCTGAAGGTCTACGCGGTCGAGCCCGCTGCCTCGCCCGTGATCTCGGGCGGTAAGCCCTCGCCGCACCCGATCCAGGGTATCGGCGCCGGTTTCATACCCAAGAACCTCCACACGCAACTCCTCGACGGGGTGATCCAGGTCGACGCCGAAGCCTCCAAGGAAATGGCACGCCGCGCCGCGCGCGAGGAAGGAATGCTGGTGGGTATCTCATCGGGTGCGACGCTTACCGCAATTGCGCAGAAGCTGCCTGAGATCCCTGAAGGCTCAGTCGTCCTCGGGTTCAACTACGACACCGGCGAGCGGTATCTTTCGATCGAGGGCTTTCTGCCTACCGAAGCCTCATGATGCGTGACCGGTGACCTGTGGCCGGTCACAAGAAAATGGTGATGGGCACTGGTGATGAAAGATGGTGATGATTAGTGGTGATGTACGGCATCGCGTGCGTTCTTCATCACCATTTCGCGTCACCATTATTCATCACTTCTCCTGTATCGTCGGCGTCCATCGGCGGCTCCAACTTCCGTGAATCGTGATTCGTGAATTGTCGTTTGTTTCTCTCCGCGTCTCCGCGGTTCATTGATTGTTGTTGTCTTGCTTGGCGGTTTTATATTGATTTCGATCGGCGTTTATCTGCGGCTAATTCTGGGTTCTGCATGGGGCACGATTCACGTTTCACGATTCACGTTTCACGGTAGTGGGGGGAGGGGCTTGCCAGCGAGCCACTCGGCGCCGCGGGCGTAGAGCCGTTCCACTTCGGGCCCGCTGAGGCCGGGCATGTCGCGCTTGACCGGGTAGCCGATCCGCGCCTGCAGGTAGGCGAGGTTGCGATAGCCCTCGGGGAACTGTGCCAGTAACGCGGGGTCGAGCTTGAGCTCCGCGCCCGGATCGAGCGGGTCGATGCGATCCTTTTCGTAGATTGGCTGGCGCAGCACCATGCCCCAGGCGCCGCTGCGCTTCTCGAAGAAGTCGTAGAAGCGCCCCGTGCATACGACGTCGCAGAGCACGCCCTCGACGCCGGCGCGTTGCGAGATGGTCATCTTGGTCTGCGCGATCGCACGGTTGCCGGCAACGTCGATCGAAGACCCGCCCAGGAAATGGAGGATTCTAACGCCCCGGTCCCAGCCCTCGATGGAGGCTTTGATGAATTCTTCGAACGGGGCCTGGCACCAGGTAGCCATCATCACACCGTCCGGATGCCACACCGAGCGGAAGCGGTCCCAATGGCCGGCATCGCGCCAGACAGCCCAGCTCTCGACGAGCTGGCGTATCCGCAGCTGCTCCGTCATCTCATCGGTCATTTCACTTCTTTCGCGCCAAGTTCGAGCTCGGCCTGGTTCAGGTGGGGTCTAGTTTGCCGCGCCTTAGTTCCAATAGAGTATGGCGACGGCGACACACGCGATGGCCCAGAACACGCAGAATTCCATGCCGCCAAGGTTCCACAGCCACTTGACCGAGCCGTTGAAGAAGCACACGGCGACGGCGGCGACCGTCAGGCTGGCAGCGGCGAGCAGCGCTGCCCACTGGGTGTAAATGGCGAACAACAGACCCAGTGCGGCCACCGTCTCGACCACTATGGCAAGGCGCATGTAGAAAATCGCCGGCTTGAACCCAGCCTTGACGAAAAAACCGAGGCCCGGCGGCGGATTGCCGATGATCTTGAAATACAGATGAGGAAAGAAGAACAAGGCGCAGATCAAGCGCAACACCACGGCGCCGTTGCTCAGATCGAATGCAGAAGCGGCTATCGACATAACAAACTCCTGTGAGTGGCCAAGGTTAGCTTACGTCATAATCCTGGAGGCGTGAAACGTGAAACGTGAAACGTGAATCGTGAATCGTGAATCGAGCAGATCGATTCTAACGTAGCGTCACTCGTCACCCGTCACCCGTCACGATGTTTTTCAATCCGGAACGACGGCCACACACTGGATCTCGACCATCATGTTGGGCCGCGCCAAGCCGGCGACGGTAATGAGCGCGCTCGCCGGATACTTTGCGTCCGGGAAGAACTCCTTGCGGACCTCGATGAAGCGGTCGCCGTATCGCGCGTCGATGATGAAGACTGTCATCGTGACGATGTCGGAAAGCTTACCGTCTGCCTGTGCGAGCGTCGCCGCGAGATTCCTGAAAGCCTGGCGCGACTGGCCGTCGAAGTCGCCATCAAGGGCCCGGTCGGTGCCGTGCAGGCTACCGTGACCGGCCAGCCAGATGATGCGCCCGCCCTTGGTTGCCACGGCCCGCGAGAACGCGCGCTGCTGCTGCCAGTCCCCCGGATAATATTTCTTTTCCATCATGTCACTCCTGGAACTTCGGAATGGGGTCAATCCACAAACCAGGTCAAGCCGCGCCTTATCACGTCACGCCTTTTCTGGGACGGCGCTCGTCACTGGCCACTTCTTGCGCTAGTATGCACAGCGGTGCCGCGCCCGACAATCGGGATCTCGGATTGGCTTGGAAACGTCCAATCGAACCTTTGAATAGTGAGGAATGTCGAATGGTGAAGGGTTTGAACCGTGACTCGTCAGTCGTGAGTCGTCACCTCTTCAGCACCAGTCACTAGTCACCAGTCACGCCGTATCAAAAAAAGGGAGACCAAACATGCTCTGGGCCGTTTCTTGCATTGATCAACCGAACACCGCCGCGATCCGCGAGAAGGTGCTGCAGCCCCACCGCGATTATCTGCAAAGCCAGAAAGGCATACTGGTGCTCGCGGGCGCGACCCAGACCGACGATGGCGCCGAGGCCATAGGCAGCCTGTTTGTCGTGAATGTGAACAGCCGCGCTGAAGCCAAAGCGTTTTCGGATGGCGACCCCTTCACCAAGAAAGGCGTGTTCGCCACCATAAC
>JAQBFV010000196.1:0-5140 GCA_032123035.1 Betaproteobacteria bacterium | reverse complement strand
GTGCTGGCGGTGCTCCGCCAGCACCACGGCGCGCCCCACGAGACCCGGGCGGCTACGGCGCGCGCCTTTGCGTCATATCACTGGCGCAACACCGATTCCAGCGTTGCGGCGTACAGCGGCAAGGATCTGGTGTTCGTGTCCTTTGAGCTGGCGGGTTACGGGAAAGCCGTAGAGCGGCGTCAGCGCGAGGCAACGCCCGGGCGCCGCTGATCCTGCGCCGCGCGCCGCGTGCGTGCTTCTTTGGCCAGCATTGCGAAATCGCCGGCACGCGGCAGCTGCCCGATGCTTTGCGCGCAGGACGCGGTGGTTGCGCATGCTAGAATCGCCGCGACCGGGAGGTGTGGCAGGGATCGGCTTGAAAGCATTTCGCGAGGTTGGCGTTGAGCGGTAATGTCGCCGGGGCAGCGATGCGGCGCATTGTTATCGCGTCGCGCGAAAGCGCGCTTGCAATGTGGCAGGCGCGCCACGTCCAGTCACGGCTGGCCGGGTTATACCCGCGCGCGGAAATCACGGTGCTCGGCCTGACCACGGAGGGTGACCGTCGGCTCGATGTCTCGCTGGCCAAGATCGGCGGCAAGGGGCTGTTCATCAAGGAGTTGGAGGACGCGCTCGAATCCGGCCGCGCCGATCTTGCCGTGCACTCCATGAAAGATGTGCCGATGCACCTGCCCGCGGGCTTTGCGCTGGGCGTGGTCATGGAGCGTGAGGATCCCCGCGACGCTTTCATCTCTGGACGCTACCCGGGGCTCGCCGCACTGCCCGCGGGCGCGCGGGTTGGCACTTCCAGCTTGCGCCGCGAATGCCAGGTGCGTGCCCACCATTCCCGTCTCGAGGTGCGACCGTTGCGCGGCAACGTGACCACCCGTTTGCGCAAACTGGACGAAGGCGCGTTCGATGCAATCCTGCTGGCGGCCGCCGGACTCAGGCGCCTCGGACTCGAGCAGCGCGTGACGGCGTTGCTCGAGCCGGAGGAGAGCCTGCCCGCGCCGGGGCAGGGCGCGCTGGCCCTGGAATGCCGCGCCGACCGAGCCGAAGTCCTCGAGCTGCTAAAACCCCTGGGGCACCGCGACACGATGCTGTGCGTGACGGCGGAGCGAGCGCTATCTCGCGCGCTTTCGGGCAGCTGCAACGTGCCGCTCGGGGCCTATGCCCAGCTGAGCGGCACGCAGTTGCGCTTGCGCGCGTTCGTTGGGGCGCCCGACGGAAGCCGGATGATTGCCGGGGAACGCACGGGCGCTGCGGCCGACGCGGAGGCGCTCGGCATCGCGCTCGCTGAAGAGCTCAAATCCGGAGGCGCTGACGCGATCCTGAGGGAACTCGAAAACCAGTTAGCAGCAGATAAACGCGGATAAACGCAGAACGTTCAACATGCGCTCCGATCGGTTTCGGCTAAGCGGCGCGCATTCGCAAACATTGACGCTAGCCTGATGCCTGATTCCAACGCGAAGGGTCCACTCGCCGGCCGTCGCATCGTGGTCACGCGCCCGGCGCAGCAGGCGCGGGAGTTGGCCGAGATGATCCATGCCGCCGGAGGTGAGGCAATGCTGTTTCCGGTGCTGGAGATCCACGACGTGGAGGACCTCAAGCCGTTGCTGGCCGTTGTCGCGCGCCTCGACGAATTCGATCTCGCCGTGTTCATCAGCCCCAATGCAGTGAACAAGGCCATGAACCTGATCACGGCGCACCGCGCGCTGCCGCCCGCCCTGCTGTGCGCCGCGATTGGCCGCGGGGGCGTGAAGGAACTCGCACGCTTCGGGGTGACCAACGCAATTGCACCGGCGCGCCGCTTCGACAGCGAGGCGCTGCTCGAGTTGCCCGAGCTGCAGGAGATGCGGGGCAAGCGCGTCGTGATCTTCCGCGGCGAGGGCGGCCGCGAGCTGCTCGGCGACACCTTGAAGGCGCGCGGTGCACGCGTGGAATACGCGGAATGCTATCGCCGCGGCACGCCCAATCTGGATGCGGCGCCGCTGCTCAAGGCGTGGGCGGGCAACGAGCTCGACGCGGTCACGGTGACCAGCAGCGAAGGCCTGCGCAATCTCTACGAGATGATCGGCGCCCTCGGGCGTCAGGGGTTGCGCAAGACGCCGGTGTTCGTGCCGCATCCGCGCATCGCCGAGGTCGCGCGCGAGCTAGGGCTCGCGCGCGTGATCGTCACCGAACCCGCCGACGAGGGCCTGATGAACGCATTGAAAGAACACCTCACCACCGCGAGCGGCCAAGGATAACCTTTGGGATGATGGGTATCCGGTGTCGTGCTCGTCCCAAGATTTCAGGTCATCACTCATGAGTCAACGCGCGCGAGTCACCACTCACGAGTCACGGGCGTTAGTGTTGCGGCACCGTGGACGACGCTCCATACTATCGGCTGAGCCAGCCCATCACGTCGCATGAGCGAATCCCCGCAGGAGAAAACGCAGCCGGAAGCAGAGCCCGTGCCGGGGTCTGAGCAGGAAACTGCTGCTGAGCCGGCAGGAGCAGAGTCCGCGGCTGAGCCCGTCGCCGCGCCGGCGCGCACGCTGGGGTGGCGCGGCGTCGGCCTTGGGTTCATGGTCATCGTCATCGTCGCGGGGTTGTTCGGGTGGTATTGGTACCAAGGCCGCACCGAAACCGGTGTCATGCGCAAGGAGTTGGCGCAGAAACTGGCCAACGCGGATGTGAAGGCGCTCGAGAACCGCCGCGTCGCGGAGCAGGTGGGCGAGGCGATCTCTGCGGTTCAAGGCAAGTTGGGCGCGCTGGAAAGTCGCCTCGGGCAAACCCAGGCACAGCTCGCTGCGCTGGAAACATTGCTCCAGGGCCTCTCCCGCAACCGTGACGACTGGGCTGTCGTGGAGATCGAGCAGACGCTCATCATCGCGAGCCAGCAGCTGCGACTCAGCGGCAATGTTAAGACGGCGCTCGCTGCCTTGAGGACGGCGGAGGGAAAGCTCCAGCGGCTGGCGCAACCCCAGTTGGCCGGGGTGCGCCAGGCGATCAGCGACGACATCGCCCGGCTACAAGGGCTCGCCACGGTCGACACCATTGGCATCAGCGCGCAGCTCGACGAACTCCTCGTCCGCGTGGACAAGCTGCCCCTGTCCATGGACGTGCGGCCTCAGCCCGGCGCGCGGTCCGCCCCCGGGGGGGCCGAGGAGCCGCTCTGGAAGCGGCTGTTGCGCGAGACCTGGGAAGAGCTGAAACGGCTGGTGCGGGTGCAGCGCATGGACCGCCCCGATATTCCCCTGCTGGCGCCCTCGCAGGCATTTTTCCTGCGCGAGAATCTCAAGCTGCGATTGCTCGGCGCCCGGCTCGGCCTGCTCGCGCGCGATATGCAGAGCTACAAGGCCGACCTCGGCGCAGCGCGCGACTGGCTGCAGCGCTACTACGATGTGCGCAACGACGCCGTCGCGCGCGACGTCACAATGCTGTCGAACCTGCACGCGGCGGAACTGAGCGCCGAAGTACCGGACATCTCGGCCTCGCTCGAGGCGATGCGTGGCTACCGGCGCGCGCGAGCAGAAGCTACTCAGAAGCCGTAATCAGTGACCGGTGAACCGTGATCGGACCAACCGTCGGCGCCAGTTTGCTGCCCGGCTGCCGTGTGCGGCTCGTTGATATGCCGCGCCCGGCGTTCAGCCGTGTGACCGGGCGGTCGGGGATCTTTCTTCAAAATCCGGAGGCGGACGCGTGTTGCGGGCGCTGATCTGGATCGTGATGATCGTCGCGATCGCGGTGGGCCTGACCCTGCTCGCGCGCTACAGCACCGGCTACGTGCTGGTGGTTTCCCCGCCCTATCGCATCGAGCTCTCGCTCAACCTCCTTTTGCTGCTGCTGGCCGCGGCCTTCATCATCTTCTACCTCATCGTCCGGATGTTTGCGGCCACGGCGCGCTTGCCGGGCCAGGTGCGCGAGTACCGGGCGGCGCGCCGGCGCAGGAAGGCGCGCGCGACCCTCGCCACCGCGCTGCACGAGTATTTCGCAGGTCGCTATGCGCGCGCCGAGAAAGCGGCGCGGCGCGCCCTTGACATGGGTGAGCAGCCGGATCTGAGCGCGGTCATTGCCGCGCGCGCGGCACACGGTCTGTGCGCTTATGAGCGGCGCGACGGCTATCTCGCGCGCGCCGCGGCCGCGGCGGGCGGCGACCAGCCGATGCGAATGGTCACCGAGGCCGAGCTGCTGCTGGATCAGCGTCGCTTCGAGGAGGCGCTCGAGGTGCTGCAGCGGTTGCCGCGCCGGCATACCGCAGCGCTGCGGCTCGAGCTGACGGCGCAGCAGCAGCTGCGCAACTGGGACCAGGCGCTCGCGCTGGTGAACGAGCTGCAGCGGCGCAAAGTGTTCGACGCCGACCAGGCGACGCAAATTCGCCGCGTCGCGCTGGTCGAGAACCTGACGCGCAAGGCGCTCGACCTGACGGCGCTGGAAGAAGCGTGGCGCAAGGTGCCGGCGAAAGAGCGCACGGACAACCGGATCGCGGGCGCGGCCGCGCGTTGCTTCATCGCGCTCGAGGGATGCGCGCAGGCATACCGCGTCATCGAGGAGGCGCTCGAGTCGAGCTGGGACAGCGACCTTGTTGCGCTCTATGCCGAATGCGACGGGGGCGACGCGTTGCGGCGCATCGAGCGGGCGGAAAGCTGGCTAAAGTCCTACCCGCGCGACGCCGTGCTGCTGCTTTCGTTGGGCAGGTTGTGCAGCACACAGGAACTCTGGGGCAAGGCACAAAGCTATCTCGAGGCGAGCATTGCGGTCGAGCCGACCTACTCGGCTCATCTCTCGCTAGCCGGCCTGCACGAGAAGCTTGGAAACACGGAGGCCGCGCAGTTCCATCGAAGTGAGAGCTTCACCCTCGCGCTCGCGCAGCTTAAGGTTGTCACGGACGGGCGCCGCCGCACGCCGCTATGAGAATCCGTGAATCGTGAGTCGTGAGTGGAGCGTGATGGGTGATGAGTAACTGCTCTTAATTCTTGCTTCTCTTGGCGTCTTGGCGGTTCAATGTTGGGGCTTATCGGCGTGAATCGGCGTCTAATTTTTATTTTTTCTCTTCGTTAAATCTGCGTTTATCTGCAGCTAATGATATTTTCTTAATTTTTGCGTTACGTTCTAGTTGCGCCTAAACAGTCACGCGGGGCCGGCCTCGGGCACAGAAGGCGTGAACGAATCCGAGTAG
>JAQBFV010000195.1:0-3409 GCA_032123035.1 Betaproteobacteria bacterium | reverse complement strand
GGGAACGAAGGATTCTGTCGATCCTTGTGCGGTTTCATTGTATTACAACTGCTGTCGCGTAAGCCATGATAAGGGTGATCTAGACTCGGAACGAACAGCGCGCCGCCCGATTACGGAGAAAATCCTTGTGATTCCGCTGGTTCCGCCCTTTTTGAAGGGTGAAAGATGGAGGCGGAAAGCACCGCCTGAAGGCGAATGGCGAATGGCGGATGGGTTTTTGGTTTAAATCTATCGGCGTTCATCGGCGGCTAAAATACGTTTCACGTTTCACGGAAGGTTCAGGCCACTCACCACTCACCATTCACCGCCGTTCAGTCCCACGCTGGCGCGCGGCCTTTCGGATTCGCGATCCTGCCATCCGGTCGCGCTAGAGCGTGAATCCGATTCATCTCGTCCTCCGTCAGCGAGAAATCGAAGACCTGGAGGCTCTCGGCCATGTGCTTCGGGTTTGACGAGCGCGGGATGGGCGCGATGTTGCCCTGCTGCACCTGCCAGCGCAGCGCGATCTGCGCGATCGTCTTCCCCCTTTTTTGCGCGATCTCCGCGAGCACGGGGTCTTTGAACACACGCCCGCGCCCGAGCGGGCAGTAAGCCATGAAGATAAGGCCGGCGCGGCGGCAGAAATCCAGCACCTTGGTTTGCCTGAGGTAGGGGTGGTATTCGGCCTGGAGCACGCAAAGCGGCTCCGGGCAAAGGCGCATCGACTCCTCGACCATGGCGATGTTGAAGTTGGCGACGCCGATGTGGCGGGTCTTGCCCTCGCGCCTGGCCTTTGCCAGCGCCCCCATGGTCTCGGCGAGCGGCACGTTGTCCATGCTCGGCCAGTGCACGAGCAGGAAATCCACATAGTCCACCTGCAACCGCTCGAGGCTCTGGTCCACCGACTGAGCAAAGGCGTCGGCGCGCAGGTACTCGTGCGAGACCTTGGTGGTGAGGAGGATCTCTTTGCGCGGCACCCCGGACAGGCGTATCCCCTTGCCGACGCCTTCTTCGGTGCCGTATTTCCAGGCTGTGTCGATGTGGCGATAGCCGAGCTTCAGCGCGGTCGCGACGACGTCGGCGCAATCGCCGAGCTGGGACGTGCCGAAGCCGATCACGGGGATCTCGGCCCCGTGGGAGGACAGGCTTGGAATCGATTGTTGTGCCATAGATGTCGTGACTGATCGTCGGGCTTTCACCGCGCAAGCGGCATGGTATAGCACACCGCGCTGCCTTCCAGCGCGACCGTGCCATCGCCCCGGACGACGCGCGTGTCGAGCTCGGTGATGGGCTTGTCGGCGCGGACTTTGGTAACAGTGACTTCGCCGGTGATCGTATCGCCAGGTCGCACCGGCGCCTTGAAGTTCCAGTTGACCTGGAGAAAAACCGTGCCGGGCCCCGGGAGGTCTTCGGCCACGACCGCGTTCAGGATGGCGCTCGTCACGCCGCCCTGGACCACGATGCCGCCGAAGCGCGTGGCGCGCGCCGCGGCTTCGTCATAGTGCAGCGGATTGCGGTCACCGCTCATCGCGGTGAAAAGCTCGATGTCACGCGCCGTGACCTCCCGCGACCGATTCGCTTTCTGCCCAACCTGTGGCATGCCGTTCGGCCATGCTTCATTTTTAACGGTCATGTTTCGCTCCTCTCGCCGCCGAGCACGATTAGACATCGAAGTCGCGTCGACTGTCATCCTCGGCTCAGAAGGGTAGAGTAACATTGGCGGACGCGGATTTATGGGTCGTGAATCGTAAATCGCGAATCGTAAAACGTGTTTTAACCGCAGATACACGCAGATAAACACAGATCTGCATATACAGGAAACCCTGAACCCAGAACTCGGAACCCGGAACATTGTTTATTCGCCGCCGATGAACGCCGATACACGCCGATGGAACCATGCGAGAATCAAAACCGTTCATCCTTTTGACTTCTGACTTTGGGGACCGCCGCAGATAAACGCGAATGTTATGAAAAGTACGCATTGCAATCGAAAGCGACGCGAAATCCTCGTCGCTGCTGTGGCTGGACTGGCACTCACTACCTTGGCGGGAGCCGTGCGCGCTGCCGGAACTGCGAGCGGGCACAGCATGAAAATTGGCATTATCGGCACCGGGAAGATCGGCGGCACGCTCGCCGAGCTGTGGGCAAAGGCCGGACATGAGCTGCTGATCTCGTCCCGGCATCCGGACCAGCTCAAGGACCTTGCCGCGCGCCTCGGGCCAAAAGTGCGGGCCGGAACGCCGCGAGAAGCGGCGGCCTTTGGCGAGGTGGTATTGGTCGCCGTGCCGTACGGGGCGTTCCCGCAGGTGGGCCGCGACTACGCGCGGGAGTTGAAGGGAAAGGTTGTGCTGGACCCCGGCAATCCCTATCCCTCGCGCGATGGCGATATGGCCTACGCCGCGCGGAAAAAGGGGACCGGCGTCGCGGACGCGGAGTTCTTTCCGGGTGTGCGCCTGGTGCGCGCCTTCAATTCGCTGCCGCACTGGGAGCTTGGGAGCGAAGCGCATCGTGCGGGTGAGAAGGCGGCAATACCGCTCGCTGGAGACGACGCGGAAGCGCTCAGGATCGCTGAACGGCTGGTGCGAGACGCGGGCTTCGAGCCGGTCGTCGTCGGTCCGCTTTCCCGTGCGCGCGAGTTCGATGTTGGCACCGCCGTCTACGGACGTGCACATTCGGCGCGTGAGCTTCGCGAAGCGCTCGGCCTTAAACCTTAACTACAAACCTTAGCCGCAGATAAACGCAGATAGATCGACACAGAAATCAAAAACCGTTTTGTTTCCGTCTTGTTTGTTTTGCCGCCGATGAACGCCGATTACATGATCGTGAAACGTAAAACGTGAAACGAAAGCGGCTGGGATTTAGCCTCTTCCGCCTTCCGCCTTAGGACAGTCACGGCACCTCGAGATCCACCAGCGGCCCATACTGCTGACCGCCGAAGACATCGGTGTCGTCGATATCCCCTGAAACCACAGGGCGCGGGATGGTGATCTTGATGGCGCTCGCGGCGTCGTAGTTGATCACCGAGACCAGCTCAGGTTTCAGCCGGTAGATCCGCGCGAACCAATGCTCGTTGATGACGCCCGCGTCGCGCACCTTCTCGTAGTCCGCACGGCTCTTGAAGATGACGTCGAAGGTCAGCTCGAACGGCCCGGAGTTCTTGCTGCGTATGAGCTTCGTGATCTGCCACAGCTTCGGCATGTCATCCTCCCACGGTTTGGTACTCGATGTGGAACATTTCGAGCGGGGAGGCGGGCTCGACCACGTGGTTCAGGTTGAAGCGATAGCTCGGTCCGCGCGCGATTTCGGGAGGCGAGTACGGATACGCGATGGAGGTGATGAGGCCGCTCCATTCCGGCACCGGGTAGTGCACGGCGATATGCCCAACCGACTTCATCAGGCTCGTCGCGAGCTCCTGGCTTTGCGCCGTCAC
>JAQBFV010000194.1:0-2617 GCA_032123035.1 Betaproteobacteria bacterium | reverse complement strand
ACCGGGAGGATCTCGGTGACGTACTCGTAGGGCAGTGAATACCGATTGCTCTCCCACGTGATGAAGCCTTCGATGTCGCACAGCTTGTAGAGCACGCGAGCGGTGTCGTAGGCATGGAGCGGCAGTGCGCGCAGCAGGGGTTGCTCTTCGGCGAAGAGCTCCAGGCGCGTGCGACGGCGCATACGCTTGAGCGGCCGCAGGTCGGCAATGGTATCCATCCAATGGGTGAGCTGGGCCGCGAGGTCGGTGCGGTCGCGAAAGCTGCGGCCGCGGAAGAAGCTCAAAGTCAGTTCGTAAAAACTTCTCTCGACCCTGGGTTTGTCGTTTGGATGGCGGACGCGACAGGCCACGGGCGAGAACTCGTAGTGGGTGGCGAAGTCGACGAAGCGCGGGTTGTAGATCGGCTGGCCGCCCTCCCAGCGCAGCACGACCGGCTTCTGGCTGTCGTACTTGCAATGGCGCGCCGCGCCCCCGAAGCGCTCGAAGGCGTGCACGTGGCCGTCCATCAGCGGATGCAGCCCGTTGCCCTCGTGAAAGCTGTAGAACTTGCGCGTCGAGTAGCGCAGGACGTAGCCGAACACCTGCAGAGTGACGGGCGGGGCATGGGTGAAGGTCACCGGATACGGCGACCAATCGCACTCGGCCATGTCCCCGGGCTGGCGCGGCGCGGTCTCGAGGCTCGGCGTGGGTGCCTTCCTGGGGCGGATCCGGCGCGCCAGGTCCTTGACCACGGTGTAGCCGCCGTCGAAGCCCTTCGCGCCGAGGATCTCGAAGACGCGTTGCGCGGTGATGTCGGGGTAGAGCCCGAACAGTTCGTCGATCTGCGGCCGAAACGGATCGAGCTTCGATGGCCGCCGCGAGCAATGCCTGGTCGGGAGCGCACAGTGCGGACTTTGCCGGGCGTGTCCGTGCTCGCGCACGATCTGGCGCACGGTGTTGCGGCTGATGCTGAGCGCGCGGGCAATGGCGCGCCACTTCATGCCCTCGCGGTCGAGCTGCAGCACGTCGTGGATGCGCTTTTCGTCAAGCGGCGGCATCGGATGCTCCTTGCACGCTCAGGCGTGCGTCCAGAGTCGTGCTCAGGGCGTTCAGCGCCCGGCGCAGCTCGGCGAGCTCGCCGGACACGACCGCGCACGCCGGCGCGCCCAGGCTCGTAAGCGAGCGTTCGAGCAAGCGCGCATGCAGGCGAGCCGCGAGCCGCTTCATTGCCCAGGCGTCAGCCACGAGCTGCTCGCCCGGGGTGCGGCGCGCAGCACCACCGTTCGGTCCCCGTGGCGGCGGCTTTGATGCCAGCTCGAGCAGCCGGGGCCATTGCTCGGGCAGTGCCGCAAGCAGACGTTGCACCAGCTGCGCGGTCTGGCGCGTGGTCAGCCCTCGTTGGGTGACCACCCGCGTCACCGAATCCTGGTTGCAGCGCTGCAACCGCGCCAATTCCGCCGCCGCCGTCGCCCGCACCAATCCCAACCGCACGCTCGCGGTCAGCTCCTCGGACAGGCTCTCGGCCAGCGCCAGACGCCGGCATACCCAGCTCTTGTGCCGTCTCAGCAGCATCGCGATCTGTGGCTGACTGAGCCCGTCCTCCCGGTACAGCGAGCGCACCAGCCACGCCTCTTCGAGCTCGGCCAGGTTTGTGCTCGCGTTGCAGCACAACAGCCGCACCTTGGCGCCGGCCGCATCGAGCCCGTGCACCTCGACCCGCAGCTTCGGCCACGACAGCTCGCGCGCCGCCCGCAACCTCTTCAGGCCGTCGAACAGCTCCAGTCCCGCGCCCACCCGATACGCCTGCACCGGCGTCAGCTGCCCCAGGCGCGACAACGACAGCTGCATCTCTCGCTGCGCCTGCGCGCAGTACAACCGCATCGACGAGAACGCTTCGCCCAGCTCACTCGGTGCCAGCTCGAGTGTCGATGTCGTCTTGCCCGTCACGCTCGCCACGATGCAGCGCTTTGGGGCAAGAACCTAGATCGGTCAGTGACGGTGTCCCGCAATCATTGCGTCTTCTCCAACGATATCTGGCTCTTACCGATCTAGCCCGGTCAGTGACATCGTCGGATCATGTCCCAAATCCCCGACGCTTCGGCTCATTTCTCCCAGGGTTTTCAATACATTCCGACGAACCCGGCGCCGCAGGCCGGCCTGTGACAGCCGTTGCGCTTGTCCCAATTCTTCCAGGATTTCTTCAACAGCGCCGCACACTTGCGCAGAAAGGCCGGCCTGTGACAGCGGCCGATCTGCCCCCTCTTCCTCCCGCCTGCGTGCCCGGTGCTTGCGCTGACGCTCGCGCTCATCGGCTCGAGCGTTTGCCAGGTCCGCCTCTCGACGCACCTTCTCTTGCCTGGCGCGCCGTCGAAGCCGGCAGTTCCTACTGCACGTTCTTTGCGTCTTTGCGGCCGACGGCTCTGGTACGTACCACCTACGGCACTCGCAACAGCGCCGACGTCCGCGCTTGCCCGGCGTCTGTGTCATCCACCGACGCTCGCACCCTATCAACCCCGCCGCGAGCTTCGCCAAGGACTACGATGGCGTGGATCCCGTCACCGCCGCAAGGTGGCTCTCAGATTGGCCGGCGCCAAAGATTTCGTGGTAGACTTCCCCCATACTCCGAGCAATAGGGGTC
>JAQBFV010000193.1:0-29945 GCA_032123035.1 Betaproteobacteria bacterium | reverse complement strand
AACAGATTCACCCTTAAACTTCCAAGAAAACCCGTTTCACGTTTCACGATTCACGTTTCACGGAATTTATTGAACCGCCAAGGTCGCCAAGAGAAGCCTGAACAAAATGTAAACCGCCAAGGCGCCGAGACCGCCAAGAAGAGCAGCTATTTACACAGAACGGGTAAGACGCTAAGCGCGCAAAGAAAGCTTCGATTCACGATTCACCATTCACGATTCACGGAATTATTGAACCGCGGAGGCGCGGAGAGAACCAGTTAGAGATTGAACTGCCAAGATGTCAAGAGTAGCAAAATGACCAGGTCATCCTTCATCCTTCATCCTTCATCCTTCCGCGGGAACCGCCGATGAGTGCCATTCAGCGGACGATACGTTTTACGCTGAATGGCGAAGCGGTTACCGCGGACGTTCCAACGCATTGGAACGTCGTGGAGCTGTTGCAGAATCGCTTCGCGCTGTTCGGCGCGCGTGAGAGCTGTGGGCAGGGTCTGTGCGGATGCTGCACGGTGCTGGTGGACGGGCGCGCGGTGTCGGGCTGCCTCTACCTTGCGGCCTTGGTGGACGGCGCAGAAGTTGTCACGATCGAGCAGTCAGCGGCTGGAGATGGCCTGGACGCGGTACAGAAGGCGTTCATCGAGGCTGGCGGCTTCCAATGCGGCTTCTGCACGCCCGGGTTCGTGCTCATGACCCGGCAGTTGCTCGAGGAACACCCCGATCCGACCGAGGACGAAATCCGGCACTATCTCTCCGGTAACCTGTGCCGGTGCGCGACCTATCCCGAAATCATCGAGGCCGTTAAACTCGCTGCGCAAAAGCGAAAAACCCAATGAGCCGCAGATAAACGCCGATGAACGCAGATAAGATCAAAAAAATAGACAGGATTAACAGGATTTACAGAATTGGAACAACGAGACGGAACCAAGCCGGATAGAGGTGTTGGAATTAATCCTGTTAATCTTGTAAATCCTGTCAATTATCTCTTATCTGCGTCCATCGGCGGCAACAACGAACAAGGCAGAAGGCAAAAGAGTTTTTGAGTTGTATCTGTGTGTATCTGCGTTTATCTGCGGTTAAAAATGCGGGGTTGGCGACGTGAAACGCTCTGAAAAAGGCAACCCGCTGGATCTGCGCACCTGGCTGCAGGAGGTGCGTGCCATCGGAGAGTTGAAGGATGTGATCGGCGCCGACTGGAAGCTGGAGCTCGGCGCGATCAGCGAGGTAAACGTCAGGCGGGACCCAAACCCGGCTCTGCTGTTCGACGAAATCGCGGGCTATCCGAAAGGATTCCGGGTTCTGACCTGCAGTACCAGCAGCCCGGCACGGCTGTCATCGATCCTTCACCTGGGCGTCGAGAAGAATCACCATTCGCTGGTGCAAAAACTCCGCGGCAAGCCGGCGGCATGGCAAACACAAGCGGCGAAGTACGATCCGGTCGTGACTGAAAGAGGCCCGATCCTCGAGAACGTTAGGAGCGGTGAAGCGCTGGATCTCGAGGTCTTTCCCTCGCCGTTGTGGCACGAGCTGGACGGCGGGCGCTACATCGGTACGGGCTGTTGCGTTGTGACCCGGGATTTCGATTCGGACTGGGTCAACGTCGGCACCTACCGCGTGCAACTGCACGACAAGCGCAGTGTCGGGCTCGACATGATCCCGGGCAAGCATGGCGCCATCCAGTACGACAAGTACATGAAGGCGGGCAAGCCGTTTCCGGTGGCGATCGTTCTTGGCTGCGACCCGCTCGGCTACCTGATCTCGGGCATCGAAGTGCCGTTCGGGATGTGCGAATACAACTACATCGGCGCGATCCTCGGAGATCCGGTGTCGGTCGTGAAAGGCGAATTGACGGGCCTGCCTTTTCCCGCCGCATCCGAGATCGTTATCGAGGGCTGGGCGCACCCCGGCGATGTGCGCACGGAAGGGCCGTTCGGTGAATTCCACGGCTACTACCCAGGCAAGGCGGGAACGGCCCCGGCGGTGAAGATCGAGAGGGTCTACTACCGCAACGACCCGATTTTGGTGGGGAGCCCGCCGGCAAAGCCGCCCAACGACTACTCGTACTCGAAAGCGGTGATGCGCTCGGCGCTGCTGTTCGATGCGTTGCTGGCTGCCGGGGTGCCCGACGTCAAGGCAGTCTGGGCGCATGAAATCGGCGGGGCGCGCATGTTCAACGTCGTGGCGATCAAGCAGCGCTACGCCGGGCACGCGAAGCAGGCGGGCCACATACTCAATCAGTGCGGCGTCGGCGCCTACATGTCGCGCTACTCCGTCGTGGTGGACGAGGATATCGATCCGTCCAACCTCCAGGAGGTGATGTGGGCGGTCGCGACCCGGACAGATCCCACGATCGATATCGATATCATTCAGCGTGGCATGGGTTCAAAGAACGACCCGATGTTCGTGGCCTACCCCTACCAGGCGCCATTCAGCTCGAAGGCGATCATCGACGCCTGCCGGCCTTACGATCATCTGCACGAGTTTCCTGCTGTCGCGGAGGCAAGCAAGGAACTGCAGGATCAGGTCAAGAAGAAGTGGAAAGACCTGTTTTGAACCACCAAGGTGCCAAGAACGCTAAGAGGACCAGGAATACAAATTGAACCGCGGAGAGGCGGAGAGAAGCAGAATGAGAACTGAACCGCCAAGGCGCCGAGAACGCCAAGAGGACCAGGAAAACAAATTTAACCGCGGAGAGGCGGAGAGACCCAGAATGAAAACTGAACTGCCAAGGCGCTAAGAGGATCAAAAAGACATTAATGAACCGCGGAGACACGGAGAGATTCCAGCAGAGAATCATGGCTATCCGCCAGCCACGGTGTGCACTACGCGTCTTACCCCGTCTTTCAACAGGCGTTCGTGGAAATTAATGAGTAAACCAAGCCTGCATCCTGTAGCTTTCAAATAGGACATCAGCTGGGCTTGATGAATCGGTAGCAGTTTTTCGGCTGCTTTCAACTCAACGATCAAAGAGTTCTGTACAAAAAAATCCAGTCTCCCTTCACCGATCGAGTGCCCCTTATACGGTACATTGATGCGCTTCTGACGCTCGAACGGTATGCGACGTAGCTCGAGCTCGATGGCCATCGCCTCCTCGTAAACGCTTTCGAAAAAACCAGGACCGAGAACGCGGTGAACTTCGAGCGCTGTCCCGATTACTGTACCTATCGTCTCATCGAGCTGGAGGGGTGGAGTCAACATCGATATCTCCCGGTCTTCCGGAATAACGCATAACCGGGCGCGGCCGTTGACTCGATTTTGTCGCGTTAGTGCTCCAAGGATTGTGGCACCCTGGGAGTTAATTAATACAGTTCTTGTTTCCCTCCGTATCTCCGCGGTTCAGAGGGGGAAGTTGATATAGATCTTGCTTCTCTCCGTATCTCCGCGGTTCAAATATTGCTTTTGAATTGCTCGGCGGTTCAGGGTTCTTCGTTGGGCACGCCGCCGGCGGTCGGCAGGTCTTCTTACTGTCAGCAGGTTACACCGGTAGTAATGACAAGAGAGGCGCTTGCCGCTATGCTCGCGGTGGTCAACAGGGATGGTTCATCATGAAAACTAAAGACTTGCGTGCTGAAGCGCGTATTCCGGTCAGCCAGAGAGGGACATTGAATGCCGGGGAAGCCTGGTTTCCGTGCCTGATTCAGGACATGAGTGAAGGCGGCTTCTCGATCATGTGTAGCAGAGAGCTTGCAGTCGGGGAGAGTCTGGAATTCAGATGCGAGCTTTTCCCGGGAAAACTTCTCAACTGCAAGATCGAGGTCAAGCACGTCAGCGATTCGAGCGTGGGCACCAAGATAATAGAAATCGACAAGAGGGGAGCGAGCCTGTGTCAGTTGTTCTTGCAGGAACAGTATTCGGTCAGGCTGAACAAATCCGGATAGCCCAGGAACGGGGTCAGACCACGGTCTTCAGCTGAATTCCCGCCAACGCTTCTTCGAGACTCGTGGTTCCAGCGCTTCTTAGCACTGCTTTCTCATACGCCGGCATGAGCGGCGTCACGATACCCTGACGCTTGAGCGAGATCAAGTAGCTGATTCCGTCCCGTCCTCGTTTTCCGGCTTCGCTCATCGCGCTCTTGATCGCTAGTTCGGCGAGCTCTTCTGGCGTCGGGTCGGAAAGGGTCGGACCGAATTTTGCGTACAGGACTACCGCCAGGTCAGAGAAATTCGGGAGTTCCTCCGCGAGCATCTTGTTCGGGTCCGGGTCCAGTGGCCTCTGATAGCGCTTGGCCGTTCCTTCGTTTCGGGTTTCCCGGCGCCAGAGCAGATCGCGCGCCTGCGCAAGTGAAACGCTTTCGTCCAGTACGAGTATCGTTCCGCGGACCCGGGCGCCACCGCTCTCGACCGGAACCACGGTCGGAGCGCCGTTGCGCGTCGGGCTGGAGCGCACGAATTCAATTCTGAACGGCGTTTCCACGCCTGAAATGTTTTCCACGATCAGGGGCGCGATTTCCGCGCCCGGTTCCTCCAGCAAGGAACCATAGGCAAGAATGCCGACGTGGCGGATGCGCTCACTCAACGGGTTCATGAAAACAGTCCGACGTCCCCTTTCCTGGGACACCCGCCGCGGGTCGATCGTTCCTGATTGATCAGGCGGCGGGAGCGTTGCCGTTTGCGGTGATGTAGGCCTCGGCGGCCTTCAGCGCTTCCAGCCGCGAGCTTGAGATCTGGCTTGATGCGAGCAGGCGGAGCACGCCCGTCTTTTTCAACGTCTCGGAAACGCGCGGCCGCATGCCGGCAAGAATCACGATGTCATTGAGATCGCGCAACCCGACGATGGCTTCCTCCAGCGCCATCGAGGCGCTGGTGTCGATGAACGGGACATCCGAGAGGTCGACCACCAGGGCATCCTTCTCGGGCGAGGTCTGCAGTAGTCTGGCGATATCGCGCGCGGACCCGAAGCTCAGGGGGCCTTCAATGTGGAATAGCACAATGCGGCCGGCGGCCCGATCGAGTATCGCAGCCTCCTCCGGTGAAAGATCGGTCGCGTGCTCTGGACTGAATGCGATCTTCGCGCTTTCCATCTGCGCGTCGGCCATGCGAGATACGAAGAGGAGCGAGGCCATCGCGATCCCGACGGCGACCGCCGTCATGAGGTCGACGAACACCGTGGCCAGAAGGGTCGTCAGCATGATCACGACGCCTGCGCGGGGCACGACGTGTATGCGCTTGAGATAGCGCCAGTCGATGATATCGAAGCCGACCTTGAGCAGGATGCCGGCCAGCACGGAAAGCGGGATGTAGCTGGCGGCACCGCCAAATCCCAGCACGAGGAGCAGCAGCACGACAGCGTGCAATGCGCCCGCAAACCGTGTGGTCGCGCCTGCGCGGATGTTGATCAGAGTGCGCATGGTGGCGCCGGCGCCGGCGATACCGCCGAAGAGGCCCGCCGCCACATTACCAATGCCCTGGCCAATCAGCTCGCGATTCGAGTCGTGGTGAGTGCGGGTGACGCTGTCGGCGACCAGGGAGGTCAGCAGGGAATCGATCGAGCCCAAAAAAGCCAGTATCAGGCCGAAACGCACGAGCACTGGAACGTCCGCCAGCTCGAGGCTGGGCATCATGAACTCCGGGAATCCCGTCGGGATCGAGCCGATCACCGGGGCATCCCGTAAAACCAGAAGACCGACCGCCGTTCCGATCAATATCGCAAGCAACGGTGGCGGCGCCAGCGCCGCAATCCGTTTCGGAGTTGCCACCATGATTGCAAGACAGAGTCCGCACAGGATCAGCGCCTGCAGGTTGGGCTTCGCCATCATCGCGGGCAGTGCCGCGAGCTTGACCAGGATCGCGCCGCTCGGGGCGTCGTAACCCAATGCGGGAGCGAGCTGCAAAATGATGATGATGACGCCGATCCCGCTCATGAAGCCGGACACGACTGGCTGCGGAACGAGCTTGACGTAGCGGCCGATGCCGAAGAGCCCGAACAGGATCTGAAATCCGCCGGCCAGAACGACTGCGGTGAACGCCAGCGTGAGATTTCCGGATGACTGCGCGATGATCAGCGCCATGACCACGGTCATCGGGCCCGTCGGGCCGGAAACCTGATGGCGGGTTCCGCCAAGAACAGAGGCGAAGAAGCCGACGAAGATCGCGCCGTAGAGGCCGGCTAACGCGCCGGCGCCCGATGCAACGCCGAACGCCAGCGCCAGGGGGAGGGCGACGATCGCCGCGGTGAGGCCGCCGAACAGATCACCGCGGTGTCGCTTGATGAAAGACGTGCGGGCCGCTTCCATTCTAACTACTCGTCAATCGTCAATCGTGAATCGTGAAGCGTGAAACGTGAAACGTGAAACGTGAAACGGGTTTTCTTGGGGGTTTAATGGTGAATCTGTTTCTCTCGGCGCCTTGGCGGTTCAATTGTGGTCCTGCTTCTCTCCGCGTCTCCGCGGTTCAATTATTGTTCTTGTTTTTCTTGGCGCGCTTGGCGTCTTGGCGGTTCAGAAAATTCCGTGGACGGTAAACGATGAACGGTGAACGGAGATTTGTTCTTTTTGGTGCCTTGGCGGTTCAATGGTGGTCCTGCTTCGCTCCGTATCTCCGCGGTTCGATTCGGGTTCTCCGCTTTTTACGCGGCCGCGCGTGCCGCACGCTTGCGATCATGCTCAGCAAGCAAACGCTTGCGAATGCGGATGGACTTCGGCGTGATCTCCACCAGCTCGTCGTCGGCGATGAACTCGACCGCCGATTCCAGCGTGTGCCGGATTGGCGGTGTGAGCTGGATCGCTTCGTCCTTGCCCGCGGCGCGGATGTTGGTGAGTTGCTTGGTCTTGACCGGATTCACGATGAGGTCGTTCTCGCGGCTGTGCAGGCCGATGATCATGCCTTCGTAGAGCGGCTCGCCAGGGTTGACGAACATGCGCCCGCGCTCCTGCAGCTTCCACAGCGCGTAGGCGACCGCTTCGCCTTTCTCGGCTGAGACCAGTACGCCATTGCGGCGCTCGGCGATGTCCGCTTTCATCGGCCCGTAGTCATCGAAGACGTGGCTCATGATGCCGGTGCCACGAGTTGTCGTAAGGAAGTCGCCCTGAAAGCCGATCAGCCCGCGCGCCGGCATCCGGTAATCGAGGCGCACTCGGCCTTTGCCGTCCGGCTGCATGTCCTGCAGCTCGCCGCGGCGCTCGCCGAGCGCTTCCATCACGGCGCCCTGGTGTGCCTCCTCGACGTCCACGGTGAGCATCTCGAACGGCTCGTGCTTCAGGCCGTCGATTTCCTTCAGGAGCACCCGCGGCCGGGAGACCGCGAGCTCGTAGCCTTCCCGGCGCATGTTCTCCAGCAATATGGTGAGGTGCAGTTCGCCACGCCCGGATATCCGAAACACATCCGGATCCTCTGTATCCTCGACGCGCATGGCGACATTGCTCATCGTCTCGCGCATCAGGCGCTCGCGCAGCTGCCGGCTGGTGACGAAGCGCCCCTCCTGGCCGGCAAATGGCGAAGTGTTCACCTGAAAGTTCATAACGAGGGTTGGCTCGTCGACCGTGAGCAACGGCAGCGCCTCGGGGTGCTCTGTATCGCAGAGGGTGATACCGATGCCCACTTCGTCCACGCCGTTGATCGCCACGATATCGCCGGCCTGCGCCTCGTCGGTGATCACCCGCTCGAGGCCCTTGAAAACGAGCACCTGGTTTACTTTAGCGGTGACCGGTGTACTGTCCGGACCACGCAATACGGTTACCTGCTCGCCCGTGCGGACACGGCCGCGGTTCACGCGTCCGATGCCGATGCGGCCGACGTAGCTCGAATAATCGAGCGAGCAAATCTGCAGCTGCAGCGGGCCGTCGGGATCGTCGGCGCGCACGGGCACCTGCGCAAGAATCGCCTCGAAAAGCGGCCGCATCGTGCCCTCCGTCGCCGCAGGATCGGTGGAGGCCCAACCTTGCAGGGCGGACGCGTAGATCACCGGGAAGTCGAGCTGCTCTTCGGTGGCGCCCAGCTTGTCGAACAGGTCGAAGGTATGGTTGACGACCCAGTCCGGGCGCGCGCCCGGCCGGTCGAGTTTGTTGACCACCACGATCGGCTTCAGCCTCTGAGCCAGCGCCTTGCGCGTGACGAAGCGCGTCTGCGGCATCGGGCCTTCCACTGCGTCCACCAGCAGCAGCACGCCGTCGACCATCGAGAGCACGCGCTCCACCTCGCCGCCGAAGTCGGCATGGCCGGGCGTGTCCACGATATTGATATGCGTGCCCTCGTACGTGACGGCACAGTTCTTGGCGAGAATGGTGATGCCGCGCTCGCGTTCGAGATCGTTCGAGTCCATCACGCGCTCGACCATATGCTGGTGGGCGGCAAAGGTGCCGGACTGTCGCAACAGCTGGTCGACCAGCGTCGTCTTGCCGTGGTCGACGTGGGCGATGATGGCGATATTACGGATTGCGCGCCGCATGAATGGAATTGTTTCCCGAAAAAAGCCCATGAGTATAGCACAAGAATGTGCTACCCCATTGAATTATCGGGATTAGAAGAAACCTACGGCCGGCCGCGTCCCCACGAAGAGGCCCGGGTAGAGCGCTCCAAACTGCTCGCCGGGGTCGCGGATCAGTGATGGATGAACAGCCCCTGGATTCGCGTGAGGAAGTTGTGCACGAAACCGTGGTGCTGCAGCAGCGGTTGGACATCGATGATGCCGGTTAGCACCAGCAGTGGAAGCGGCAAAGCGGCCACCGCTATGGTCAGCACGAAGCCGCGCCAGCCGAATTGCCCGCTGATCCCGCACAGCAGCGCCAGTCCGCCTCCGCCCCCCGCCACCGAGTTTCCGGGAAAATTAAGGCAAAGCGCGAGTGTCACATTACGGTGCTGGAGCAACAGGCGGCCCAGCCGTCGTGACAGGCTGCGCTCGACGGAAGACTCGCTGAGAATGCTCCGCATGGCCGAGTCTATGCGCTGGCGCGAGTGATCGATCCCAACGCGGTCCAGCAACGCGCGGATCGCGTGCTCGGGGAGCAGGCGGCCCGCAGTGAACGCGAGGCTCAGGCCGGCAATAGTCGCAAGATAAGCGGTAACGGCGCCCGTCGTGCCAAAAAGCGCGATGATAAGCAGGCCGAGCTCCACGCCCGGCACAAAGGGCATGGCCAACGCCAGCGCGTAGACGCTGGCGACCAGAATCAGGCCGGGCACGCCGACCTGGTCCCTCATTGAACCGAGGCTCGCCTGAACCTCGTGAAAGCTCTCGTGGGAGACGGAATGTCCGAGCACGAGCAGGGCTGACCAGACGAAGACAGCGGCGATGGCGCGCGGGCCCAGATTCGGCACGATGGGCAGGCTGAGACACACGAAATACACCAGCGCGGTCAGGAACAGCGTCGTTGCCGCAAGCTTCGCAAAGGGCGAGGCAAGCAGGCTCACGAGCTCCGCTTCGTAGGCATGCGCGAGGCTGTGGGCGTAGGCAATTAGCGCGATCCACGCGATGATGATCGCGGCGGTTCGCAGGTAGAAGTAGGCGCGCCGGCTTCCGGCCGTCGCGTTGTTGCTGCGGGAGGGCGAGGCCATCTCAGGCTCCCGGGCTGAAGCAATGCCGCCAACCCAGAGAAACAGAGAGAAACAGGGTCAGGTTCACATTTCCGCAAGCTTCAAAAAAGCGGACCTGACCCCGTAGATCGTCTGACCCCGTAGATCGTCGGGGAGGCTTCTTCGGGCCCGTCATTGGTTGCCGATGGGGTCCAAACCGCTGTTCTTGATGGATTTGGCCGCCTCTGGTGAAGTGAGGAATTCTATAACCGAGCGCGCGAGGGCCGAATCCGGGCAACTCGCAGCAACGCCAGCGGCAAACGATGAGACTTTCTGCAGTTCCGGTGGCAGCGGCGTGATGTGGTCGATGCCCGGAACGGGGAGTAATTCACTCATTTGCTGGAAGCCGATCTCTGCCTCGCCACGCGCAACCACGGCGCCTACACGCTCGCCGCCGCCGATGAGACGGCTCTTACTGAGCACTTGGTCGGCGATTCCCAAGCGCTGATACAGTTCAGTCGTGAGGTATTGGCCGCTCACGCTGGCGGAATACGCGATGGACTTCGCTTGCAGGAGCGTGCGCCTCAGCGCATCGACCGAACTGATATCAGCCTTGGGCGCACCCGCGCGCACGGCCATACCGATCCTTGAGCGGGCGATGGGCGTATGGCCTTCAGGCAAAACCAACCCGTCCTTGATGAATTGTCGGAGCACAGTGTCCGCAACGATGACGATGTCCACGATTTCGCCGCGCTTTAACCGGTTCGGGATCGAGCTCTCTCCGGTCCCGATGGATGTCGAAGCGGTAACGATCTTTTTCTTTGTCAGGCGCTCCAACTGAGGGATCAACTCAAGATGCGCCGCGGTAAAGGCACCCGAGGTCATCACCCTGAACTCGTTTGTAGTCGCAGTCATGGCTTTTGAGAAATAGGGGCAGGTTCACATTTCCGCGGGCTTCAAAAAGGTGGACGTGACCGCGTATATGCGGTAAGGCCCCTCTTCCTCCCTGGCGGGCTTAGCGGTTTGCCAAATTACGTGAATCGTGAATCGAGTTTTCTTGGCGTTCTCGGCACCTCGGCGGTTCGGTTTCAACTCTGCTTCTCTCCGCGCCTCCGCGGTTCAATCAGTCAATCCAGCCGAGCACGTCTCGGATGACGGACCAGCGCGGCCGCGTGGATCTGGCGCCGCGCCCGAGGATCCAATGGTCATAGAGGATCTGAGTGATCCCGTTCTCTTTCTTTAATGCGACCCACGTGCTCACGTAGTCATGCAGCTCGGGGGCGTTCTTCGGCGTGGCGATCGCAAGGGGGCCCGTGATAATCACCGGCTTGGGCACGGCGACGCTAAATTTCGGAAAGATCAACGTCCACGCGGAACCGCCTTCCGCCGTGGCCAACATCGCATCGAACTGTCCTTCCGGTGCTTTGAAGAACTCGATAGGTGACTTAATGATGACCAACTCCATTTTGGGCAGCGCGGCATGAACGAGGTTGTTGTAATAGGGCAGGTCGAACGTGGCGATGCGCAGGGCGCCCTGGCTCTTTAGACTCTCAAGGGTTGAGAAGCGCTTGCGTTCGTGATCGCGCACGACGAAGGCGAGCGTGGCCCGCATGGTGGGCACGGTAAACCGCATCTGCAGCGCCCGCTCCGGGGTGACCGCGAGGCCGCCCATGACGACATCGACGCGGCCCTGGTCGAGCAAGCGCGCCATGTCTCCTTCCTTGATATTGATGAAATCGAGCCCGACCCCGAGGTCGGAGGCGAGCAAGTGAGCGAGATCGACGTCGAAACCAACCAGCTTGCCGTTGGAGTTAAAGAAGATAAACGGCAACCTGTCGGACGAGTAGCCTACCCTTAGCCTGCCGCGCTTTTTGATCGTCGCGAATCGTCTACCGGCGCCCTTGACCGGCAGGGGCTCCACTTCCTCTGGCTTGAGCACATTTACCTCGCCCCGCTCGATCGCCAGATCCATCTGGACAAGCTGGTCGTATGCGCGGCCCTCTTGGGGCGCGACCTGCTCGAAGTAGAGGCGCAGGCCTACGAACACGACGAGCGCGAGCGCTACGGAAACCACGATGTAGCGGACAAGCGAGGCCCAACGCAGCCGGATAGCCCCGCTGACCGCAGCTGCCGTGAGCAACGCCTGCACGATCGTGTGAACTGCCGCCAAAAGTGTCCCGAACCGGCCGGTCACCGTGTCCACTGGCAGGAACAGCTGAAAGAAGTCCGACGGGATACGCATGAGGTCGAGCAGGAACGGGAGCGCGATGACCACCTCGCCGAAGAAGCTCACCAGGCCCGAGACGAGGAACACGGGGTATTGCTCGACCGACACCGCGTTGCCCGAGAACCATCCTGCGAACAGGACAAACGAGAGGCTCAACAGCTTGCCCATGTTGGGGAGGTTGAAGTTGACCGGCACCATGAGGTCCACCGCGCTCTCCGTGTCCGGATTTCGCAGTCCCATCTCGTCGAGCAGTTCCTTGCTGCGCTCCACCATCAGCGGAATCACGATGAGCAGCGACCCCGTCGCGAACGCGGTGATCAGCGCGTCCTGGGTGTGCGTCACGACGCGGCGAAATGGCAACGGCGTGAGCACGGATATCAGCCCGGGCAGCACCCAAAGGCTCAGCAGCAGCGCCGTGCCGATGTACAAGAATATGTAGACCTGCGCGCGCCCGAGTGCTTCCACCTCCATGGTGCCCGCAGCGTCAGCCACGAGGGCGAAGACCCCGAGCGGCGCGGCGCGGGCGACCGTTGAGGCGATCCGCATCAGCATGTTCTCCACTACCTGAAGATTTGGCAGGAGCGTCGCCTTGCCTGGGGCTCCGATGAGCGCAAGGCCGGCTGCGAGGCTGAAGACCACGATTGCTGGGACGATCGTGTTCGAGAGCGCGAAGAACGGGTTCGAGGGAATGTAGAGCCGGATGAAGTCAAACTTTTGATCGGGCTCGGCGAGGCTGCTGCTGAAGAACGTGGCCGATTCCCAGGCCGGAAAAGACAGAGCGATGCCGACCACGGCGGCGAGCGTTACTCCCCAGAAGAGCACGATGAAGCCGCCGCCCCTGAGCGCGAGGGTCTTGGCCTCGCTGTAGGAGAGACGCCCCAGCGAGGCGATGAGCGAGACGAGGATGTATGGGAGCACCGTCATCTGCAGCAGGCCGATGAAGATCTGCCCGATGATCTTGAGTGATGCTGCCAGCTCGCCGAAGAAAAGCCCCGTCGCAACTCCCAGCGCGAGGCCGATCATGACCTGCCCGGCGAGCCCGGGACGACGGCGCCGCGGTTTGGCTTCACTCACGACCTTCTCCCCATCGTCAACTCGTCAATGCGCATCGCCCATTTATCATTCATCATTTAGCATTCAACATTCGGCACTCAAGTGCCGTAATGGCTGCCCAGCCGCGGATTGAGAATATCACGCAGCTGGTCACCGACAAGATTGATGGCGACGATGGTCACCAGCAGCGCGATCCCGGGAAAAAAACTGATCCAGTACTTCCCGGACAACAGGTACACGAACCCGTTTGCGATCAACAGGCCGAGCGAGGGCGAGGTGATCGGCACGCCGAGACCGAGGAACGACAACGTGGCCTCGAGCGCGATCGCGTGCGCGAGCTGGATGGTGGCGACGACGATGAGCGGCGGCAGACAGTTGGGCAGGATGTGCCGGAACACGATCCGCGGCATGCCGAACGCCATGCAGCGCGCGGCCTCGACGTACTCCTTGCGCTTCTCGACGAGCGCGATACTGCGCACGGTGCGCGCGTAGTAGGCCCACTGCACCGCGATGAGGGCGATCACGATCTTGTCCACGCCCGGGCCGGTGACGGCCAGCAACACCAGCGCAATCAGGATGGCGGGGAAGGAGAGCTGCAGGTCGACCAGGCGCATGATGAGGGCGTCAGTCCAGCCACCCGCATAGCCCGCGATGAGCCCGATCGCCATGCCGATCGCGAGCGCGACGAACGTTGACGTCACGCCTACCCCGAGGCTGATCCTCAGTCCGTGAAGGATCGCCGAGAACATGTCGCGGCCCTGCTCGTCGCTGCCGAGCCAGTAGGTCCTCCCGTCCAGGCTCTTTGCGCCCGGCGGCAACTTGCCCTCGAGGATATCGAGCTGAGCAAGGTCGTAGGGGTTCTGCGGTGAGATCAGGGGTGCCAGAACGGCCGATAACAGGATAAGGAACAGGACGACCAGCGCCGCAACCGCAATACGGTCGCGCGCGAACCGCGCTGTGATTGCTCGGAAAGGCGCTTCAGTTAATTGCATAAGACTTTATTAGCCACAGAGATAACAGAGAACACAGAGAGAAATCGTACCAAAACCACCCCCACCCTAACCCTCCCCCTGAAGGGGAGGGGAAAAATGTTTCTATCGGCGCACACGAAAAATTCTCCTTCCCCTTCAGGGGGAAGGCGGCGATGGGGGTGGTTCTTGCGGTGATTATTCTCATCCGTGTTTATCTGCGTTTATCTGCGGCTAGATTCGGTTTTCGATTCTCTTGGCGTCTTGGCGGCCTTGGCGGTTCGATTGTGATTCTGCTTCTCTCGGCGTCTCGGCGGTTCAATTTTTGTTCTTGCTTCTCTTGGCGACCTTGGCGGTTCATTAGTTCTCACGTGGCGCGGCTCGAGAGCCGCACGCGCGGGTCGAGCGCGGTGTAGGCAAGATCCACGATTAGGTTAATAAGCACGAAAAGCAGCACGACGATGAGCAGATAGGCCACGATCACTGGCCGGTCGAGTACGTTGATCGAGTCGATGAGGAGTTTTCCCATGCCGGGCCAGGCGAAGATCGTTTCCGTGACGACGGCAAAGGCGATGAGCGAGCCGAACTCGACTCCGACGATGGTGACGATGGGGATCAGGATGTTCTTCAGCACGTGTACCCGCACCACGCGCGGCATGGACAGTCCCTTGGCGCGCGCGAAACGCACGTAGTCCTGGCCGAGTGCCTCCTGGGTGCCCGCGCGCGTGAGCCGGATGAGCAGCGCGATCTCGAACAGCGCGAGGTTGAACGCCGGCATCGCGATGTGCCTGAGCCCGTCCCAGGTCAGGACCGAGAGCGGCACACCCAGCACGTTGACGGTTTCGCCGCGCCCGGTCGGGGGGAGCCAGCCGAGCTCGACGGAGAACAGCATGATCAGCATGACGCCGACCCAGAAGCTGGGCAGCGAGAAACCAATGATCGAGCCGCCCATGATGAGGCGTCCGCCCGCCGTGTCCGGCCTGAATCCCGCCCAAAGGCCAAGCGGGATGCCCAGCGCTACCGCGATGACCGTCGCGGCGAGCGCGAGCTCGAGGGTTGCGGGCATGCGCTCGACGATCAGATGCAGCGCGGGGACATTGGATGCGAACGAGCGTCCAAGATCGCCCGAGACGGCACCGGAGAGGAAGTTCCAGTACTGCTGCCACAGCGGCAGGTCGAGACCGAGCGCGGCGGTCGCTCTCGCGATCTCCGCCTGGTCGGCCTGCGGATTGATCAGGATGTCCACCGGGTTGCCGATCGCATAGACGCCGGCAAACACGAGCAGGGACATTGCGAACAAGACCATCAGGCTCTGTAAGAGCCTTCGGAGGATGAATCCCAACATGCGCGCAGAGGTGAAAAAAAGTGATGATAACTGGTGATGAATGATGGTGATGATAACTGGTGATGAAAAATCGGAACCGCTTCTGGGTTACCTGTATTTCATCACCAATATTTCATCACTATTTCTCATCACCATTTCCCATCACTGGTTAGCGCAGTTTGAAGTGATGCGCAAAGGTAAACTCATCAGTCCGCGCCACATACGAAAGGTGCTTCTTCATGGCCCACGTGACGATCTGGTAGTGGAGCGGGAGAAATGCCATCTCGCGCGCGGCCAGAGCGCTGGCCTGACGCGCGATGATCTCGCGCTTTTGCGCATCGACGGTGCCCAGTGAGCGTTCGATGAGCGTATCGAGTTCCGGATTGGAATAGCCGCTCCAGTTCCAGGTGCCGTAGCCTTTCTCGGGGTTGGTGGTTCCCGAGAGCGAGCGCAGGGCGAGATCGGCCGCGAGCGAGCCCCACCCGAGCAGCGCGATGCCAAAGTCACGCTTGCGCGCTCTTCCGAAATAAGCGCTGAGCGGCATCGAATCCACCTGTGTCTCGATACCGATTCGCGAGAACATCTGGGCCACCGTCTGCGCGACCTGCTCGTCGTTGATGTAGCGGTTGTTGGGCGTGGCGATCGTCACCCTGAAACCGTCGGGATAGCCGGCCTCCGCCAGGAGCTGGCGCGCGCCCTTCGGGTCGTAGGGCTCGGGCGTTACCGCCGGATCGTGGCCGAACACGCTCGGCGAGACGACGTTCGCAGCTGGCAAGGCAAGTCCTTCCATGACATGCTTGGCAATGGCGGGGCGGTTGATCGCCTTCGACAGCGCGCGGCGCACGCGCACGTCCTTGAACGGGTTTCGTGCGAGCGATTTGCCGTCCTTGCCGGACACACCGGGAGGGTGATCGCGGTATTGGTCGACATGAAGAAAGATGGTGCGCCACGACACCGCTTGCTCGAGAACGAATGCGGGGTCCTTACGGAGGCGCTCCAGATCGGCCGTGGGCACATGCTCGATGGCGTCAAGCTGTCCGGAAAGCAGCGCTGCCGTCCGCACGGGGTCGCTTGGGAGAATGTGCAGCGTCACCTTGTCCCACGGCAGTCGACCGCGCCAGTAATCGTCGTGCCGCACGAGCTCGATCCGGCTGCCGCGCGCGAAACGCACGAGCTTGTAGGGACCGGTGCCGATGGCGGCCTTACCGCTGTCGAAATCCTCGCCGCTTGCGTTCTGTGCCACCCGTTTCGATACGATTTGCACTTCGGACAAGTCCTGCGCGACGCCGCCGTACGGCGCCGCCGTCTTCAGCCGGATCGTGTAGCGGTTAACGATTTCCTTGGCGACGATCGGACGAACGTAGGTCGCGTAGCCGCCCGGGCTGCCCTTGATGTCGAGCGTGCGCTGGAGCGAAAAAAGCACGTCTTCCGTCGTGAGCTCGGAGCCGTCGTGGAATTTCACGCCCCGGCGCAGCGTGAACTCCCAGGTGACCGGGTCGGGCGTCTTCCACGTCGCCAGTCCGGGGATCGGTCGACCACGCTCGTCCACATACACCAGCGTGTCGAAGACATGCTTCTGGGCCGTGAGGTTGGGCTGTGCGGCGACGAAGTGCGGATCGAACGTCGTGACGTCGGCCGAGAGGCCTATGTTCAATTCAGCGGCAAAGGCCGTGCCTGCACTCCACGCCAACGCGCCGAGCCCGAATATCAATCGCTTGAGCATCTGATTGTTCTTGGCAAATATTGTTGGGCGGGCGTGCTGCCGCTCGGACCGTACCTTGCGGCCGTCGCACCGCGATTGACACCTCGCAACACGCTGCTATGCTGGCCTTTTAAGGACCCGGGTGTCAATCATGAAGGTAACTGCGGCGCAGGGCTCTTCGAGCGTCGAGATGATCCGCGTGCTGGTCGGTTTCCCGACGGTGAGCCGGGATTCCAACCTGGATCTTATCCACTACGTTGTCGATTACCTCAAGCCGTTCGACGCGGACGTGCGGCTGACCTACGACGACCAGCGCCGCAAGGCAAACCTGTTCGCGACGCTCGGGCCGCGCCGCAAGGGCGGTGTCGTGCTCTCGGGCCATACCGATGTCGTACCGGTCGATGGCCAGCCGTGGGACACCGACCCCTTCGTGATGGTGGAGCGGGATGGCCGGCTCTACGGCCGCGGCACCGCCGACATGAAAAGCTTCATCGCCTGCGTGCTCGCCCTCTTGCCCGAGATCGTCGGGCGCGGGCTGCAGGTGCCACTCCATCTCGCCTTTTCCTACGACGAGGAAGTCGGTTGCATCGGCGTCGGGCGGCTCATCTCCGATCTGGCGCTGGCGGGACTCCAGCCGGGCTCATGCATCGTCGGCGAACCGACACTGATGAAGCCCGTCGTCGCGCACAAGGGAAAGAAGAGCTATCGCTGCACAGTGAAGGGGCTGGCTGGGCATTCAGCGTACGCTCCGCACGGCGTGAATGCCGTGGAGTATGCGGCGGAGGCCGTGGCGTTTCTGAAGAACATGGCACGTCGGCATCGCGACCGCGGCCCTTATGATCGCGGCTTCGACGTCGCGTACACGACAGCGCATACCGGTGTGATTCATGGCGGGACCGCACTCAACGTCATTCCGCACGAGTGCACGTTTGATTTCGAGTTTCGCCATCTGCCCGGTGATGATCCGGAGCGCCTGCTCGGCGAGTTCACGGATTACCTCAAGACGACGCTGGAGCCGGAGATGCGCAAGGTGCACGCGGACGCGGGTTTCCTCGTCGAGCCCATGTCCGGGATTCCGATGCTGGACACCAGCCCCGAGAGCGAAGTGGTTGCGCTGGCACAGGAGCTGACGGGCGATCGTGAGTTCAGCAAGGTTTCGTTCGGAACCGAAGCCTCCCAGTTCCAGCGCGCCGGCATTTCGACGGTCGTGTGCGGACCCGGCTCGATCGAGCAGGCGCACAAGCCCAACGAATACGTCGCGCTGGAGCAAGTTGCGAAATGCGAGGCGTTCCTGCGGCGGCTGGCCGATCGCCTTTGCGAGGCGAAGTGATGAATGATGGTGACGGATACTGGTGATGAATAATTGGTGATGAAAAACCGCGCGCTAGCAAGCTAGCTGCGCACAGCTACACGGCGGTTCTCGTCACCCCCTCTCATCACCATTTTCCATCACCATCTTCCGTCACCAGTTTTCATCGCCATTTCTGCATCAATGATGCAGAATCTTTGAGAGGAACTGCTGCGCGCGCTCGCTGCGCGGCTTGCCGAAGAAATCCTCGGTGGGGGCGTCCTCGACGATCTCGCCCTCGTCCATGAAGATCACGCGCTTCGCGACCTTGCGGGCGAAGCCCATTTCGTGGCTCACGACCATCATGGTCATGCCCTCGAGCGCGAGCTCGACCATGACATCGAGCACCTCGTTGATCATCTCCGGATCGAGCGCGGACGTCGGCTCGTCAAACAGCATCGCGATCGGATCCATGGCCAGGCCGCGCGCAATCGCTACGCGCTGCTGCTGCCCGCCAGAGAGCTGACCCGGAAACTTGTCGGCGTGCGCTTCCAGCCCCACGCGCTTGAGCAGCGCATCAGCCTTGGCCGTCGCTTCGTCGAGGCTGCGCCCGAGCACCTTGGTCTGTGCCAGGGTGAGGTTCTCGGTCACGGTCATGTGGGGGAAGAGCTCGAAATGCTGGAATACCATGCCGATCTGCGAGCGCAGCTTGGGCAGGTTGGTTTTCGGGTCGCTCACCGAGATGCCGTTCACGACGACGTCCCCCTGCTGGAACGGTTCGAGGGCGTTCACGCACTTGATAAGCGTGGACTTGCCCGAGCCGGACGGCCCGCACACGACCACGACCTCGCCCTTGCTCACCTCGGTCGAGCAGTTCTTCAGCACCTGAAAGGTGCCGTACCACTTGCTCACGTTCTTCATCTCGATCACGGGCATAAGTGTTTCCTTTAATGCCGTTCCCAGGTGCGTCGGCAGACGTCACCTGGAATTCTTCGACGTGTTTGCATTGGCATGAGTGATTGGAACGGCATCAGCGGATGACGGCAATGCGGTCCTGGAACCGCCGGACACAGTATGACGCGGCAAAGCTGATGATGAAATAGACCGCGGCGACGAAGAGATACATCTCGATCAGCCGCCCGTCGCGCTGCGCGATTTTGGAGGCGGCGCCGAGGAAGTCTGTGATCGAGAGGACGTACACGAGCGAAGTGTCCTGGAAGAGAATGATGGTCTGCGTGAGCAGTACCGGCGTCATGTTGCGGAATGCCTGTGGCAGCACGATCTTACCCATGGTCTGCCAGTAATTAAGTCCCAGAGCGTAACCGGCCGACACCTGGCCGCGGGCGATGCTCTGGATTCCCGCGCGCATGATTTCGCAGTAGTAAGCCGCCTCGAACAGGGTAAAGGTGACGACGGAAGACCA
This sequence comes from Betaproteobacteria bacterium, assembly GCA_032123035.1. Lineage (GTDB taxonomy): Bacteria > Pseudomonadota > Gammaproteobacteria > Burkholderiales > SG8-41 > SG8-41. Next base: position 10,523 of record JAQBFV010000193.1, on the reverse strand, counting down.
GAAAGCGCCGACATGGATCGGCTGGTCGGCCCCGATCGCCCAGCCCCCGATCCACGGCACCAGAAAGTAGAACCAGAAGATCACCAGCACCAGCGGAATCGAGCGGATGAGGTTGACGTAGCCGCCGGCGATCCATGACAGCGGCGCAAGACTCGACAACCGCATCATTGCCAGCAGGGTCCCGAACACGACTCCGCCGCTCATGGCCAGGGCGGTCAGCGTCAGGGTAAACGTCATCCCCTCCCGGAAGAGGTAGGGCAGCGAGCGCTGGATGACGTCGATGTCAAAGCCGGCAAACATTTACACGTCCGTGAATCGTGAATCGTGAATCGTGAATCGAAAAATCCTGCAATGGACCGTGTGGCTCGAAATTAGAAAACGGTTTTGTCTACCCACAAATCACTATTCGCGAATCACGGGGTCTCAGTGTCCCGCTTGCGGGCCGCCCGGGCTGCCAATGAATCCGGGCACCGCGACCTTCTTCTCGACGAAACGCATCGCGAGCACGACCACGATGTTGAGCAGGATGTAGATCACGGTCGCGGCGGTGAAGGCCTCGAACACCTGGAAGCTGAATTCCTGCATGGCGCGTGCCCGGGCGGTGAGCTCGACCAGGCCGATGGTCAGCGCGACGGCCGAGTTCTTGATGATGTTCATGAACTCGGACGTGAGGGGCGGGAGCACGATGCGGAACGCCATCGGCAGAAGCACGTAGCGGTAGGTTTGCGGCAACGTCAGGCCGAGGGCCGTGCCGGCGAGGCCTTGCCCGCGCGCCAGGGAGAGAATGCCGGCCCGCGTTTGCTCGGCGACGCGGGCCGATGTGTAGAACCCGAGGCACAGAACCGCAGGCCAGTACGATCCCCAGGGTGGCGCGATCTGCTTGATGGCGTCGCCCATCGCCTTGGGCACGAGTTCCGGCAGCACGAAGTACCACAGGAACATCTGCACGAGAAGGGGGATGTTGCGGAACAGCTCGACGTAAGCGTTGCCCAGCTTCACCGCCCAGCCAATGGGGGTTGTGCGCAATGTGCCGACTAGCACACCGAGCACGAGCGCGATAATCCACGCCGCCAGCGCCGTTGCGATGGTCCAGCCGAGGCCGGAAATCAGCCAGGTCAGATAGACTCCGGCGCCGTCTGGCGCCGGTTCCCAGAAGATTTGCCAGTTCCAGTTGTATTTCACTGGCCGATGTTCCCCGCGGGTGGGTGATCAGGCAACATGCCCGCGATCAGCGGAGGGAACCGTCCGCTGCATCGCGGGCAGATAAAACGGCGCCAAAGGCGTCCGCTTTATCGGTTATTCGTAATCTTCAGGCTTGCCCGAATCCGTCGGGTTGGCGATCACTTTCTTCATCTGCGCGCTCATGGGCACGTTGAGGTTGACGCCCTTGGGTGGGATCGGCTTCAGAAACCATTTTTTATAGATCGCATTGATCGCGCCACCCTTGTAGATCTTGATCATCGCGGCATCCACGACCTTCTTGAAGGCCGGATCGTCTTTCCGGACCATGATGCCGTAGGGCTCGACCGAAAGCGAATCTGCCGAAATGGCGAAATCCTTCGGGTTCTTGGAGGTGGCGACGAGACTGTAGAGCAGGATGTCGTCCATGAAGAAGGCCGCCGCGCGCCCGGTCTGGACCGTCAGGAATGCCTCGGCATGATCCTTGGCCGCGATGATGTTCATGCCGAGCTTTTTGTCGACGTTGAGCTTGGTGGCCAGCCTGATGTTGGTGGTGCCCGAGGTCGATACGACGATCTTGCCCTTAAGATCGCTCACGGTCCTCAGATTGTCGGCTTTTTTGCTCACGAAGCGGGTGGCAGTGACGAAGTGTGTGATGGTGTAGGAAACCTGCTTCTGGCGCGTGAGGTTGTTGGTCGTCGAACCGCACTCGAGGTCGATCGTTCCGTTCGCCATTAGCGGGATACGGGTGGCGGAGGTCACCGGGTTGTACTTGACGTCGAGCTTATTCATCTTGAGGTGCGTCTTGATCGCGTCAACGATTCGCAAGCAGAGTTCGACCGAGTATCCCACGGCCTTCTGCTTGTCGTCGTAGTAGGAAAACGGGATCGAGCTCTCGCGGTGTCCGATCACGATCGACCCGGTGTCCTTGATTTTCTTGAGGGTGCCAGTGAGTTGTTGTGCATCCGCGTAGCCCGTCATGGCGGTCGCGGCGAATAGGGTGATGATCAGTCTCAAAATGGGCTTCATGATCGACTCCGTCAGAGAGGGGGTTGTTGATTTTCAAGGAATAGACGGCAAAGGCGTCATCGAATGTAGCCCAGGGCGCTGCCTTTGTCCAGAATGAACCTCGTGACGGTAATGTGGGGAGGTAGCATGAAGGTCGGATTCATAGGGTTGGGCCAGATGGGCCAAGCGATGGCGGGGAGGCTGCTCGAGGCGGGGCACGAGCTCATCGTTTATAACCGGAGTCCCGAAGCGTCTCGGGCGCTCGGCCGAAAAGGGGCCGCCGTCGCGGACAAAGCGGGCGGTGTCCTCGATACCGAAGTGGTCATCACGATGCTTGCCGACGACATGGCAATCGAAGCGGTATGGATTGGCGGCGGTCTCGTTCAGCAGCTCCCGTCTTCCTGCGTTCACCTCAACATGGCCACGGTGAGCCTTGCGATGGGGAAACGATTGACGCAAATGCATCGGGATGCCGGTAGTCAGTATGTTTCTGCGCCTGTCTTCGGACGGCCGCACGCCGCGGCAGCAGGTCAGCTCGAGATCGTCGCGGCCGGCGCCGATGCGGCTCTCGAGCGTTGCGAGCCCTTGTTCTCCGTCCTTGGCAAGCAAACGTTCGTGGTCGGCGCGGAGCCCGTACTCGCAAACATCGTGAAGATCGCGCGCAATTTTCTGCTTGCCACGATGGTCGAGAGTCTGGGCGAGGCGTTCGCACTGGTGCGAAAATCCGGGGTGGATCCGGCCCTATTTTTCAAGATCACCACCACGACGGCGTTCAATGCGCCCGTTTACAAGAGTTACGGGCAACGCATGGTCGAAAAAGACTTCGAGCCCAAGTTTGCGCTCAAGCTCGGGCTCAAGGACGTCATGCTCGCCCTGGAGGCAGGTGTCGCCACTGGCGTGCCGCTGCCTACGGCCGAGTTCATGCGCGAGCGCCATCTCGCTGCGATTGCCGCAGGCTTTGGCGATAAGGACTGGGCAGCGCTCGGCGAGTACATCGCGCAGGACGCCGGCCTCGACTGAGAACGAAGTGATGATTAATAGTGATGAAAAATGGTGATGGAAAATGGTGATATAGAACCCATCTCCTATCACCCGTTCTTATCACCAGTTCCCATCACTGGTTTTCAGGCCCATCACTCGTCAGAACGTCGCGCACATCGGCAAGATTTTTCTTTGCATCATCACGTTCGGGTTCCTATTTCCGAACGTCGGCGCAGACTGAAATAGCGCCAGGCATTTCCGCCCGGGCTTCAGGGCTTCAGAAAATCTTCGATGGTCGCGGCCAGCCGTTCCGGTTGGTCGTGATGCATCATGTGGCCGCAGTCCTCGAGCCACGCTTCGCGAAAGTGACGGAACGCGCCGGTGCGCTCGGCAAGCTGCTCGTGCGTGTCCTTCAGATAACCGCCCCGCTTCGAGTTTCGTGCGAACACCCATAGCACGGGTGCCGTAATGTGCCGCCAGCAGGCGATCGTCTCCTCGGCCCTGAACAGATACGGGCTCACGATTTTATGACGCGGGTCGCTGCGCAGCATGACCGTGCCGTCACCATTTTCCTTGGCCCAGTGCCGCGCCAGAAACGACGCCTTATCGGCGGTGAGGCGCGGATTGTCGCGTCGCATCCGTGCCGCCACCTCGTCGAACGAGCCATAGGGCCGGAAACGGGGCGGCTGGCGCAGTCCGTCCAGCCAGTGCCGGTAACGTATCGGCGCTTGCTCGGGATGGGTGCGCGCGAGTCCAAAACCCTCCAGTGAAACGAGTTTGGCGAAGCGCTCGGGGCGCAGTCCCGCATAGGTGCATGCGATGAGCCCTCCCATGCTGTGCCCGACAACGTGTGCCGGCGCATCGGGCTCATAGAGCCGAAGCAGTTCCTCCAGATCCGCGTAGTAGTCGGGAAACCAGTATCCCTCGCGCGCCCAATCCGTGAGACCGAAACCGCGCCAATCGGGCGCGATCACATGCCACTCGCGCGTGAATGCGTCTATCAGGAACTGGAACGAGGCCGATACGTCCATCCAGCCATGCAAGAGGAAGAGCTTCGGCGCTCCGGGCTGGCCCCACGTTCGTACGTGATAGCGCAAGCCGCGGATATCGTGAAACTGCGATTGGCTCGGTTTCATTTCGGGTAGACGGTAAGCGGTAAGCGGTTAGCCGTAAACGGTAAGCGGTAAAAACAGCTTTGACACAAAGGACACCAAGGTCACGAAGGATTATTAGAAATTAATTGGAAAAGAGGCGCGGCGCTCGCTGTGCGTTCTAACTCGTATTGGTGAACCTTTGTGTCCTTCGTGTCCGTTGTGTCTAGGCTTTTGTTTTCCTTGGCGGGCTTGGCGCCTTGGCGGTTCGATTGTGTTTTGCTTCTCTCGGCGTCTCTGCGGTTCATTCCCGCTCACCGGTCGGTGCTTGCAGCGCATGCCACGACAAGAGGGCGAGGCTTGCTCCGATGAGCAGCATACCCGCCGCTTCGGCGGCGGACGGCTGCTCCCCGAGCTGCAGGCGCGCGGAGAGCACGCCGAGCCCCGGCACTGCCATGATCGATAGCCCCGCAATGCCCGCCGGCAGCCGACGCAGGATGAAGAGCCAGAGGAGCCAGCCCGCGACACTGCCCGCGAGAGTGCAGTAGACGAGCATCAGCCAGAAATACGGCGTCCACTCGATGGGTCGCGTTGGAATGCTCACTGCGATTACGGTCAGGACGACACCGCCCAACAACATCTGCCAGGCCGTGAGCGCGAGCAGGTCGGCCTGCAGCTCATTGCGCCATTTCTTCGCAAGGACCGCGCTGATTGCCCACGAGAGCGCTGTGGCGAGCGCCAGTAGCTTCGAGACGGAGGTGCCGGCAAGCTGCCATGGCTCGAGAACGAGCAGCAAACCCGCCGCTGCGAGCGCGGTCGCGGGCCACTGCAGTCCGCGCAGCCGCTCACCCAGCAGTGGCCACGCGATGACCAGCGTCCAGAAGGGAAGCGTGTAAACGAGCACGGCTGTCTTGCCGGCCGCGCCGGTGTAGAGCGCCCACGCGGCGAGGGCATTGAATCCGGTTGTCTGGAACAAGCCGAAGACAAAGGTGCGTCCCGGGGCCTGCAGGCGCAAGGGTTTCTTCAGCCACAACATGGCGCCAAACAACAGAAGCGAGCCTGCCATCGCACGGAGCGCGGAAAAATCGAACGGATCGGCAAAGCGCACGGCTTCCTTCATCGCAACCCAGGTGTAGCCCCATATGAGCGACAGCAGGACGAGCGCTGCAATGCCGCTGCGCGAATTAGAAGAGGACATCGGGATTCAGGAAGGCGGAGAACGCGTCATTAGCGTTACTTTACAATACCGTGTTCGATACCGCGCTACTCATCACCCATCACCCGTCAGTCGTCACCCAACAGGTTATGATTCCCGAGATATTCACCGCTCATAAAGGGGCCGCCTGGCGGATCAATCGAATCGCGAGCCGGCGCTTTGAGAGCGGCCGGCCTTTCGGCCGATGCGTCCAAGTGGCGGAATTGTCTCGCGGAAAATTTTCCTTCCCGCGTAGTTAAACTTCACGGCTTCGCGCCGTAAAATAGCCGGATGCAGCCGTCATTCGTCCATCTGCGATTGCACAGTGAGTACTCGATCGTGGATGGCATCACGCGTCTCGACGAAGCAGTGGAGGCGGCGGCCAATGACGGCATGCCCGCACTCGCGCTCACCGACCTCGCCAACGTATTCGGCATGGTCAAGTTCTACCAGGAAGCGCGTGCCCGCGGCGTCAAGCCCATCATTGGCTGCGACGTCTGGCTCGAGAACGAGACCGACCGCGACAAGCCCTTTCGCCTGCTGCTGCTCTGCCAGACGCACGCCGGCTACCTGCGGCTGACCGAGATCCTCACCCGCGCCTATCGCGCCAACCAGTACCGCGGCCGGGCCGAGCTCAAGAAGGGCTGGTTCGCGGAGCTGGGGAGCGATGGCCTGATTGCACTCTCGGGTGCGCATTATGGGGACATCGGGCAGGCGCTGATGATGGATAACATGCCGGTGGCGGAGCGCCTGGCGGGCGAATGGCGCGATCTCTTTCCCGACCGCTTTTATGTTGAGCTCCAGCGCCTGGGCAAAGGCGCCAGCGTGCTGGGCGCGTCGGGTGGAGCGATCGAGACACACGTGCAGCGCGCGGTGCGCCTCGCCGCCCGCCTGAAGCTGCCGGTCGTAGCCACTCACCCGGTGCAGTTCGTGAGCCGCGAGGACTTCCGCGCGCACGAAGCGCGCGTGTGCATCTCGCAGGGCTACATCCTGTCCGATCAGCGCCGCCCACGGATGTTTTATGCCGAGCAGTATTTCAGGACGCAGGCTGAGATGGCCGCTGCTTTCAGCGACCTCCCGCAAGCGCTCGCGAACAGCGTCGAGATCGCCAAGCGCTGTAATCTCACGTTGACGCTCGGCAAGAGCCAGCTGCCGAAATTCCCCACGCCCGAGAACATGGGGCTCGACGATTACCTAGGCCGGTGCGCCCACTCGGGGCTCGATCAGCGGCTCGCTCAGCTCTTCGCCGACGAGGACAAGCGGTCAGTCCATGCCACGCGCTACCGCGAACGCCTCGATTTCGAGATCAAAACGATCCAGCAGATGGGATTCCCCGGCTATTTCCTGATTGTGGCCGACTTCATCAACTGGGCGAAGCAGAACGACGTGCCGGTCGGGCCGGGGCGGGGGTCGGGCGCAGGCTCGCTGGTGGCCTATGCGCTCGGCATCACGGACCTCGATCCGTTGCGCTATGACCTGCTGTTCGAGCGTTTCCTCAACCCCGAGCGTATCTCGATGCCGGACTTCGACATCGATTTCTGCCAGGACGGGCGCGACCGGGTGATCGAGTACGTCAAGGGCAAGTATGGCGCCGACTGCGTCTCGCAAATAGCCACCTTCGGCACGATGGCGGCGAAGGCCGTGGTGCGCGACGTCGGGCGCGTGCTGGACCTCGGCTACAACTTCTGCGACCAGCTTGCCAAGCTCATCCCGTTCCAGCCGGGGCGCCACATCACGTTGGCGGATGCGCGCGAGATGGAACCGCAGCTCGCGGAGCGCGAGCGCAACGAGGAAGAGGTGCGCGAGCTCCTGGCGCTGGCGGAAACGCTCGAGGGCTTGACGCGTAACGTCGGTATGCACGCGGGCGGCGTGCTGATCGCACCGGGCAAGCTGACCGACTTCTGCCCGCTCTACGCCGCCGACGGCTCGGACAGCGTGATCTCGCAGTTCGACATGAAGGACGTCGAGGCCGTCGGGCTGGTGAAGTTCGACTTCCTCGGGCTCACGACGCTGACGGTGCTCGACTGGACGCTCAAGTACATCAAGAGTCAGAAGGCGGAAGGCGGAAGTCGGAAGGAAGAGGCGGGGGCGGGCTCTTCCTCATCACTCATCACTCATCACTCATCACTCGATCTTTCCTCCCTCCCGCTCGACGACCCCGCCACCTACCGCCTGTTTGCCCAAGGGGACACGACTGCGATCTTCCAGTTTGAATCGCGCGGGATGCGGGATTTGCTGAAGCGCGCCAGGCCGGACCGCTTCGAGGACCTCATAGCGCTCGTCGCACTCTATCGGCCCGGGCCGATGGATCTCATTCCCGATTACGTAGATCGAAAGAACGGGCGGCAGCGCGTCGAGTACCTCGACCTCCGGCTCGAGCCAATCCTTGGGCCCACCTACGGCGTGATGGTGTACCAGGAGCAGGTAATGCAAATCGCGCAGCTCATCGGCGGCTACACGCTGGGCGCCGCCGATCTCCTGCGCCGCGCGATGGGCAAGAAGCTGCCCGAAGAGATGGCGCAGCACCGGGGGATCTTCGTTGCCGGCGCGGCGAAAAACGGGGTCAGCGACCGCAAGGCGAACGAGCTCTTCAGCCTGATGGAGAAATTCGCGGGCTACGGGTTCAACAAGTCGCACGCAGCAGCCTACGCCCTGGTCGCGTATCAGACTGCCTATTTCAAAGCCCATTACCCGGCAGCGTTTACGGCGGCCAACATGTCGGCGGTGACGGATGACACCGACAAGGTGCAGCTCTTCGCGCTCGACGCGCGCGCGCATGGCATGGACGTTCTCCCGCCCGATATCAACCAGTCCCATTTCCGGTTTGACCCTGTGGGCGAAAAGGCCGTCCGCTATGGGCTCGGCGGCATCAAGGGCACGGGAGAGTCGGCGATCAATTCCATCCTCGAGGCGCGGAAGGAAGGGCCGTTTGTCGATCTCTTTGACTTCTGCCGGCGTGTGGACAAGCGGCTCGTGAATCGCCGCGTCATCGAGTCATTGATCCGCGCGGGCGCCTTCGATCCCCTGAATGACCACCGTGCCAGTCTGATGGCCACGGTCGGCATCGCGCTCGAGGGCGCGGAGCAGGCGAGCCGCATGGCGCACCAGGTGAGCCTGTTTGGTGATTTTGCGGATGCGGCAGCACCGACGGCCAATGTCGATGTGCCGGACTGGACCGAGAAGGAGCGGCTGCAGAACGAGAAGCTTGCGCTCGGGTTCTATTTCAGCGGCCATCTCTTCGATATTTACCGCGATGAAGTGCGCCGTTTCATCCGCCTGCGGCTGGCTGACCTGGGTAGCGCGGGAGGGGAACACGCGGGGCGCAGCCACTGGGTAGCGGGCATCGTGCTGGGCTCGCGCGTGCAGACGACGGCGAGCGGGCACATGGGCGTCATCCAGCTCGCCGACGACTCCGGGCGTTTCGAGATCGTGGCCTTCCGCGAGGTGTTCGAGAAGCACCGTCACAAGCTGCGCGAGGACGAGCCGCTGGTGCTGGAGGTGCGGCTGCGGGCTCCACGCATGCGCGCGACGAACGGAGAAGGCGACGCCGGCCAGGACTATGGCGTGCGCATCGAGGCGATCAACGTCCTCGATCTCTCCGAGGCGCGCAACCGGTTTGCGCGGGCGGTGCGCCTGACCTGCAATGGAGAGTCCTCCGGCGGAAAGCTGCGCGAGCTCCTGACGCCGTACCGCAGCGGCACATGCCCGGTCTCGGTTGTTTACTCGAGCCGCGCGGCAACGTGCGAGATCGGACTCGGCGCGGACTGGCGCGTCAACCTTCACGACGACCTCATCCGCTCGCTGAGCGATTGGTTGAGCCCCGAGAACGTAACGATACTCTACTAGGACCCGCGGGTCGGACAGCAGTGAATAGTGAATAGTGAATAGTGAATGGTGAATGGAGTAAAGCACGGGCGTAGGCAGCAACGCCTCACCACGTCACGCGTCACGCTGTCGCGTATCGTCAATCACGCGGTTGCCACGACGGCAATACTGCTGCTTGTTGCCAGCGGCACGGCGATGGCCGGGGAAGCCGAGTGGAGGCAGCTGCAGGAGCGGGCGCAGGTTTCCTTTCAGCGCGGCGATCTCGAGCAGGCCGAGCGTTTTGCGCGCGAAGCGCTGCTCGAGGCGGATTCCTCGCTGGGGGCGTACCACCGCGCCACGGATGAGAGCCTTAACATATTGTCGCTCTCGCTGCGCATGAGCAAGAAGCCGGGCGATGCGCTGCCCTTCGCTCAGCGCCTGGTGGCGGTCCGGACGAGGCGCTATGGGCCCGAGCACACCGAGACGGCCATAGCGCTCCACAATAACGCCGAGATCCTCATTGCGTTAAACCAGTTCGCGGCTGCCGAGGAAGTGCAGCGCGCGGCGGTCGGCATCTTCGACGCGAAGTTAGGCCCGAACCATTTCAACACCGCTGCCGGCCTGCACAACCTGGGGGCGATCCGGCTCAAACAGGAGCGCTATCCGGAGGCCGAGGACTATCTGCGCCGTGCGCTGGCTGCCAAGGACCAGGCCCTCGAGCCCGGGCATCTCAGCATCGCGCACACGCTGGATAATCTCTCGGTCGCACTCGAGGCCCAGGGCAAACGCGATGAGGCGCGGAAGTACCGGCGCCGCGCCAATGCCATTCGCCAGGCCGCCCGCCAGCCGCCGGGAAACAAGTGATGAAAGATAGTGATGGAAAATGGTGATTTAAGTGCGTCTTATCCGGCGCATCACCACTTCCCATCACCAGTATTCATCACCAGTACTCATCACCACTTCGTCGGCTACTCGGTGGGCAGCGTATCGAACGCCGTAAATTGACCCTCGGCGTCGGACACCTCGACGTGAGTCACCTTGGCGGATCGCGGACCACGCTTCGCCACAGCGATTATCGCGGCGATTGCGTCGGCGTTGCCTTGCACCGCGGCCTCCACGCTCCCGTCCGTGCGGTTACGCACCCAGCCGGTGATGCCGAGTGCGCGGGCCCTGCGCTGCATGAAGTAGCGAAAGCCTACGCCTTGCACGCGGCCCTCGATCTTCAGTAGCTTCGTGACGGGCTCCATCGGCTGTCGCGCGTCGGC
>JAQBFV010000192.1:0-4281 GCA_032123035.1 Betaproteobacteria bacterium | reverse complement strand
ATGCCGTCGCCGTCGACATCGAGATAGCGCCCGAACTCCTGCCCGGCCTCGAGATCGTCGTAGCTCATGACCTTACCGCGATCGTAGGTGCGGGTGTCGTCCCATTGGAAGAGGTCGCACAGCCGCGTATTCATGCCGATGTCGAGGTCGGTCATGACGAAGACCGGTGTCTGCAGGCGGTCGGCAAGATCGAAGGCCTGGGCGGTGAGCTCGAAGCACTCAGTGGGGTCTTCGGGAAAGAGCATGACGTGCTTGGTGTCTCCGTGGGAGGCGTATGCACATGAAAGAAGGTCGGATTGCTGGGTGCGCGTTGGCATGCCGGTCGATGGCCCGCCACGCTGCACGTCGATGAGCACCACCGGGATTTCGGCGAAATACGCAAGCCCGATGAATTCCTGCATGAGCGAGATGCCCGGTCCGGACGTGGCGGTGAAGGCGCGCGCGCCATTCCAGCCGGCACCGATGGCGATGCCGATGGAGGCGAGCTCGTCCTCGGCCTGGATGATGGCGGAACGCTGCTTGCCGGTCGCCGGGTCGGCCCGGTACTTCTTGCAGTGGACCGAGAAAGCTTCCGCGAGCGATGACGACGGCGTGATCGGATACCAGGCGCAGACGGTGGCGCCGCCATAAAGCGCGCCCAGCGCAGCCGCGCTGTTGCCGTCGACGAAAATCCGGTTGCCAACCGCGTTGGCTCGCTGCACCCTGATCCCGATCGGACAGGAGAAATGCTCGGTCGCATAGTTGCGCCCGAGCCGCAGCGCCTTGATATTTGACTGGAGCAGCGCCTCTTTTCCCTTGTACTGCTCCGAGAACAGCCGCTCGATCTCACCCGCGTCGATGTCGAGCAGCGCCGACAGCGCGCCCACGTAGATGATGTTCTTGAACAGCTGCCGCTGCCGCGCGTCGCTGTAGCTGGCGTTGCAGATTTCGGTCAGCGGCACGCCGATGAAGTTCACATCGTCGCGGAACTTCGATTTCGGCAGCGGCTTGGAGTTGTCGTAGAACAAATAGCCGCCAGCCTCGATCTCCTTCACGTCCTTGTCCCAGGTCTGGGGGTTCATGGCGACCATCAGGTCGACGCCCCCCCGCCGGCCCTGGTAGCCCCGCTCGTTGACCCGCACCTCGTACCAGGTGGGCAGGCCCTGAATGTTGGAAGGGAAGATGTTGCGCGGCGAGACCGGAACACCCATGCGCAGAATGGAGCGCGCGAAGAGCTCGTTGGCGCTGGCCGAGCCCGACCCGTTCACGTTGGCAAACTTGACGACAAAATCGTTGACTGCCTCAACGGGTTTCATTTCCGGTCTTCCTCAAGCCGCCTTGCGCGCCGGGGTGCGGCATGCCGGGCCGGCGTGGGTCATGTCCAGCAGGAATTTCTGCATGTCCCACGCGCCGGTGGGGCAGCGCTCCGCGCACAGGCTGCAGTGCAGGCAGACGTCCTCGTCCTTTGCCATGATGCGCCCGGTTTTTAACACGTCCGAGACGTAAAGATCCTGCGTTGCGTCGGTCGCCGGCGCGTTGAGCCGCTTGCGCAGATCGGCCTCTTCACCGTTCTCGGTAAAGGTGATGCAGTCCATGGGGCAGATGTCGACGCAGGCGTCGCACTCGATGCACAGCTTGCCGGTGAAGACCGTCTGCACGTCGCAGTTGAGACAGCGCTGCGCCTCGGCGAAGCCGCTCTTCGGGTCGAAGCCGAGCTCGACCTCGACCTTGATGTCCTTCAACGTGAGCTTCTTGTCGCGCCAGGGCACCTGGTAGCGATTGGCGAGCGAGATGTCGTTGTCGTAGCTCCACTCGTGGATGCCCATCTTCTGGGACATGAGCGTGACCCCGGGCGCCGGTCGTTCGCGCACGTCCTCGCCGTTGAGCAGCTTGTCGATCGAAATCGCAGCGTCATGACCGTGGGCCACCGCCCAGATGATGTTCTTGGGGCCGAACGCAGAGTCGCCACCGAATAAGACGTTGGGAACGCTCGACTGCAGAGTGGCCGTATTGACCTTCGGCATGCCCCGCTCGTCGAACTCGATGCCGGCATCGCGCTCGATCCACGGAAAAGCATTTTCCTGGCCGACTGCGACGAGCACGTCGTCGCACTCGAAATGCTGGTCGGGCTCTCCGGTCGGCACGAGCTTGCGCCGGCCCTTTGCGTCGTGCTCCGCGCGCACCTTCTCGAACGTGACACCCGTCAGGCGGCCCTCGTCATGGGTGAACGCTTTGGGCACAAGGTAGTTGAGGATGGGGATGTCCTCGTGCATGGCATCCTCCTTCTCCCAAGGCGACGCCTTCATCTCCTCGAAGCCGGAACGAACGATGACCTTCACATCCTCGCCCCCGAGACGACGGGATGTGCGGCAGCAGTCCATCGCCGTGTTGCCGCCGCCTAGCACGATCACGCGTTTGCCGATGCGGGTGACGTGGCCGAACGAGACCGAGGAGAGCCAGTCGATACCGATGTGAATGTTCGCCGCCGCGTCTTGCCGGCCCGGCACATCCAGATCGCGGCCCCGCGGTGCGCCGCAGCCGACAAAAATGGCATCGTAGTGCTCGGCCATCAGTTGCTTCAGGCTGTCGATCTTCACACCGCCCCGGAACTCGACACCGAGCCCGAGTATGTAGCCCACTTCCTCGTCGATCACTTCGAGCGGCAGACGAAAGCGCGGTATCTGCGACCAGATCATGCCGCCGGCGCGCGGATCCTGGTCGAGCACCGTTACCTGATAGCCCAGTGGCGCAAGATCGCGCGCGACGGTGAGCGAGGCAGGACCGGCACCGACGCAGGCCACGCGCTTGCCGTTCTTGTGCTGCGGCGCCTTGGGCAACCGGTCGCTGATGTCTTCCTTGTAGTCCGCGGCAACGCGCTTCAGTCGGCAGATTGCCACCGGCTCCGCCTTCTCGGTGTTGCGTTCCTCGACGCGCCCGCGCCGGCATGCCGGCTCGCACGGCCGGTCGCAGGTTCGCCCAAGGATTCCGGGGAATACGTTCGACCACCAGTTGACCATGTAGGCATCGCCGTAGCGGCCTGCCGCGATCATCCGGATGTATTCGGGAACGGGGGTGTGAGCCGGACAGGCCCACTGACAATCGACAACTTTATGAAAATAATCAGGAACGCCGATATCTGTCGGTTTCAAACCTGCTCCTTGCTGCGCTCTTTTTACTTATCGGCTGTGTCATATCCCATGATGACAGCGAATTGGCCCGATAAGTTCTCTGAATATTACCGCTAAGTGGCCGTTTTGAAAAGCTTTCTTACTCGGGTTTTACAGTGCGCCTTCCTTCACACACGACGCGAAAATCGGTGCGGTTTGAGGCAGTTAGCCGGGGAGCTCGGCCAATGCAGACCCGTGCCGTAGGGTGCGTCATGACCTTAAGTTTGTTGTGGTTAAACGCAACGCGCCAGCACCAAAGCCGTAACTAATAAGTGCGCGCGGTATGTCAGACGGTATGTCAGAAGTACGCGGTCCCGCTCATGGAGTATCCACCGGCCGCGTTCGCCGTCCATAGCGCAACCTGGGAGCCATCCGTCGTCGGCGCGCCATTCACGGTGAAGCGCTCGAAATGGAAGAGCGGGTGCAGGGCGCGGTATTCCAGCCGGCGCACGGGCCGCGTGTCATGGCGACGGCACAGATCGAGTAACAGGATGGTCTGCAGCGGGCCGTGGACGATGAGGCCCGGATAACCCTCTTCGTGGCAATAATCGATGTCGTAATGGATGCGATGGGCGTTGAATATCAGCGCGGAAAACCGGAACAACATGACAGGATCGGCGACGACCTCTCGGCGCCACGCGGCCTCTGCCGGCGCCGGCTTGAGCGCCGGGGGCGGCTCGCCGGGCTGCGGCGCGTCGCGGTAAACAATATCGTGCTCTTCGGTCACTGCGGTACTTCCCGAGGCCGTGATGGTGTGACGTACGGTTACGAACACGAGATGGCCGCTGCGTCCCTGCTTGCTCTCGACCGAGACGACTTCCGAGTCGCGCCGCGCGGTTTCCCCCACTTTGAGTAGCCGCGCGAACTCGATGCGGCCGCCTGCCCACATTCGCCGCGGCAGCTGCACAGGCGGCAGGAAATCCCCGCGCCGGGGATGGCCGTCCGGCCCTACTTCGGAGGCCGGGCTGGTTTCGAGGAAATAGAGCCAATGCCAGCCTGGCGGAATTGCATCACCCGTCCGGGGTTCCGGGTCGCGCCGATCGAGCGTTGCGCCCAGCGCTGCGAGCGGCCAGGAAGTGACCACGTCGGTCACGCTGCATAGCTTTCCAATCCAGTCCTTGAGTTCCGTGCGCTC
>JAQBFV010000191.1:0-3879 GCA_032123035.1 Betaproteobacteria bacterium | reverse complement strand
ACCGCCGACACAAGGATTTTCAGTCCTCTGCTCTACCAACTGAGCTACCTGGCCACTTGCTGCAAACTACGACTTCCAATAAGTCTGATTGAACCGCCGACCGGGATTTTGGCTTCGGCCGGCTGACGGATCGTCAGCCTTAACATTAACAACCCTGTGTTGTGAATGTTAGCCTACGCCGCAACATGCGATAAACCGCGCATGTTGTCAGTCCTCTGCTCTACCCCACCTTCTCCCCTTCCCCCTCTCCCTGAGGGCGAGGGGAAATGTCGAGTGCGGAAATGGCACCTGACCATTTCCGCACCATAATGATGGAGCTACCTGGCCATTTACTGCAAACTTCGACTACCAATAAGTCTGATTGAACCGCCGACTGGGATTTTGGCTCCGGCCGCTCGCTGAAGCGAGCTTAACATGGCAGGCGATGTTAGCCTTCACCCAACAAGCCAAAGGACCGCGGCTTGTTGACAGTCCTCTGCGCTACCAGCTGGCCGCCCCGTGGCCAGCTTAAATTTTCTCGGCGTGTGCGCCGAGAAAATTGCGCGCAATTTAATCGCCAATCGCGCGCACCGTCAAGGGTACTCCGCTGCCGGCGACGCCGAGGGGAAACTCCTTCGCCCTGGTGCCGGCCCCGTCGAGGACCGAGCCGCTCACGTCCCCCGCGATCGCGCCCCACATTCGTCATTCCGCTTATTCGGTGCGATAACCGGACGACATCAGGGCTTCTCGAGCCCGGCATGCTCGCGCGTCGCGTGGAAACGGATGCGCGGCCATTGCTTTTGCACGACTTCGAGGATCGCGGGGACGGTGAGCAGGATAGCGAGGTCGCCTGCTGTGTCGCGGGCGAGGCGCGAGGCGTTTCCGCGCTCGAATTGTGCGAGGTCGTTCGGGTTCTCGGCGCTGGCCCAGCGCGCGAGCTTGTAGGCCGCGGTCTCGAACGTCGCGTCCACGCCGTACTCGGTGCGCAGACGGTGCACCGTGACCTCGAACTGCAGCGGTCCCACCGCGCCCAGCACCATCTCGTTGGCGAACAACGGGCGGAACACCTGGATCGCTCCCTCCTCGCCCAGCTGCTGCAAGCCCTTCTGCAACTGCTTCGACTTGATCGGGTTGCGCAGCCGGACCGTCGCGAAGAGCTCCGGCGCGAAGAACGGGATGCCCGTGAAGCTCAGCTCTTCGCCTTCGCTGATGGTGTCGCCGATCTGTATACCCCCGCGGTTATAGAGCCCGATCACATCCCCGGGCCAGGCATCCTCGACCGCCTCTCGCCGCTGCGACAGGAAGCTCACTACGTTGCCACAACGCAGATCCTTGGCGGTGCGCAGGTGGCGCAGCTTCATCCCGCGTCGAAAGTGGCCCGAGCACACGCGCATGAATGCGACCCGGTCGCGATGCGCGGGATCCATGTTCGCCTGGATCTTGAAGACGAACCCCGTGAACGGCTGCTCCTCGGGTTGCACGCTGCGCGTACCCGCGTCGCGCGCCCCCGGCGGCGGGGCGAGATCGACGAGCGCGTCGAGCACCTCGCGCACGCCGAAGTTGTTGATGGCGGAGCCGAAGAAAACGGGGGTCTGGCTCCCCGCCAGGAACCTTGCCCGATCGAAGCGGTGCCCTGCTGCGCGGATGAGACCGGTCTCGTCCACTGCGCGCTGCAGCTCGACCGCACCGGGACCGCACATCGCGACGAGCCGCGGATCGTCAAGCCCGCGCACGACCTCCACGGCGCCCCCCCCGCCTTGTCGCGCCCAGGTGCAAACAGCATGACCTCGTCGCGCTCGAGCCTGTAGACGCCACGGAAGTCCTTGCCCGCGCCGACCGGCCAGGTGACCGGCGCGCACTCGATGTCGAGCACCCTCTCGATTTCGTCCATCAGCTCGAGTGGATCGCGCACCTCCCGGTCGAGCTTGTTGACGAAGGTGATGATCGGCGTGCCGCGCAGCCGGCACACCTCCAGCAGCTTGATCGTCCGCTCCTCCACGCCCTTCGCCGCGTCGATCACCATCAGCGCCGCGTCCACCGCCGTGAGTACCCGGTAGGTGTCCTCGGAAAAATCCTGGTGGCCGGGCGTGTCAAGCAGGTTCAGGAGGTGATCCCGGTACTCGAATTGCATCACCGAGCTCGCTACCGAGATGCCGCGCTCTTTCTCGATCTCCATCCAGTCCGAAGTGGCGTGGCGCGCGCTCTTGCGCGCCTTCACCGTGCCCGCGCTCTGGATCGCCCCGGCAAACAGCAGCAGCTTCTCCGTCAACGTCGTCTTGCCCGCGTCCGGATGCGAGATGACCGCAAAGGTCCGCCGCCGCGCGATCTCGGTCTGGCGCTGGCGCTCGGTTGCGGCTTCGGGAAGGTCCATCTCGTCAAGGTCGCGGGGTTGCCCGGCGACTTCTGGTTTCGGGAGTTCGGCGCCACCGGAAGGCGGGTGCCGTGCTCTGCCGGCGCGCGGTGGGGACGTGCTGTGGGGCGGCGGGCTACATCGGAGTGCGCGGATTATACACCAATGAAAATCCCCGCCGAGGCGGGGATTTTCATCATTCACGACACGGGTTGTACTGCGAACCCGAGCTGAGCGGCACGCTTGCGCGTGTCCGCTCCAGCGGCTACATGTCCATACCGCCCATGCCGCCCATTCCGCCCATGCCGGGATGCGCATGTCCGGACTCTTCCTTCGCCGCCTCGGCGACCATCGCATCGGTCGTCAGGATGAGGCCCGCGACCGAGGCCGCGTTTTGCAGCGCAGCGCGCGCGACCTTGGTCGGGTCGACGACGCCCATCTGCACCAGATCGCCATACTCGCCGGTCTGCGCGTTGTAACCGAAGTTGCCTTTGCCCTCGACTACCTTGTTCACCACCACCGAGGGCTCATCGCCCGCGTTGGCGACGATCCAGCGCATCGGCTCTTCGAGTGCACGCATTACGATTTTTATACCGGCTTCCTGGTCGTGATTGTCGGCCTTTGGCTTGGCGTTCGCGCGGGCCCGTAACAGGGCAACGCCCCCGCCTGCCACGATCCCTTCTTCGACCGCCGCGCGGGTCGCGTGCAGCGCGTCTTCCACGCGCGCCTTCTTCTCCTTCATCTCGAGTTCGGTCGCAGCGCCTACCTTGATCAGCGCGACACCGCCAGCCAGCTTCGCCACGCGCTCCTGCAGCTTCTCGCGGTCGTAATCGCTGGTTGCCTCGTCGATCTGGGTGCGAATGTTCTTCACCCGGCCCTCGATCGCCTTCGTCTCGCCCGCGCCGTCGATGAGGATGGTCGCTTCCTTGCCGATCTCGACGCGCTTGGCCTGCCCCAGGTCTTTGAGAGTGACCTTCTCCAGCTGCAGCCCGATCTCCTCAGAGATCAGCGTGCCGCCGGTGAGAATCGCAATATCCTCGAGCATCGCCTTGCGGCGGTCGCCGAAGCCCGGCGCTTTTACGCCACAAGTCTTCAGGATCCCGCGGAGGTTGTTCACGACCAGCGTCGCCAGCGCCTCACCCTCGATTTCCTCAGCAATGATCAGCAGAGGCTTGCCCGCCTTGGCCACCTGCTCCAGCAGCGGCAGCAGATCCCGGATGTTCGAGACCTTCTTGTCGTAGAGCAGAATGTACGGGTTCTCGAGCATCGAAATCTGCTTTTCGGCGTTGTTGATGAAGTAGGGCGAGAGATAGCCGCGGTCAAACTGCATGCCTTCGACCACCTCTAACTCGTTCTGCAGGCTCTTGCCGTCCTCGACCGTGATGACCCCTTCCTTGCCCACCTTCTCCATCGCATCCGCAATGATCTTGCCAATCTGCTCATCCGCATTGGCCGAGATCGCCCCCACCTGCGCAATCTCCTTGGTCGTGGTGCATGGCTTCGAGATCTTCTTCAACTCCTCCACCACCGCCTCGACCGCCTTGTCGATG
>JAQBFV010000190.1:0-7569 GCA_032123035.1 Betaproteobacteria bacterium | reverse complement strand
ATCCTGTTAATCTTGTAAATCCTGTCTATCGTTTTATCGGCATTCATCGGCGGCTAAACGGTCCTGTTCTTATTCTTGGTTTTCTGTTTCTTGTATGTATAAATCTGCGTTTATCTGCGTTTATCTGCGGCTAATCTTGTTCTTTGCGTTGTTGCAGTGCTCCGCGGTGCTCGCCGCTGCCACGACGTATCCCGTGCCTGAGGGGGCGTTCGAAGTCGGGCACGCAGCGATTCGACCGGGCCGCACCGAGCAGGACCATTTTTCGATTAAGCTCGCATTTCCGTCGACCGCCGTGATTGATCATTACCGCGGCTATTTCTCAAGATTCACCGAGTGCCGTGGCCGTGGTGCTGCATGGGAAGTCGGCCCCGATGGCTCCACGCGGGCACCGAAGTTCATTCACCAGATGGTCCGACACTGGGTGACGGAAGACAATCGTGAGGTGATCACGCTTGCCATTCGCTACACTTCCACAGGCGCCGAATGGAAGGACCGGCCCGACAACGACGTGCAGCACGTTACCCTGTTGTACGAGAAAGTCTTCGACGCGAAACGGGCGGCACGCTTAGAGGGTTCCTCGTGCGATGACAGGCCCGTGCCTCAACGGCGGGCGCCACGGCCGCAGCCCTTCATCGCGCCCTAGGTGGGTGTCCTGTGGGGTGGGACCGTGCGCCCCAGACCTGGTGATGGGAACTGGTGATGGGAACTGGTGATGGGGACTGGTGATGAAGATATTGGTGATGAGTACTGGTGATGAGGGGCAATGCGCATTTCCATCACCATCATTCATCACCATTTCTCATCACCATTATTCATCACCTCTTACCATAAGTCAGAGAGAGCGAAGCAGCAGCGATACCCCGCTCAGCGTCAGCAACGTGCCGATCACGCGCGCCGCTCGATCGCGCGAGATATTCAGGTGCAAGCGATTGCCGCACCACAGCCCGATGACCATGACGGGTAAGAGCAGCGCCGCGGTGATGAGCACATCCTGGGTCATGAGGCCCGCGAGCGAGAAGAGCAGGATGCGGCCGACCGTGGTGAACATGAAGATCACCGGCATCGTGGACCGGATCTGCTCGGGCGTCGAGCCACGACCCACGAGGTACATAACGTAGAACGGTCCGCCGATGCCGAAAACCGATGACGTCGTTCCGCCCAGGAGCCCGAACGGCGCCGCCATCCAGCGCCCGAAGCGGAAAGCCGATTCCCGCTTCACTGCATAGTAGATGCCATAGGCAGTGATGCACCCGCCCAGGATTGGAAGCAGGAACTCGCCCGGCACGCCCACTAGTATGGAAACGCCGATCAGCATTCCCGCGACGAGAAAAGGGAGCATCGGCAGCACGTCGCGCTTGTTTACTCCTTTGTGCAGCCGAATTCCTTGCGAGTACGAGGCGACTGCGTCAAGCAGGAGGACCACCGGCACCGCGAACTTCAGTGGAAAAATGTGCGCCAGCAGCGGAATTGCGATCAGCGTGGAGCCGAAGCCGGAGATGCCGAAAATGATGTACGCCGCGAGGACGGCCAGCGGCGCGACGACCATGATGACGATGGAGGGCATGCGTTCGGTCGCCGCTCAACCTGAGTTGCGCAAGCCGGCGGCGATTCCGTTTATCGTGAGGTGGAGCGCGCGCCGCGTGCGCTCGTCCGTATCACCGGCGCGGTAGCGCTTGAGAAGATCGACCTGGAGGTGGTTGAGAGGATCGAGATATGGAAAGCGGTTGCGGATCGAACGCGCGAGCACTGGCTCGTCCGCCAGCAGTTCCTCGCGCTGCGTGATTTCGGCGAGCCACCTGCGTGCGAGGTGCCATTCCGCGGCGATGCGGCCAAAGACCAGGCGCCGCAACTCGACATCCGGAACGAGCTCGGCGTAGCGCGAGGCAATGGCGAGGTCGGTCTTCGCAAGCACCATGTCCATGTTCGACAGCACGCTGCGGAAGAAAGGCCACTCCGAACGCATTTCCCGAAGCTCGTCGAGATTGCCGAGCTTCTGCGCAACGCATTCCTCTGCCGCGGTGCCGAACCCGTACCAACCCGGCAGCATCAGCCGGCACTGGCTCCAGCTGAAAACCCACGGGATCGCGCGCAGGTCCTCGACGCGCTGGGTGCCGTGGCGGCTAGGGGGGCGGCTGCCGATGTTGAGATCGGCAATTTCGGTAATCGGTGTTGACGCCCGGAAGTAGTCGGTGAAGCCGGGTGTTTCGACGATCAGCCTGCGGTAGGCGCGCAACGCGGAAGCGGAAAGCGCCTCCATGATCTCGAGATGGCGCTGGCGTCTTGCATGCGGTGGGCGCCTGCCCAGGCTCGCCTCGATCACTGCGGCTGCCAGTGTCTCGAGGTTGCGGTGTCCATTTTCCGGATCGGCGTACTTGCCCGCGATTACCTCGCCCTGCTCGGTGAGGCGCAGCGCGCCGTCCACGGTTCCCGCTGGCTGCGCGAGGATGGCGTCATGGCTCGGGCCGCCGCCACGGCCGACCGTGCCGCCGCGGCCGTGAAAAAGGCGCAACCGGACACCGTGCTTGCCGCACACCGCGAGCAGCGCCGAGGAGGCCTTGTATAACGCCCAGTTTGAAGTAACGTAACCGCCGTCCTTGTTGCTGTCCGAGTAGCCGAGCATCACTTCCTGGACGCCGCCACGCGCATCCACCCAGGCGCGGTACAGCGGCAGGCTCAGCGCTGCATCGAGGATGGCGCCGCAACGCTCGAGATCTGCGATCGACTCGAACAGCGGGATGATGTCCATTTCGAGCATTGGCGCTGTTCCCGCACCGCCGGGCCGGTAGAGGCCCACTTCGCGAAGGAGGACGCCAACCTCGAGCAAATCCGAGACCGACTGGCAGTGCGAGATCACGTAGTGGGGCACAGCCCGCGACCCCAATCGCCGCCGTCCCTCGGCCGCTTCCGTGAGTATCGCCAGTTCCTCCAGCACCGGGGCGGAATAGGGAAGGTGCGGATTGCGCAACAGCCGCGGTCCGCCAAGCTCGCGCGCAAGCAGCGTCGCGCGCGAGTCCTCGTCGAGATTGGCATAACCGGCCTCGACGCCGGCACGCGCCAGCAGTTCGGCCACGGCCGCTTCATGCCTCGCCGAGCTTTGCCGCAGGTCGATCGGAGCAAGATGAAATCCGAATACGCTCACCTTTCGCCGTAGCTCCCGCAGCCGTCCCTCCGCGAGCCGCTCTGCGCCCTGGGCGGCGAGGCTGCGCTCGATGATATCGAGGTCCGCCGCGAAACCTTCTGCGTCGGCATATGGCTCGCGGCCAGAACGCGGAGCGCGGGCCGGGCGCAAGCCCGCGAGCGCACCAGCGCTCGCCGCCAGCCGGGCGTAGATTCCTGTCAGCGCACGGCGGTAGGGCTCATCCACGCGATAAGGTGAATCATCCCCTGAGGCCTCAACAAGCGGGCGAATCTCCGCAGGCTCGGGCTTGATGCGAGTCGAGAGCGACAGCTCGCGGCCGAGCGCGTTGACCTCCTCGAGGTAGTGGCCGAGGATGAGCCGTGCCTGTTCGCGTAGCGCAAACGCGAGCACTTCGGCGTTGACGTGGGGATTGCCGTCGCGGTCGCCGCCGATCCACGTGCCGACGGTGAGGAAGGGCGGCAGCCAGGGCGTGCGCTCGAGGCCGAGGCGCTTCTGGAGCCTGGTCTCTATCCCGGAATAAAGCCGGGGCAACTCCGCAAGGAAGGTCAGCCTGAAGTACACCAGGCCGTTCTCGATTTCGTCAGCGACGGCGAGTTTCGCCAGCCGCAGCATCGAGGTCAGCCACAAACGCAGCACCTCGCGTCGCAGCGCTTCGTCGCGTTCAGGGGTCGGCGGAGCATCGACCAGCCGCGCGATTCCGCGCTCGCATTCGAGTATGCTTTGGCGCTGCACTTGGGTGGGATGGGCCGTTAGTACGGGACTCACGTGCGCGCGGGTGAACCATTGGACGATCGCCTCGCTCGTGGCGCCCGCCTCGAGCGCGCGTTCGAGCGCATACGCGACGCTACCCGAGGGCGCCCGGCCATCAATGGCATCCCCACGCTCGCGACGGTTCCGCTCCGCGTCCTCGGCGATGTTAACCAGATACGAGAAGTAGCTGAACGCGCGCACTACGTGCAGCGTTTGCTCGATGTCGAGGGCGTCGAGTTGCTGCTCGAGGTCGGCCTCGACGGCGGGCGCCTGGGCATCCTCGTCGGATTTCGCGCGGCGGAAGCCGACTGCAGTCTGCCGAATCCGTTCGATGCGCTCCAGAGTCGCCGCGCCGACCTGCTCCCGTATCACGTCTCCGAGCAGACGCCCCAGAAGCCGCCGGTCTTCGCGCAGGCGGCGCTCGTTGTTCTCCAGCAGGTTGTCGGGCGTGTCGTCCATAAACGGCGCACCCATTATAGTGCGCGCCAGCGGGTACAATAGTCACAAGTCACGAGTCACAGGTTTTAGCTGATGCAGGAAACTACCCTCATCGTCGTTCGCCACGCCGAAACCACCTGGAATCGCGAGAAGCGAATGCAGGGCACGACCGACACGGCGCTGTCTGAGGTCGGCCGCGCCCAGGCGCAGGCGCTTGCCCGCCGGCTTGCTCGCCAGGCGTTCTCGGCGCTCTATAGCAGTGACCTGAGCCGCGCGCGGGACACGGCGCATGCCATCGCGGAACAAACGCGGCGCGAACTCCTGCTCGAGCCACGACTACGGGAGCGCGCGTTCGGAGTCTTCGAGGGTCTGATTGCAGACGAGATCCGGGCGCGCTATCCGCAGGAGTACGCGCGTTTCGCGAGCCGCGACCCTGACTATGAGGTACCCGGCGGCGAGAGCGCCCGCGGATTCACGCAGCGTTGCCTGGGTTGCCTGGCCGAGATCGCTACCCGCCACCCGGGCGAGGAGGTCGTAGTGGTCACGCACGGGCTCGTGCTCGACTCGCTTTACCGGGCAGCGCACGGGCTCGACCACGGGGTGCAGCGCCCGGTGCCCCTCATCAACGCGAGCGTGAATCTTTTCGGATACGGCTCGAGCACCTGGCGCATGGTGGAGTGGGGCGACGTGAGCCACCTCGCCGAGGATGAGATCACGGTTTATCGCGGCACTGCCGGCTGATATCGTGAAACGTAAATCGTGAAACGTGAATCGGGCCTAGTTTAAAACCCAGTCATTAGCCGCAGATAAACGCCTTGGGGTCTACCGGTCAATGCATATTGGAAATATAAACCCGAAACCCCGAACACGTTTTGTTTGCCGCCGATGAACGCCGATACACGCCGATAATGCAGAAGAAGTGATGGATAATGGTGATGCGAAATGGTGATGAAGAAAAGCTGTCCCTTCGTCCATCACCAGTAATCATCACCATTTCTCATCACCAGTACGCATCACCAGTTCCTGGTCGCTGATCACCGTGAGGAATGGATACCGTTGTCTTAGTGCACGGGCTGTGGGTCCACGGCATCGCGATGGAATTGATGCGCCGCCGCGTGGCGCGCGCGGGATATCAGGCGCTGGCGTACTCCTACCCATCCATGCGGCTGACGCTCACCGAGAACGCCGGGCGGCTCGCGCGTTACCTGCGCGAGTTGCCTGCTTCACGGCTGCATCTGGTCGGCCACAGCCTGGGCGGGCTGATCGTTCTGCGAGCGATCGAGCTGGCCATCTCACTGCCGCCGGGCCGGGTCGTGTTGGCCGGCACGCCGTTCGTGGAAAGCTACACGGCGCGGAGGTTGGCGCGCCTGCCGGGCGGGCGCACGGCGCTCGGGCGCAGTCTGCCTGAATGGCTCGGGGCCGCGCACTCCAGGCCGGCACCAGTCCGTGAGATCGGAGTGATTGCGGGCAACTCGCCCTTCGGGCTCGGGCGCCTCGTCGCGCCGGATCTGCCTCGGCCCAACGATGGGGTCGTGAGTGTCGAGGAGACACGGCTGCCCGGGATGCACGATCATGTCGTCCTGCCCGTGAGTCATTCGGGGATGCTGATTTCCCGTGCGGTCGCGCGGCAGATGTGTGCCTTTCTTCGTGATGGCGCCTTTGCCCGCTAGGGTGGAGGCACGAGGGAAGAGGGAAGGAGAGATGCAGGATTACAATCGAACCGCCAGGGCGCCAAGAACGCCATGAAGATCAAGAACCGATTTGAACCGCAGAGACGCCGAGAGAAGCAAAATCAAAACTGAACCGCCGAGGTGCCGAGAGAAACAGAATCACCATTAGACCTCCAAGAAAACCCGTTTCACGTTTCACGTTTCACGATTCACGTTTCACGGAATTTATTGAATCGCCAAGCGCGCCAAGAGAAGCAAGGATAATAATTGAACGGCAAAGATCCCAAGAGAAGTAGTAACCTTAAAATTGTGATCGCTTCACGATTCACGACTCACGCAGTGTGAAATGGTAGGAACAATGCGTCTGATTCGACCATTAGCGATTGCAGGCCTGCTGGTTTCGATGGGCGGGTGTAACGGCATCGGCTACTACTGGCAGTCGGTAAACGGGCAACTCGACATGTGGGCCCGTGAACGGCCGGTGGCGGAGGTGATCGGTGATCCCGGGACTGACGAGACCCTGCGGCGGAAGCTCGCCCGCGTGGAGAAAATTCGCGATTTTGCGAGCGACGAGCTCAAACTTCCGGACAATGCCAGTTACCGCAGCTACGCCGATCTCGAGCGGCCGTTCGCGGTGTGGAATGTTTTTGCAGCCCCGGAGTTCTCCGTCTCGCCCGTGCAGTGGTGCTTCCTGGTCGCGGGCTGTGTCGCCTACCGGGGCTATTTCGATCGCGCGGCGGCCGAGCGCTTCTCCGCGGGCCTGGCGGCTCAGGGGCAGGATGTTTACGTGGGCGGAGTGCCGGCTTATTCCACGCTCGGCTATTTTGCCGATCCCCTGCTCAACACGTTCATGCAGTTCTCCGACGTCGAGATTGCGCGTCTCCTGTTCCACGAGCTTGCGCACCAGGTTGCCTATGCGACCGATGACACGGTTTTCAACGAGTCGTTTGCAGTCGCCGTCGAAACCGAGGGCATGAAGCGCTGGCTCACCAGCACGGGCAACAAGGCAGCGCTGGCCGATTTCGAGCGCCGGCAGCACGCACGCGAGGAGTTCAAGCGCATTGTCGAGCGGGGCCGCCAGCGGCTCGACGCGCTCTATCACTCGGGCCTGGCACCGGACGCGATGCGTATTCGCAAGGCCGCGATACTCGAGCAAATGGACCAGGAGTACCGCGTGTTCAGGAACCGCTCCGGCTTTACGGGCTATGACCACTGGTTCGCGCAGAGGCCCAACAACGCGCAGGTCGCTTCGGTCGCCATCTACACGCAGCTCGTGCCGGCGTTCCAGTCGCTGCTCGAACGCGAGGGCGGTGATCTTGGCCGGTTCTACGCGCGGGTAAAAATGCTGGCGAGCTTGCCAAAGGACCAGCGGGCCGATGCACTGCGGACGGCGTTGCCGCAGACGCAGGCAGAGGCTTTGCGCTAGGGCGTGTCCGCAGTGAGTGATAGCATCCGTCGTCCGGAAAGGCCGGTCACAGCCGGCTTTTTTTGTTTGAAATTGTTGTACTCCACTTATCCGCGTTTATCTGCGTTTATCTGCGGCTCAAATGGGTTTTGGATCTTTTCAACATG
>JAQBFV010000189.1:0-64331 GCA_032123035.1 Betaproteobacteria bacterium | reverse complement strand
GTTCAGACGTGTGCTCTTCCGATCTCTGCAGGGCGGTCCAGGAGCCGGCGCGGCGCCGGCGCTCCGGCGCTTCTGCGATCCCGCGCATTATCGCATCGTGGTCTTTGATCAGAGGGGCGCCGGGCGCTCGACGCCGCTCGGAGAGTTGAAGGAGAACACGACACCTCACCTCATCGCCGATATCGAGCGTCTGCGCGTCCACCTGGGAATCGGGCGCTGGCTCGTATTCGGCGGCTCGTGGGGCAGCACGCTGGCGCTTGCGTACGGCGAGGCACATCCCGAATCGTGCACGGGCTTCATCCTGCGCGGCGTTTTCCTCTGCCGCACGAGCGAGATCAAATGGTTTCTCTACGGGCTGCGGAACCTATTTCCTGAGCCCTGGCTGGCATTCACGGCATTGATCCCCGAGGACGAGCGCGGGAACCTCCTGGCCGCCTACTATAAACGCCTGGCCGACCCGGACCCCAACGTGCATGTGCCAGCCGCGCGGGCCTGGAGCACCTACGAGGGTGCATGCTCGACGCTGCTTCCCAGTCCGGAGACGGTGTCCTATTTTGCGGCGGACGGCGTGGCGCTGGGGCTCGCGCGCATCGAAGCGCACTACTTCAGCCACAACATCTTCCTGCCGGAGAATTCGCTGCTTGAAAACGTCGGGCGTATCCGCCAACTGCCGTGCACCATTGTGCAGGGACGCTACGATGCCGTCTGCCCGATCGTGACCGCGGACGAGTTGCACCGCGCCTGGCCGCAGGCGACCTACATCGCGGTCCCCGACGCGGGGCACTCGGCATGGGAACCCGGCATCAGCGCGGAACTGGTGAAAGCAACCGAGCAGTTCAAGAATCGGCGTTGATACTCAACGCCGATTGACGCCGTTCGCCACGGCGAACGGCGAGCTGTACTGCCGGGGCTGGAACGAAGGCAGGACCCCGTTTCTTCCTCTTTGAGCCCGTTACGGGATCAACACGGTTGATCCCGTCGTCTTGCGCGCTTCCAGATCGTTCTGCGCCTGCGCCGCTTCGCGCAGCGGGTAGGTCTGGTTGACGCGGATCTTCACCGCCCCGCTTTTCACGACGGCGAACAGTTCGCGCGCCCCTTTCACGAGGTCCTCGCGCGATGCCGAGTAGTGCACCAGCGTCGGGCGCGTGAGGAAAAGCGATCCCTTCTGCGCCAGGATGCCCGCGTTGAACGGCGGCACGGCGCCAGAGGCATTGCCGAAGCTCGCCATGAGTCCCATGGGCTGCAAGCAGTCGAGCGAATCCATAAAGGTGTCCTTGCCGATGCCGTCGTAGACGACCGGCACGCGTTTGCCCTTGGTGATTTCCTTCACGCGCTCGGAAAACTTCTCGCGCGAGAGCACGATGACGTGCTTGCAACCGGCCTTCTTCGCGAGCTCGGCCTTTTCATCGCTGCCCACGGTGCCGATCACAGTCGCTCCCAGGTGTTTTGCCCATTGGCAAAGAATCTGGCCAACGCCGCCTGCAGCCGCGTGCATGAGGATCGTGTCGCCTTTCTTCACGCGATAAGTGCGCCGGATCAGGTAGTGGGCGGTCAAGCCTTTCAGCATCATTGCAGCCGCCGTCTTGTCGTCCACGCCCGCCGGAATCTTCACCAAGCGGTCCGCGGGCCGCAGCAATACTTCGGCGTAGGCGCCGAGTGGACCGGCATAGGCGACACGATCCCCCACCTTCAACTCCTTGACCTTGGGACCGACGGCTTCGACAATACCAGCGCCCTCGGAGCCCAGGGTGAACGGCAGCTGCATGGGATAGAGGCCGTTACGCTGGTAGATGTCGACAAAGTTCAGTCCAACTGCGGTGTTCCGCACCCGCACCTGGCCCGGCCCCGGATCGCCCACCTCGACTGCTTCCCAGCGCATTTTCTCGGCTCCGCCGTGTTCATGAATTCGCATTGCATGGGGCATGGGGTTTCTCCTGGTTTCGACTGACAACGATCAGAGCGCGTGATTTAACCACATTTTCGCGACGCGCCGCCGGGTGGACCATCCAATTCGTGGATTCGCGTGACGAACTCGGCACGCTCAAACAGCAATGCCCTTCACCCCAGAGCCACAAAGGGCTCTGAGAAACAACGGTTTTCCTCTATGGGCTCTGTGTCTCTGTGGTTATCCGACGTTACCGAGCGCGCAGCAGCAGCCGCGAGACCCTGGCGACATCGCTCGGCTTCACCCAGAAGATTGCCCCAAAGCGGCCGCGGCCGGTCGTCACCGCATCCATCGCCACCATATTGATTCCGGCCCTGGAGAGCTTGCCGCAAATGGCCGCGATTGCGCCGGCCTTGTCGGCGCCCTGCGCCAGAAATACGGTCTTCTTCTTGCTTACCTTCAGCCCCAGCTTGCGCGCTGCGCTCGTGAATTTGGTGACGTTGTAGGGGACAAAATCGACCTGCGCGCCTCCGGCATTGGGAAAGCCCGTAAATGCCAGCAGATTGACCCCGTGCGCGGCAAGCCCGTTAAGCAACCGCGCGCCCTGGCCCGCGCGATTCGGTGTTTTCATGCTGAAGTAGGCGGTCTTGCGTATGGTCGTAGCCATGGTTAGCTCCTTTGAAAATGCGACTACGGACATACAGCCCCCGGTTGGACGACAGGCTGCTGTCCAGTTCGAGCCGATGACTTGATCCGGCGCGCCGCACCCGGTACGCCGCCGGTTGAGCGGCGGCTTGCCGCGCGGGAGCGCGTTACTTTTCCTTATCGGCCTTCGGCGCCGCAGCCGCGAGCGACTCGAGCGCCGTCTTTTGCATCTCCAGCGTCTTGATCGTCATCTGGACGAAGCCGATGTTCATGGTGAGCCAGGTCTCCACCGTCTTCAACTCGGTGATCTTCTTCTCGATGTCCTCGAGGTTCACGGTTGGCGTGAACATGCCGGGGAGCGGGAAGTTGAGCGGATTCCACATCTTTTGCATGAACTCGAACATGTCCTTCGGCAACTCAGGTTGCTGCGCCATTTTCTCCTCCTATCCCGTGGTCCCCGACGCCTCTATTATATGAGCAGGACTCAGGCGGACCGGAGGAAAAAATGAAATTCCTGCGAGCGGTGCGGTTGGACGACTCGGACCAGCGCGTGCTGGCCGAGGAAGGCGCCGCGGAAGACGGCGAGTGGCTGGTGTCAGGCGGGTACGCGGTTTGCGACCTCGCCCAGGGTCACCGCGCACCACGCTGTCACTGTGACACCACCTTCGTCGTCGCGGGCTCGCAAAGGCGTTGCACGATTGCCGAAGTAGTCGAGATTGATGCGCCTGCCTATGAAGGGGTGATGGCGCTTCTCGCGCGGCACTTTCTCGAAGCGCTCGGCGCGCCTTCGACCGAAGCTGCCGAAGCAGCAGCGGGGGAGGAATGCGCTTATACCGCCGATCTTGCAGCCGGCTTTCCGCCGGACGTCTGGATCACGGTGAAGCGCGAGCCGAGCCCTGACGGCGTCGGTGAGCGCTATTCCGTATTCAAGCGCCTCATGATCGGCAGCCACAAACTTTGATTCCCTGTTACGTCAGCGGTGCCGGGATGTTCGCCACGGACGCCACGCGCGTTTTCAAGACGCTGGTAATCGATTGGCTCGAGGCGAGCGGTCTCGGCTACGATACGCGCTACCGCCACTATCGCGCACAGTTCCCGGAACTCGATCCGGCGCGGCTGGCCCGCCTGGTGTGCGATCCCATCGAGTATTACGACAAGGAGTGGCCGCCGCACCGCGGTCGCAGCGATAGGTCGGAAACCGCCCTGGTGACGCAATTCGTGATGGAGCGGGATGCCCGCTTCCGATCTGAGGCACAGACCGCGATCTATTGCTTCGACGAGGCTGGAATCGGTTCGGGGATCAACGTCATGCGCTTTTTGCAGGCGAAGAAACCGCTCCTCGGGTTCTACGCGGCCGACCCGGCGAAGCGTCGCATCAACCTGACGAACGTGCTGCAACTGGAACAGGAATTCCCGGAGCAGGTGCGCCTCGCACCCTATCAAACGGCGGAGGACATCACCGGGTATTTAGGCGCTTGGTTGCCTGCGCTGGCGCGGGAGGCCTCCCGCTGAGCATCGACCCTACGGAATGATTTCGACGCGCAGCGCCGCCCCGTCCTTGATGCTCTGCAGCTGACGCGGTTCGCCCGCGACCTTGCCCACGACGTTGCACCGGGTAACGAGACGGGATTCGTCGCCCTTCGACGCAGGCGTGCGACCGTAGGGCAAGGCGAGTGCGCTGCCCTGAACCCAAAAGCATACTGTCCCGGGTTCCACCACCTGTTGAGCATCGGGTTCGAGCACCGTTTTTACGGGCAACTCGAAGTAGACCTCCTCTCCCCAGGTGCGGGCGCTCGCCTGGCACGGCAGCGCGGCAAGCAACGCCTTGACCGTCGGCGTGTCCCGCAGCTCAGCGGTGATGGCCCCGCCGCCCCAGGCAATCCGAATCCTTGCCATGGGCGTCGGAGCGACCGGATTAGCGGAAGCGGGTCAACAGCGTCGTCTTTGCCGAAGCCGTCCTCGCGGGAGTGCGCCTCGCAGGGGTGCCCGGGGCAGACGAGCGGGCCAGCACCCTGTGCAGGCGCTGCCGTTCAGTCAAGACCCTGTGCGTATACAAATCGTTCCTATCGCCGAGCGCGCCAGCGTACATCTGCAGCGCGATGCCGAGGTTACCCGTACGGCGCAGATATTCCTTCAGGATCTGGGTCCCCACGACCACGTTGGCCGCGGGATCGAAGATAGCCTTCTCGCCCCCAAACGGCTGCAACTTGTCATCGTGATATTTGGGGATGATCTGCATAAGGCCTTTGGCGCCCATGTTGCTTTCGGCGATGGGATTGAAACTCGACTCGGTCCCCATCACGGCCATGATCAGGAGTGGGTCGAGCTTATGTTGGCGGCCGACCTTATGTGCCAGCGTCACCAGCTCAAAGATGACTTGTTGGGAGACCCGGTAACGCTTGGCCAAATATTCCGAAAGCACGCGGTAGCGGCTCTCCTCGGCGGGCGACAAGGCCAACACAGGCGGGGCAAGGCGGACCGGCCGGTCGGCCTGGATAGCCACCAGCGGCAGGCCGGGCTGGAACGGATTCCGGACCTGTAGCGGGCCGTAATGCGTGTGCACGATCAACAAGAGTGCCAGCAGGCTCGCGACGAGTACGAAGGTGGAGACGAGGTGGCGTCCCCGCTGCCCCGTCCCTGCCGTGCCGAAACCATCAATGCTCAGGGTTGATTTTGCAATCATGGCAAAACCTCCATTTTTTGTGTTGCCGGCTCCGTCTGGCGCCAGCCTCCGCTACCGTCTCGATATCAGTCCCCCGCAATTACAATGCCTGAAGCCAACCCCAATAGGTTGGGGATCAGACCAGGAATTTGACTAGTTATAGTGGGCGAGGTCAATGGCTGGAATCTCCCACTGTCGGAGATCCGCCGCGCCGCCTGGGTCAGGAGCGGGATGCTGCAAAGCAATAGGCATAATTATGTTTTCTTTCAGTCGCTTTGTCAATGGCTGTGAACAAGTTGGCCTGAGACATGCTGCGACGCAGCATTTTTCTGTTCCCAAGGGATTACGAGACCCTGTAAGCAGGCCCGCTCTCGTCCCGGTACCCAGAAAAACTGTCTCTAAAATAATACCTTAACGTCCCGATTCCAAGCCGTCTCGAAACACTCGATCGATTGCCGCGGGATGCTGCAACTGCCATAGGCGGAGCGCTTACCAATAACGCTCCAGCGCCTCATAGTCGCGATCGAATCGCAGGGATCACAGCCGCTGCGGCAACAGTCTTCGAGCCTCGGCTCATTGGCGGCTCAGGCCGACCGCCGCCCCCTGGAGGAAACGCAGGTGCGTCAGTTGCCACGCACGCCCTCCCGCACCGGCATGGGGTGCTCAGGGAACCGGCGCCTGAACTCGACCACCAAGTCATCCGCCTCTTCGTTCCTCCCTTCCCGGCGTAGCCGCTCGATTTTCTCCAGCCATGCTTCCGGCGACGCTCCCTCGAGTTCTCGGATCAGCGCATTGACTTGGCTGTCCGTTAGCGTGCGCTCACTTTTCTTGAGTGCCCGCTTCCCGGCACTGTCCTCCTTCGCCTCAACCAGCGCTTCCTTGGTGCTCGGCGCGGGCGCCCTCAAGACGCGCGCGGCGCTCGGCGCCGGTCTTTTTGCAGGTGCCGACGACGCCGGTCGCTGCGACGTGGATTCGTTTGCCGCTCCAGCGGCCCGCTCCCGGATGTCCGCAGTGGAAGGCTCGGCGGGCTTGACCTGCCTGGTAGCGGGGGCGTCAAGCCGCCGCGTCCGACGCGCCTCTTCAGCAGAGGGGGTAGTCAACCCCGCGGCTGGCGCTGGCAATGCTTGGGGTTCTGGCACCTGCGCGCGGCCCAAGGAGTCGGCGCTCTCCTTGGCCTTCAGATCGGCGTCGCCGCCCGGGCGGGCAGTGGGGGCCCTTGGCTCCACCATCGTCGGTGGAAGACCCTCCTCGAAACGATCAGCGCCCTCCTCGCGCATCAGAGTCACCACGCTTACCGACAGCATGACCACGGCCGCGATCGAAATCGGCAGCCGCCATCTGCGCAGCCGCGCACCCAGGGCATGAGGCCGCGCCTGCACTTCCCGCCGCGCCGCGGCGCGAATCGTCGCATCGAGCCCGGCCCCGGGCTCTTCAAGGCCCGTCTGGGGGTAGAGCCGGTCAAGCAGCGGGTCGCGCTCCAGGCCGTCCGTGTTGCGCTCGTTCAGCGCCATGGGGCCATCCCCTGCCTCAGTTTCGCGAGCGCGTAACGCAGCCGGCTTTTCGCCGTCTCGCGCGTAACGTTGGTCGCGCTCGCGATGTCCTCGATGCTCAGCCCCCCCTCCTGCTGCAGAAGGAAGGCCTCGCGCTGCGCCTCGGGGAGCTCCGCGATCAACGCCATCAAGCGCGCTGCCTGCTGCTTGAGATCGATCAACACCTCCGCCGGCTGCTCGCGCTCGTCCGGAATGCTCTCGAGCACATCGCCGTCCACCTCTCCGTAGCCCACCGCGGTTGGCCGGCGCTGGCGGTAGTGATCGACGAGGCGGTTATGCGCCAGCCGGTAGAGGTAGGTGCTGAATTTCGCCTGGACGGTATAAGCCACGCGCGCCCGGATGAGATTCATCCATACGTCCTGAAACAGCTCCTCGGCGACCGCGGCATCGCGGCACTGGCGCAGGAAGTAGCGATAGACGCCGCCCCGGTGGCGCCCGTAGAGGACGTCGAACGCCCCGGCATCGCCATTGCGATAGCAGAGCATAAGCTCCTCATCGCTCGAACTTGCGCCCCAAGACATGACGGGTTGTGAGTATGCGGCAGCGTCCGCATACCGACAACCCGACGTTGGCAGGCAACGAGCGGCGATTGGCGGGCTGTTCACCGCAACCCGGCGCGCCAGCTCGTCGCTTACCGCTCACCTGGGATCCGGGACAAACTGCCCGGGGAAGGGAGTCGCCATCCGCGGCGTCCCGATGACGCCCAGCCTGACCAGGTTCTGGTAGGTGTCGTAGTGGATCGCCACGACTTCCGCCGGGCTGTCAGTCGCCCGCTCGAAGGACGTGTAGCGCGCATGCGAGGTCCGGCGGCGGCCATGACCAGTTCCGAGCGAAGACGATTTCTTCGCCGCGTACGGCTCCGGCGCACGGCGACGCGCCCGGGGCTCATCCTGCCGCGCGGCCTCCGGCAGGGCGCCTGCGGCCGCATCGCCCATTTCCCGCTTGGAGTCGTCGAACGGGGCGCGCTCCGTGGAACCGTCCCACCCCCCATGGCTTTCGCGTGCCGCATCCCCATCATCCGGGAAAGGACTCTCGTTCGCCGACCCCCACCTCTGGGCTCGCGGCGGCCGCTGGTCCATGCGCGCGTCCGGCTGCGCCCGCTTGCGAAACAGCGCCACACCGATTACGCCGACGTTTTGCGGGCGCCCCGTGCGGGCCGCGTACGAACTGGCGTGCTCGGTGAAGTAAAACGCGGCGACCCGCTCCAGGCTCTTGCGCCAGCCCTTCACCGCCAGCATCTGGTGTGGCGCGAGCACGTAGCCCGTCTGGTGCCAGTTCGCCGTCTTTCCGCTCACGGCGTTGACGCCGTCGACAGACACCACCGCCAGTATCTCGGCGCCTGTGCGATTGCGAATGCGTATCTGATACTCGTTACCGGGCTTGCCAACGGCGTAGAAGCGGCCCTCGTGCCGGTACACCGGCAGGGAGCGCCCCGCGCCGCGATCATACAACGTGACATCGGCCATCCGGCCGGCGGCGGCGGCCGTTCCCGCGATACTCCACAGCAGGGCTGCTGCCGCGATTGCTCTCCAGTTCATGATTCTCTCCTTGGGGTTACGCATCCAGACGATGCTCTTCCTATAAACGTGGCCATCCGGCCAATGGGGTTAGCTTGAACCCCCCCAAACCCGTCGCTATACTGGGCTGACCTCAACGAATCTCTCCTGCAAGCCCACGCGTAGCGCGTTGCAGCCAAAAAGCGCCGGGTGCTGGGCGGGAAGCCGATGCAGTCGGCCGTTATGGCCGGGCAACCCGCGACGCAGACGCGCTTTCTGGCCGCATCTTGGCGGAACGGAGCGATCGGGGCGGGTGTTGTCGCCGATTTACTGACTGCATGGAACGTCGCGCGGCACGGCTCGCTCCCGAAATCGCACCCGGAGTTACCTGCGGCGCGCACCCGCGGCCTTGCAGGGTCGATTCCATACGAGGGTGGAGGAGTTCAATGTCCAAGTTTTCCCCCGAAGCCATTCGCACCATTGCGCTCGTCGGACACGGCGGCGCCGGCAAAACCACGCTCACCGAAGCCTTGCTCGCCAAGGCTGGCGCGATCAACACGGCAGGCAGCGTGGAAAAGGGCACGACCGTTTGTGATTCCGATGCCCTCGAGAAGCAGTACCAGCATTCGCTGAACGCCGCCGTCGTGCACCTCGAGCATGCCGGCACGCGCGTGCACCTCATCGACACCCCGGGCCTGCCCGATTTCATCGGGCGCGCGATCGGCGCCCTGCCCGCCGTCGAAACGGCCGCGATTGTCGTGAACGCTCAAAACGGCGTCGAGATGATCACGAGCCGAATGATGCAATGGGTGTCAAAGCGCGACCTCTGCCGCATGATTATCGTGAACAAGATCGACGCGGAGAACATCGACCTGCCCGGCCTGCTCGCAAAAATACAGGCCGCCTTCGGCAAGGAGTGCCTGCCAATCAACCTGCCCGCCGACGGCGGCAAGCGTGTCGTGGACTGCTTCTTCAACCCCTCCGGCGAATCCGATTTCTCGTCCGTGGAGGAAGCCCACAGCGCGCTCGTCGACCAGGTAGTCGAGGTGGACGAGGCGCTGATGTCGAAGTACCTCGAGCAAGGGGAGATCACGCCCGACGAGCTGCACGAGCCGTTCGAGAAGGCGCTGCGGGAGGGGCATCTTATCCCGGTGTGCTTCGTGTCCGCACGCAATGGCGCAGGCGTCGCAGAGCTGCTCGACGTGCTGGTCAAACTCATGCCCAATCCGACGGAGGGCAATTCACCGCAGCTGCTCAAGGGAAAGGGCGAACAGGCGCAGCCCATCCGAGCCGAGCCGGACCCGAAGAAGCACGTCCTCGCTCACGTTTTCAAGGTGATCATCGACCCTTTCGTCGGCAAGATCGGCGTATTTCGCGTGCATCAGGGCACCATCAACAAGGACACGCAACTCTTCGTTGGTGAGGGCCGGAAGGCTTTCAAAGTCGGGCACGCCTATCTGATGCAGGGCAAGGAGCTGGTCGAGACCGATGCGCTCGTGCCCGGCGACATAGGGGCGGTCGCCAAGGTGGACGAAATCCAGTTCGACACCGTGCTGCACGATTCGCATGATGAGGACCACATTCATCTGGTGCCGCTCGAGTTCCCCACGCCGATGCATAGCCTCGCGATCGAGACCAAACGCCGCGGTGACGAGCAGAAGATCTCGGATGCACTGCACAAGCTCGCGGCCGAGGACCCCACGTTCAGAATTGAGCACAATGCGACGGTCAACCAGACCATCATCAGCGGACTTGGCGACCTGCATATGCGCTA
Source organism: Betaproteobacteria bacterium (assembly GCA_032123035.1). GTDB lineage: Bacteria > Pseudomonadota > Gammaproteobacteria > Burkholderiales > SG8-41 > SG8-41. The sequence goes on along the minus strand of JAQBFV010000189.1, from coordinate 54,319 downwards.
CATCCTGGATCGCATGACGAGCCAATACCACGTGGAAGTCGCGACCAAACCGCCGCGCATCCCCTACCGCGAGACCATCACTGCAAAGGCCGAGGGCCACCACCGGCACAAGAAGCAGACGGGGGGCGCCGGCCAGTTCGGCGAGGTCTTCCTGCGGGTCGAGCCGTTAAGGCGGGGGACGGGTTTCGAATTCCGCGACGAGAGCAAAGGGGGCGTGATTCCGAACCAGTTCATCCCCGCTGTGGAGAAGGGCGTGCGCCAGGTGCTGGACGCCGGCCCGGTCGCGGGCTACCCGGTGCACGACGTGCGGGTGAGCGTGTACGACGGCAAGCACCACCCTGTGGATTCGAAGGAAGTTGCCTTCATTGCGGCTGGCAAGCGCGCGTTCATGGACGCGATCGGCAAGTCGCGCCCGATCATCCTCGAGCCGATCGTGAACATCGAGGTCGCCGCGCCGGAAGCCAACATGGGTGATATCGCCGGCGACATCTCGTCCAAGCGCGGCCAGCTGAGCGGCACCGACGCGCTCGGACCGGGGATGCTGCTCATCAAGGGTCGCGTGCCGCTCTCCGAGCTCAACAACTACCAGGCGCGGCTGAAGTCGGTCACCGCCGGCCAAGGGTCGTTCTCCATAGAGTTTTCGCATTACGACCCCGTGCCTCCGAACCTCCAGAAAGACCTGACCGCGCACCACGCCAAGACAGCGGTCCACGTCGAAGAGGATTAGCATAAAGTGGCACGATGGATGAGATCGTCCTGCGCGGGATGGCGAAGTGGCCGGACGTGCCTGCAGTCTACGGCTGGCTCTCGCTCGACCGGCGCGGACACTGGCTGATCAAGGGTGATCGGATCACTAACCCCGGCGTCATCGCCTTCATTGGCCGCAACTACACGCACGACGAACAAGGCCGCTGGTTCTTCCAGAACGGCCCGCAACGAGTGTTCGTTGCGCTCGATTACGCGCCATTCATCTATCGCATCGGGAATCCCGAGCACGCCGCGCTCGAAATCGAGGCGCATGTCGGCAAACCGGTCACGGCCGTCAGCGGCGCCTGGATCGACGAGATGGGTGTCGTTCTGGTCGAAACCGAGCACGGTATCGGCACCATCCATGACGGCGACCTCGACCGGCTCCTCCCGTCGCTCGTCGATGCGAATGGAACCTCTCTCGATGAAACCGCCCTCGACGCGCTGCTCAAGGTCGTGGAAAGCGGCCAGTCTGTCGCGCTATGGCTCACGTTTCGACAGCGCAACATCAAGATCGAGCCGATCCGTTCCACCACCGTACCCGGGCGCTTCTGCTTCATCGCGCGCCCCGTCCAGCCAGCCGGCCAGCCAGAGTGCTGCTGACATGATCGATTTGCGAAGCGATACCGTCACCCGACCGACCGAGGCCATGCTCGAATCGATGCGCGAGGCGACGTTCGGCGACGACTCCCGCGAGGGCGACGCCACCGTGCAGAAGCTCGAGGCCATGGCAGCCGAGCGCACCGGCAAGGAAGCCAGCGCGTTCATGCCGAGCGGCACCATGACGAACCTCGTCGCGATGCTCGCGCACGGGGGCCGCGGGGGCGAGGTGTTGCTCGAGGAAGGTTCGCACACGCTTAACGCCGAGCTGGGCGGCATCGCCGGCGTGGCCGGCCTCTTCTACCGCGGCGTCCCCGGACAGCGCGGCGCCATGGATCTCGACGCCTTGCGCGAGGCCATCCGGCTGACGACTCGCTACCACATGGGCACGGCGTTGATCTGGATGGAGAATACGCATAACCGCGCCGGCGGCGCCGTGCTGCCGCTCGCCCACATGGGAGCGATATACGACCTCGCTCGCGAACGCGGGATACCGGTACACCTAGACGGCGCGCGGATCTTCAACGCAGCAATTTCGCTCGCCGTGTCGCCGAGCGAAATTGCTCAATATTCCGATTCGGTCTGCTTCTGTGTTTCGAAGGGACTGTCTGCCCCCGTCGGATCGATCCTTTCCGGAAGCAAAGAGTTCATTGAACGGGCGCGCGCCTACCGCCGGATGGTTGGCGGCAATATGCGCCAAGCGGGTCCGCTTGCGGCGGCCGGCATCGTTGCGCTCGAGACCATGGTGGATCGGCTCGCTGAGGATCACCAAACCGCGAAGCGTTTTGCAGAGAGCCTTAATCGGATCGACACGAGCTTGTGCGATCCGCGTGACGTCGAGACCAACCTCGTGCGCGTCGACGTGACGACGAGCGGACGCCGCGCCGCGCAGTGGTCGGCGGATCTCAAGGCAAAAGGCGTGCTGGTCGCGCCAGCAGACAGCTACACGCTGCGTTTCGTTACCCACCGGCACATCGGGCCAGCCGATGTCGACACGGCAGTAAGCGCCATCGAGAGCCTTTGGAAACCGGACTAGAGACAGCCTCGCCCAGCGGCCCCGCCTGCTGGAAATCTACCGAAAAAGGCTATAGAAACGTGAGCGGCCGGTGCGCAGGGGCCATGCGCACCGCGTGCGTAGAAGAGCAGGGCCGAAAAGAACCGCGATGCGGCGCCGGAGGAGGAAAGCGCCGCACCGCGGCTATGGGAAAAGGATGCCAGGCAGGAGCGCCGCCTCTTGGCCAGTGCGTCCTGCGCTCACCTCCGCCATCGTGCTAAGGTCGGCTGCCCATCGGGAAGGGCCAGGCGCCCGGAACTGCCACCGGCCGCGGAGCCACAGGGGCTACTGCCGCCGCTTTGCGCCGCGCAGTCTTTTTGCGCTGTGCCGCTTTCCTGCGCCGCGCAATCTTTTTACGCGGTGCTGCCTTCTTGCGCCGTACCGCCTTCCTGCGTGCCGGCTTGCGTGTGCCCGGGCGTTTTCTTGTTTTGTGTTTCGCCGGCCGCATTCTTGCCAGTTTCTTCGTTTTCTTCAATTTCCTCTTGCCCGACTTCTTCCTCGCTTTCGGCATTCGCACCTCCTGTCACATTGCCCAAGCAACACAGGGACGACAGGGCCGGGAACCTTGTGCCGCCGCTTGCGCCGGCCCTTTCTCGCGCCCCGCCCTAATGCAGAGCGGCCTGGGACTTGGTGGCCAGATCGCGGTACAAAAGTTCCGGATCCAGATCGATCCCGCCTCCCCAGGTCACGCCATTCGACACGGGGTCGATCGCCACCCGGCTGAAGCTTGCCGCGTCCGAAATCGCGCTATACGACATCGTCGATACCAGGTCACCGAGATAGACGCGCCCCTCCAGACCGTCGTCGAAACGGAGCCAGAGCGTGTAGTTGTCCTCGGCGCGACATTCGGTAATGGAGTGGTTCATGTTTCCTCTGCGGCTGCGGTAACGTCGGTTCAGCAGGCTGGAACCCAAGAGATGGCGCCTCCCATGCTCGTTAAAAAGCCCTGTCTCGCCCAACAACTCCGTTCTAGTCCCAGGTGAGCGCACCGCCGGTCTGGTACTCGATGACGCGCGTCTCGAAAAAATTACGCTCCTTCTTGAGGTCGCACATCTCAGCCATCCAGGGAAATGGATTGCTCGCGCCCTCATACAGCACGTCCAGGCCGATTTGCTGGCAGCGGCGGTTCGCGATGTAACGCAGGTATTCCTTGAACATGGAGGCATTCAGCCCCAGCACGCCCCGCGGCATGGTGTCCTCCGCGTAGCGGTATTCGAGCGCCACCGCTTTGCGGAACAGCTCGCGCACCTCCTCGCGGAATTCCGTCGTCCACAGGTGCGGGTTCTCCAGCTTGATCTGATTGATCAGATCAATGCCGAAATTGCAATGCATGGACTCATCGCGCAGGATGTATTGATACTGCTCCGCCGAGCCGGTCATCTTATTCTGACGCCCGAGCGAGAGAATCTGGGCGAAGCCGACGTAGAAGAAAAGTCCCTCCATCATGCAGGCGAACACGATGAGGCTGCGCAGGAGCTTCTGGTCGCTCTCAGGCGTGCCGGTCTGGAACGACGGATCGGTCAGCGTATCGATAAACGGGATCAGGAACTCGTCCTTGGCGCGGATCGACGGAATCTCGCGGTAGGCGTTGAACACCTCGCCCTCGTCGAGTTGCAGGCTCTCGACGATATATTGATAAGCGTGGGTGTGGATCGCCTCCTCGAACGCCTGGCGCAGCAGGTACTGCCGGCACTCCGGCGCCGTGATATGGCGGTAGGTGCCCAGCACGATATTGTTGGCCGCCAGGGAATCCGCGGTTACGAAGAAGCCGAGATTGCGCTTGACGATGCGGCGCTCGTCCTCGGTGAGTCCGTTCGGGTCCTTCCACAGCGCGATGTCCCGGCTCATCTGGATTTCCTGCGGCATCCAGTGGTTGGCACACGCTGAAAGGTATTTCTCCCAGGCCCACTTGTACTTGAACGGCACCAGCTGATTGACGTCGGTCCGGCCGTTGATGATGCGCTTGTCGGCGACGTTGACCCGCCGGAACTCGGCCTCCTCTTCCTGCTGCCGCGCCACGGCGGGATCCACCGCCAGGCCGGCGCCTGCGCTCACTGCCTGCTGCTCCTCGAACTGCAACATCTTCAGTCTCCTTTATGGGTGTTTTGGGTGGACACTTTTCGGCACTGCCACCGCATTTTTATGGTTGTCATGGGTAATGCGGCTATGGGTGCCGATGAATCATTCCTCAGAAACCCCTGATTCGTGAGTGAGCTATCTCCTTATTGGCAGGACTCGCATTCAGGATCGTCGATCGAGCAGAACGTTGCGTTCGTCGCCGGCAGCCCGCCGTCCGCTGCCACGGCGTTCAACTGCCCGGTGGTGACCGTGGACTTCTCCGCAGACGTCGCGCCAAGCGTCCTCAGGTAATAGGTGGTCTTGAGTCCGCGCACCCAGGCGAGCTTGTAGACCTCGTCGAGCTTATTGCCCGAGACGCCCGCCATGTAGATGTTGAGTGATTGCGACTGGTCGATCCATTTCTGCCGGCGCGCAGCACACTCGACCAGCCACTTTGGATCGACTTCAAAGGAGGTCGCGTAGAGGCTGCGAACGTCGGGCGGGATGCGGTCGATCTTGGCAAGCGAGCCGTCGAAATATTTGAGGTCCGCGATCATCACCTCATCCCAGAGATTGAGCTCCTTCAAATCCCGCACCAGGAAGTCGTTCACCACCGTGAACTCGCCCGACAGATTCGATTTGACGTAAACGTTCTGATAAGTCGGCTCGATCGACTGCGAGAGACCCGTAATATTCGCGATGGTCGCGGTCGGCGCAATCGCGATGCAGTTCGAGTTACGCATGCCGACCTGCTGCACGCGCTTGCGCAAGCGGTCCCAGTCGAGTGTCATGGACAGGTCGCATTCGACGAAGCCGCCGCGCTCCTCCGCGAGCAACCGCAACGTGTCCGCCGGCAATATCCCGCGGTCCCATAGCGAGTTCTTGAAAGTTGAGAACGTGCCGCGCTCCTCGGCGAGATCGGTCGAGGCCGAAAAGGCGCAGTAAGCGATCGCCTCCATCGAGCGGTCGGCAAACTCCACCGCCGCCTGCGAGCCGTACGGGATTCGCAGCCCGTGCAGGCAGTCCTGGAAGCCCATGATCCCGAGCCCCACGGGACGGTGCTTGAAGTTGGAGTTGCGCGCCTTGTTGACCGAGTAGAAATTGAGGTCGATCACGTTGTCGAGCATGCGCATCCCGGTGCTCACGGTGCGCTTGAGCTTTTCCATGTCCATGCGCCCGGTCAAGGAATCGAGGTGCGCAGGCATGTTGACCGATCCCAGATTGCAGACGGCGATCTCGTCGGGGCCGGTATTGAGCGTGATCTCCGTACAGAGATTGGAGCTATGCACCACGCCCACGTGCTGCTGCGGGCTGCGGATATTGCAGGGATCCTTGAATGTGATCCACGGATGCCCGGTCTCGAACAGCATCGACAGCATCTTGCGCCACAGCTGGGTCGCGGGAATCTTCTTGTACAGCTTCAGCTCGCCCGTCGCGGCGCGGCGCTCGTATTCGATATAGGCGCGCTCGAAGGCCTTGCCGTACTTTTCGTGCAGATCGGGCACATCGGACGGAGAGAACAGGGTCCAGTCTCCGTTTTCCATGATCCGCTTCATAAACAGGTCCGGCACCCAGCTGGCGGTGTTCATATCGTGCGTGCGGCGCCGGTCATCACCGGTGTTCTTTCGCAGCTCGAGGAACTCTTCGATATCGAGGTGCCAGGTCTCGAGGTAAGAGCACACTGCGCCCTTGCGCTTGCCGCCCTGGTTGACGGCAACCGCGGTGTCATTGACCACCTTCAGGAACGGCACGACGCCCTGGCTCTTGCCATTGGTGCCCTTGATGTGCGCCCCGAGCGCACGCACGGGTGTCCAGTCGTTGCCAAGGCCGCCCGCGAATTTCTGCAGCAGCGCATTTTCCTTGATCGCCTCGTAGATGCCGTCGAGGTCGTCCGAGACCGTGGTGAGGTAACAGCTCGCGAGCTGCGAGCGCCGCGTTCCCGAGTTGAACAGCGTCGGCGTCGAGCTCATGAAGTCGAAGCTCGAGAGCACGTTGTAGAACTCGATCGCGCGCGCTTCGCGCTGGTCCTCGGGCTCGTTCAGCGCAAGCCCCATCGCCACGCGCATGAAGAAGACCTGCGGCAGCTCGATGCGACGGCCCTGCACGTGGAGAAAGTAGCGGTCGTACAGGATCTGCAGGCCAAGGTAGGTAAACTTCAGGTCCCGGTTCGCGTCGAGCGCGGCGCCGAGGCACTTCAGGTCGTAATTCGCGAGGCGCTCGTCGAGGAGTTCGGCCTCGATTCCGGCCTGTACAAAGCGCGGCAAATAGTCGGTGTAGCGCAGGTGCATTTTCGCCTGCGTCACCTCCTCGCCCAGTGTCTCGAGCCGCAACGTGTGCAGCAGCAGGCGCGCAGTGACGTAGCTGTAGCCCGGATCCTGCTCGATTAGCGCGCGCGCGGCGAGAATCAGCGATTTGCGGACCTCCGCCATCGGCACGCCGTCGTAGAGATCGCGCTGCATCGCCTGCATGATCGGCTCGGGGCCAACTTCGCGCCCGAGGCCATCGCACGCATCGCGCACCAGTGCCGTGATCGCTACGAGGTCGAGCGGTTTCTCGACCTCGCCGTCCTTGACCGTGATGGTCGAATGGCCGCGCTTTTCGTCCTGTGCCCGGCGCTCCTTCGCTCGCTCCTGAGCACGCTCCTCGCGATAGAGCACGTAGGCGCGCGCCGCGTTGTGCTCGCCCCCGCGCATAAGCGCGAGCTCGACCTGATCCTGGATTTCCTCGATGTGGAATGTTCCGCCCGTGGGATGGCGGCGCATCAGCGCGCTTACGACGATCTCGGTGAGCGTCGTCACCTGCTCGCGCACGCGCGCCGAGGCTGCGCCAGTGCCCCCATTCACGGCGATGAACGCCTTGGTCATCGCGATCGCAATTTTCGAGGGCTCGAATCCGACGACCGCGCCGTTCCGGCGAATCACCTTGTGTTGCGCGAAGCGCTCCTCATTACTGGCGGGAGTGTCGGCAAGGGCCAGATTGGTGTCGGGTGCGACGCGAGCCGTCTCGGTGCCGACCTGCATAGATTCAACTCCTTGAGTTAAAAGTATTTTCTCACTCAAGGGGAGACCCCCTCCCCTCAAAACCCGCCGCTTAACCAGCGAGCGACCACAATATCTTGTGGTTCGTTGGCCGTTTTAAACAAATTCTAGTGTTGTGGGTTGGTGAACGCAACAGATTTTTGAAGATGCGGTTAACTGTTCGTCTAAATTGGGAAAACCTCTTGGCAACCTACGGAAAACAAGGAGTTTCTCTGCTCAAAAAATGAGCAGCGCCCTAAGTTCGCATGTGACATTTGTCACAGACTGAGGCCCGCGGTGGGTTTGGGGGGTCGAATGCGCTGTTTCGTGGCGACGGCACAAGAAAAACGGGCACCTTCTGGTGCCCGTCGTGGCCGCCTGCCCGACCGCAGGACTCATCGAGCCGCTGTACCTCAGGTGCGCTTGGGTGTTTTCCGGCGTCGCCGTGGCCGAGCAGCGAGAGCGCTTGTTTTTCCCGCGCGCGCGTTGCGCTCCCGCACGGTCATTCCGGCTTCTTCGTTGGCACCGCGGCGGTTCATCCCCACCATCGCCCGGTAGCGTGCCCAGTCAAACTGCGGGCCGGGATCGGTCTTGCGCGACGGCGCGATATCACTATGCCCGACGATCTCCGCAATCGGATAGCGCGCCGTCAACGCCCGCGTGAGTGTCGCGAGGCGCCGGTATTGGGCCGCCGTGAACGGCACCTCTTCATCGCCCTCGACCTCTATGCCGATCGAGAAATCGTTGCATCGCGATCTCCTCTTCCAACTCGACTCTCCCGCGTGCCACGCGCGCTTCGCGCACGGCACGAACTGGATGACCGCACCGTCGCGGCGCACCAGAAAATGCGCAGATGCCTTCAAACCCGCGATCGTCGCAAAGAACGGGTGCGCCCCGGGGTCGAGCCGGTTGGTAAAAAATTCCTCGATGGCCCGCCCGCCGAACTCACCCGGCGGCAGGCTGATGTAATGGATGACGATAAGCTCAACGCGGCAGGCAGCAGGGCGCTCGTCGCAGTTGGGCGACGCGACGTGGCGCACCCCTTCGAGGATCCCTTCGTCAGTGAGTTTCAGTCTCACGCCTCGACAGTACCGCAGTGAGTTTCTGGCCGGGCCACGAGCGCAGGCCGTGTTTAGCTTGCCGCTTACGGCGCTTCAGTCCTTCGAGTCGAGCTCATCCGTGATCCCGAGCCGCTCCATCCGATAGCGCAGCGCCCTGAAGGTGATGCCGAGCACTTTGGCCGCCGCGGTGCGGTTGTAGCGCGTCTGCGCAAGCGCGTCGAGTATCGCCTGTCGCTCGACCGAGTCCAGCCGCTCCTGGAGCGGCAAGCCCGCGGCAGCGACCGGCTCCTCTTCGTCGACAACCGTGGCTACCGATGCGCGCACCGGCCCGAGCTGCAAGTCCTCGGGCTGAATCTCCTGTTCGGCGGCAAGGGCTAACGCGCGCTCGAGCACGTTCTCCAGCTCGCGTACGTTGCCGGGAAAATCATAGTGCTGCAGCCGGTTCAGCGCTTCCTCCGAGAGGCGCGGGACCGGGCCGCTTCCAGCGCTGGCATGGCGTGCGAAGAACGTCTCCGCGAGCAGCGGTATGTCCGCGTGCATCTCCCGCAGCGACGGCATCCGCAATTCGATCACGTTGAGACGGTAATAGAGATCCTGCCGGAAATTACTGCTTTTCACCTCATCGCCAAGATTGCGGTGCGTGGCGCTGATCAGGCGCACATCCACGGCTTCCTCGCCGGTGGCGCCAACCTTGCGGACCTTTTTTTCCTGAATTGCCCGCAGGAGCTTCACCTGCATGGGCAACGGCAGGTCGGCGACCTCGTCGAGGAAAAGCGTGCCGCCACTCGCGGCCTGGAAGAAGCCGTCGCGGTCAGCAGTGGCGCCCGTGAAAGCGCCTTTCCGGTAACCGAAGAACTCGCTTTCCATCAGGTTCTCCGGTATTGCGCCGCAATTGACCGCCACAAACGGCCCGTCGTTACGCGGGCCTTTGGTGTGAATCAGCCGCGCGGCGAGCTCTTTGCCGCTGCCCGATTCGCCCGTGACGTGAATCGGCGCTTGCGTGCGCGCCAACCGCTCGATCATCGCGCGCGTCGCCCGCATCTGCGCGGATTCGCCGATCAGCAGCCCCTGGGCCGGGGCCTCGTCTTCTTGCGATTGGTCCCCGCCCGGCGCGGGCAGTTTCAATGCCGAGCGCACGAGAGCGCGGAGCTGATTGAGGGATACCGGTTTCGCGAGGTAATCGAACGCACCCGCCTTCAGGGCCGCAACCGCGTTCTCCGTGCTGCCGTGCGCGGTAATGACCGCAACGGGCAGGTCGGGATGATTCTTGCTGACGTATTCGACGACGGCGAGTCCGTCGCCGTCGGCCAGCCGCATGTCGGTCAGGCAGAGGTTGTACGTGTTCTTTACAAGCAACTCGTACGCCTCTGTCGTATTCGCGGCGCAATGCGCCTCAAGCCCCATGCGCGCGAGCGTGAGGCTCAGAAGCTCGCGGATGTCGGCCTCGTCGTCGATGACGAGTACTTGGCTGTTTGCGCTCATCTCAAGAAGCCGTGAGTCGTGATTCGTGAGTGGTGAGTGGTGGTTCGCACCCCATAACTCGCGAAGACATTCTCAAGCAGCCCTGCTGTTTCGACGCACCATTCACCATTCACCATTCACCATTCTCCATTCACCATTCACCATTCTCCATTCACCATTCACCATTCACCATTCACCATTCACCATTCACCATTCACCATTCACCGGTTTGTCAGGCCACACGACAAAGTACACTGAACTGCGTGCCCGAGGGCGTCTCCACGTGGTCCAGGGTCGCGCCATTCGCCTCGCACACTTCTCGCGCAATATACAGACCGAGGCCGGTTCCGGCGGCCGCGGTCGTAAAGAAAGGCTCGAACAGACGGGCACGCACTTCGGGAGTGATGCTCGGTCCATCATCGACCACGTCCAATTTTACAACAGTGTCGGAGTGCGTCGTGCCGACGAGGATGCGGATGCTCTCCGGCTCCCGCCGGCTGTGCCGCAACGCGTTGCGGCACAGATTCCACATGACCTGGTTCAGATGGCTGCGATCAAACAGCACCTCAGCGTCTCCGGTGAGCTCGAGCCAGAATATCTCGGGGTCAATGCGCTCAATCTGCGTGAACTCCCCGACGAACGTCTTGAGAAAATTCACTACCTTGAAGCGCTCGCGATGCGCCTGGTCGCCGCGGCTCAGCCGCAGCACGTTGTTCACCATGCCGTCCAGGCGCCGCGTGTTCTCGTTGATGATCGTGATCAGGCGCTGGGTGGTCGCATCGATCGTCGGCTCCTCGCGCAGGAGTTCGGCGGCGTGGCTGATGGCCCCAAGGGGGTTACGAATCTCGTGCGCGATGTTGGCGGTGAGCCGCCCCATCGCTGCGAGCTTCAACTGGCGTGCCTGCGACTGGATCCGGCTCTGGTCCTCGAGAAAGATGACGGCTCCGATCTGGCGGCTCCTGCCGATCGGCACGAAACGCGCGCCGACCGCGCTGCTGAAAGGCCTGACACCCGCCGTGTCCGCACCCTTTTGGCTGCGCCATTGTTCAAATCGAGCGCCCAGTGCCGGGGCGTACCCGGCGAGCGTCACTTCCCCGGCATCGCGGCGGATCGGTCCCAGCAGCTGCTCCGCGCGCGTGTTGGATTGCCGGATGACGCCGCGCCCGTCGACTACCAACACCCCGTCCTGCATGTCGCGGATGACGAGCGCGTTCACCTGCTCCATATTCGCGAGGTCGACCTCGCGACGTGCCGCCAGCTCCTCGCTCGCCAGCGTGTGCTTGGCAAGCGCGTGGGCAAGCCATGCGATGGCGAAATAGGCCGCGGACAGAAGACCGGCCTGCGCGTACTGCCCCACCGGAGCGTCGTAGGCCAGCACCTGGTACGTTTGTTCGAGCAACACTGCGATGCCGGCGAGCGCGGCGAAGAACAGCGTCAGCTGGCCCCGGCTGATAAGCCCTGCGCCGGCCAGTGTGGTCAGCAGCAGCAGGCCCAGCCCGCTCGAAATTCCGCCGCTGGCGGCGATCAGAAGCGCGATGAACACGATGTCGGCGACCACCTGCGTCATGAGCTGCAGGTTGAAGTGCCGGCGCGTCTCGATCGTCACGAAGCACGCGACGCTGAACACGATGTAGGCGATGTCGGCAAACAGGAAGAGCGTGCGGTCCTGTGAGCCGAACATGATGTTCTCGCCCCATAGCCCGACCCCGAGTAATAGCAGCAGCCCAACGACCAGGCGGTAGACGTTGAACAGGAAGAGTGAGCGCCAGTACGGCGCTGGGTGTGCGCCGGTGCTGCTTGCCGCCCCCGGCGCCCGGCGCTCCGCCTGCTCCATACGGGCTCGGCTCATTGACATCATCCGGGCTGTTGCTCGCGGTGCTCGACCGAGCAGTAATGCTTGCCTCGCGCAACCACGCTCTCGCTGCGCGGCAGATGCACACCACAGAGTTCGCAGCGGACCATGTCCTCGGTCGTCCCCGCAGAGGGCGCATTACCGCGTTCGATGTGCCGCCGGTAACCCCTCAGAAGCCAGTAGGCAAGCAGCAGGCCGAGAACCACCAGAATGATTTTCGCCAATCAAAACCTCACGCAACGTGCGACGGCCTAGTGTGCCGCAATGGCGCTCAAGCGTCGAGGTCGAAAGTTGCGCGGGGGAGCGATCAGGCGGGGCGCTGGCGGGTTTGGGCGTGCGCGGCCTCGGGATCGACCCCGAGCACCTCTAGGAAGCGGGAGACGAAGTTGTAACCGGCAATCGTTGCGCTGAGCTCGACCCGCTCGCGCTGATTGAAATGGAGTCGGAGCGCATCGGACACGCCATCGAAAACGTGGACTTCGCGCGTCATGGCGTCAGTGTACGCCAGCGCCGCGCGTTGTGCGTCCGTGAAAGCGTTCGATGCGCTCCAGTCCTTGAGCGCGTCGATCTGCGTTTCAGTCACGCGCTCGCACTGCGCGAACGGGATGTGCGCGCGATATTCGTACTCGGCCCCGTTGATGATCGCAAGGCGCAAGATGGCAAGCTCGCGATAGTCCCCGCGCAGCGTAGCCTGCTGGCGCAGCGCCGTGAACAGCTTGAGCCAACCCTCGGCAACGGGCGGCGCATTGAGCAGATTCTGGCAATATTTGGGCATGCGTCCGATCTCATGCGCAGAAAGGCGACGCGCCCGGAACTGATAGCGTGCGTGCGGACCAACGGCAACGGAGCTGGTAGACCCTCCAAAGCAGCGCGAGAATTGGTCGGGGTGAGAGGATTCGAACCTCCGACACCTGCGTCCCGAACGCAGTACTCTACCAGGCTGAGCTACACCCCGACTCGCAGAAAAGACGAGGGGCACGCGCTACCGTGCCCCCGATCACTACATCAATACGAACGCGTCACCGCGAATTCGGCCAATTGTAGCAAATAATCACGATGTTTTGAATTTGGGATGGACGCAGCCGCAGCGCATGCCGCCCGGGATGCACCGCGGGCTTGCTCGCGCGCGTAGTCGAGCGCACCCGTAGCGTGGATTGCCTCCATTACCGCCGCCAGATCGTCCCGCCCTCCCTGCTCGATTGCGCCGCGCACGGCGCTCGCCCGGTCCGGCGTGCCATGCCTGATCGCATGAATGAGCGGGAGCGTCGGTTTGCCTTCGGCGAGGTCGTCGCCGAGATTCTTGCCAATCACCGCCTGGTCGCCGGAATAGTCGAGCACGTCATCGATCAGCTGAAATGCCACGCCGAGCTGCATGCCATAGTCGGACATGGCGTCCTCTTGCGCGGGCGTCGCGCCACCGAGAATCGCGCCCAAGCGCGTTGCCGCCTCGAACAGCTTCGCGGTCTTGCAGCGTATCACCTCGAGATAGCCCGCCTCGTCGATATCAGCGTTATGGCAGTTCATGAGCTGCATCACCTCGCCTTCCGCGATCACGTTGGTCGCATCAGCCAGCACTTGCAGCACGCGCATGCTGTCGATGGTAACCATCATCTGGAACGCGCGGGAATAGACGAAGTCGCCGACCAGTACTGCGGTGGTATTGCCGAAGAGCGAGTTGGCGGTGGCGCGTCCGCGGCGCAGCGCGGATTCATCCACCACGTCATCGTGCAGCAGCGTCGCGGTGTGGATGAACTCGACCACCGCGGCCAGTTCGTGGTGATCGCGCCCGCGATAGCCGAATGCGCCCGCAGAAAGGAGCAGCAGCATCGGGCGCAGGCGTTTCCCGCCGCTGCCGACGATGTGCTCGGCGACCTGCCGGATAAGCACCACGTCCGAGCTGAGGCGAGCGCGGATCACGGCGTCCACGGCACGCATGTCCGCCGCAAGGAAGTCGCGGATGGTTTCAATGGACACGGTTAAAACCCGCCGAAAAAGAGCGTGATCATACCAGCAATCCCGCGGCGTCCCCGCCGCGCTCCGGCGTACCGCGCCTCCCGGTGACCAGACGCCGAAACAGGTTAACTACCTGATGCGAAAGTACCATTCCGGGCCCGGGGGCCGTGTCCTACTTTGACTAACCCGTGCTCTTTCGGTAGAATGCGCGGCTCTCCCAGCCACGTGAATCGGGTCGCATCATGTACGCGGTAGTCAAGACAGGCGGCAAGCAGTACCGGGTCAAAGCCGGTGAAAAACTCCGGATAGAACAGATTCCTGCCGAGGTCGGCCAGGAAATCGTGCTTGACCAGGTCCTCCTCGTCGGCGCCGGCGAAGACGTCACGATGGGCACACCGCTTATCGCGGGGGCTACGGTAAAGGCAAAGGTGCTCTCGCAGGGACGCGGCGACAAGATACGGATCTTCAAGATGCGCCGCCGCAAGCACTATCGCAAAAGTCAGGGCCATCGGCAGAACTACACCGAGATCGAGATCCTGGGCATCGGGGCGTAAGGAGAAAGCGGCATGGCACACAAGAAAGCAGGCGGCAGTTCACGCAACGGTCGCGATTCACAATCAAAACGCCTCGGCGTAAAACGCTTCGGTGGCGAGCTTATCCCCGCGGGCAGCATCATCGTGCGCCAGCGCGGAACACGGGTTCACCCAGGCGAGAACGTCGGCATGGGCCGTGACCACACGCTGTTCGCGAAGGTCACGGGACGGGTCCAGTTCGCCCAAAAGGGGCCGGACAACCGCAAGACGGTGAACGTCGTTCCCGCCTGAGCCGAGCGAATTCAGCGCAAAGGCCCTGCCGGAACGGCAGGGCCTTTTTTGTTTGAACGAACAGGACGTCAAGAGAACGCGAGCCGCTAAAGACCGCGGTCCCAGCTTGTCGTCTTAAAAACGAATTGGCGCCTTGACGGTTCAACTACCATGAAGTTTGTTGACGAAGCCATCATCGAGGTCCACGCCGGAAAGGGCGGCGACGGCTGCGCAAGTTTCAGGCGCGAGAGGTTCATCCCGCGCGGCGGACCCGATGGCGGTGACGGCGGGCGTGGCGGCAGCATCTACGCGGTGGCGGACCGTAATCTCAACACACTGATCGATTTCCGCTACGCCCGAATCCATCGCGCGCGGAATGGAGAGAACGGTCGCGGTTCGGACCAGTACGGGAAGTCGGCGCCCGATGTCGTCTTGCGCGTGCCGGTCGGCACCATGGTCCTCGATTCCGAAACCGGTGAGCTGCTCGCCGATCTCGACCACGACGGCAACCGGGCGCTGTTGGCCGCCGGCGGTGCCAAGGGCCTCGGCAACTTGCACTTCAAGTCCAGCACCAATCGCGCGCCGCGCCAGTTTACGCGCGGTGTGCCGGGCGAGGACCGCCGGCTCAAGCTCGAGCTGAAGCTGCTGGCCGACGTCGGGCTGCTCGGCATGCCCAACGCGGGCAAGTCCACCCTGATCCGGTCCGTGTCAGCGGCCCGTCCCAAGGTAGCCGATTATCCGTTCACTACGCTCGCGCCCAGCCTCGGCGTCGTGCGCGCGGACGTGAACCGCAGCTTTGTGCTGGCCGACATTCCCGGCCTGATCGAGGGGGCGGCGGAGGGCGTAGGCCTGGGACACCAGTTTCTGCGTCACCTGGCGCGAACCCGGCTCCTGCTGCACCTCGTGGACTTCGCGCCCGTTGATCCCGACGTCGACCCGGTGCGCGAGGCGAAAGCGATCGTGCGGGAGTTGAGACGCTACGATGAGGCGCTCTATCGAAAGCCGCGCTGGCTGGTGCTCAACAAGATCGACCTCATTTCGGTCAGCGAGCGCGAGCGCACCATCAAGCGCTTTCTCAAGGACTTTGGATGGAAGGGCAGAAGCTTTATCATTTCGGCGCTGACCGGTGATGGCTGCCGCGAGCTCGTCTTCGCCGTCATGGATTACCTCCAGCAGGAGCCAAAGAGGCACAGGGACGCAGAGAAAGAGAACAAGCGGAGAACGAGAAAGAGCGCACCGAAATGAGGATTTTCCCTGTGGCTCTGCGTTTTTGCGGTGACGAATGTCAAACGTCATAGCAAACGCGAAGCGGCTCGTCGTCAAGGTCGGCTCGAGCCTGGTCACGAACCAGGGTCAGGGCCTCGATCACGCTGCGCTTTCGCGCTGGGCGGGCCAGATTGCAGGCCTCCGGCACAACGGGCGTGAGGTCGTACTGGTGTCGAGCGGGGCAATCGCCGCCGGCATGCAGCGGCTCGGCTGGAAGCGGCGCCCGCACGCGCTGCACGAGCTGCAGGCCGCGGCGGCGGTCGGCCAGATGGGCCTGATCCAGGCCTACGAGTCGTGTTTCCGCGAGCACCAGTTGATGACCTCGCAGATTCTCCTCACGCATGAGGACCTGGCCGACCGCAAGCGCTACCTCAACGCGCGCTCGACCCTGCGCACGCTTCTCGCGCTCGGCGTGATTCCCATCATCAACGAGAACGACACCGTCGCGATCGACGAGATCCGTTTCGGCGACAACGATACGCTCGCGGCGATGGTCACCAACCTCGTCGAAGCCGACGCGCTCGTGATCCTGACCGATCAGGCAGGGCTCTACGACAAGGACCCGCGCAAGGACCCGACGGCGAAGCTCATCGCGGAAGCGCAGGCCGCCGATCCCGCGCTGGAGCGGATGGCAGGCGGCGCCGGCAGCCTTTACGCGCTGGGTGGCATGCTGACCAAGGTGCTGGCGGCGAGACGCGCTGCAAGCAGCGGGGCTCACACCGTGATTGCCTCGGGCCGGGATGATGATGTCCTTACCCGGCTCGCGCGCGGGGAGTCGCTCGGCACGCGACTCATCGCCGAGAAGCCCACCATGGCCGCACGCAAGCAATGGCTCGCCGATCAGCTGCAGGTGCGCGGCAGCCTCGTTCTCGACGCCGGGGCGGTCAACGCGCTCCGCGTCGGCGGAAAGAGCCTGTTGCCGATCGGCGTCCACGAAGTCGCCGGAGAGTTTGAGCGCGGCGAGGCGGTGCGATGCCTCGACGAGAAGCGCCACGAGATCGCGCGGGGACTGATCAACTACAGCTCCGCGGAGACCCGGCGCATTCTGCGAACGCCCTCAAGCGAGATCGAGGCCAAGCTCGGCTATGTCGATGAACCGGAACTGATCCACCGCGACAACCTGGTGCTGCTCTAGGTGCGGGCCGCAGTGTTACCGTGGCGATGCGCGGCGGTGGCGGTGTTCTAGTCCGTGATAGATTCCCGCGGCCCGTAGCGCAAAAGCTGCAGCGCCTCCTCGACACTCGCGACCGGAACGTATCCATACCCGCCCGCGCAGAAGTAGTCGCGTCGTAGCACGCTATGATAGTGGCTGATGTTTCGGTTCTCGATACGGCGCCACTGCGGGTCTCGCGCTCGCATCCAATCCCCCTCCTTACGGCCCGCAGCGTAGACCTTGACCTGCGGAGGCCCGCAGCGCATCCCTTCGTATGAGACGTTGGTCGCGCCGCCCGCGGCCTTAACAACCAACGTATAACGAATGACGCCATCGGTACCGATGGACAGGGCCTTCGTGTCGACGAAGAAGCGGTTCGGGCTAGCCGCCCCTGCTTCGAATTGAAGCAGATTCTCCTCCTCGGGAAATGCCGGGAGCTTGACTTCACGCTGCTCCTTCCATTTCTCCTTGGGCCGGTCATTGTCGTAATCCCAGCCGCTCCACTGCGCCGCCGCCGGAAATGCCAGGAACGCGAGCCATGCGAGCGCACTAGGCCGCATAGATATGCTCCCGCGTCGGTGGCAGCTCCAGGGCGCCGTCGGCGCGGGGTTTACCCGCCAGCACCTGGTAGACGGACAGCCACCCGCGCTCGAACGCATGGGCTGAGCCCGCCATGTAAATGCGCCAGACGCGGTAAAGTTTTTCCCCCACCGAGGCGACCGCCGCCGTGCGGTTTTTGTCGAGCCGATCAGCCCACTCCCACAGCGTGCGGGCGTAGTGCGGTCGCAGACTTTCGACGTCCCACGGCTCGAGGCCCTCGTTCGACATGGCGGCGAGCACCTGTGCGATATGAGTCAGTTCGCCCCCGGGAAACACGTAGCGCTCGACAAACTCGCTCATGTCGCTGTCGAGCTCGCGTTGCCCGGGTCGGTTGTGCGTAATGCCGTGGTTCATGACCAGTCCGCCGGGCTTAAGCAGGCGAAATATCTTCCCAAAATATAGCGGAAAATTCTTGAGACCGACATGCTCGAACATGCCCACGCTCGCGATCTTGTCGAAACCGCCTTCTTCCGGCACATCGCGGTAGTCGAGCAATCGCACCTCGCAGCGCCCGTCGAGCCCCAGCTCGCGAATTCTCGCACGCGCGTAATCGTACTGGTTCTGGGAAAGCGTGATGCCCAGAGCGTTCACGCCGAAGCACTGAGCCGCTCTGACGACAAGCGCGCCCCACCCGCAACCGATATCGAGGAAGCGCTCGCCCGGCGCGAGCCGCAGTTTCCGGCAGATATGATCAAGCTTCTGCTCCTGGGCAATCTCAAGCGTGTCATCGGCACGGCGAAAGTAAGCGCAGGAGTAGACGCGGTTCGGGTCGAGCCAGAGCCCGAAGAAGTTGTCACCGACGTCGTAATGGCTCTGGATCGCCTCGCGGTCGAAGAGCCGGGTATGCTGGAACCAGCCGTGCAAATGCCACCCACCGCCGCGCACCGCTCCGACCGCGTCGGAGAACGCCTCGCTCATGCGCACGATGTCGCGCGCGCTACCCTCTACGTCGATCTGCTGCTCGACATAGCAGCGCGCGAGGCTGCCCATGGTTGGCTCGGCGAGCGCGGCAACTGCACGCGGGGTGTTCACCACGACCGTCATTTGCGGCGGCACCTGGCTGACCAGCGTCGTCCCGTTCCACAATCGCACGGCCAGCGGCAGATTGCCAGCCTTGAGGCGACGCTCGAATTCGCTAAGCAGGCGCGAGGTGAGCATTGAACTGATCAGCATAGCACAGCCTTCCCTCGAGGAGGATCGCGGCGCGCAACGCTGGCTCAGCCCTTAAGGTCTCCCGCGAGAGCGTCACGTACTGCCGGGGCAACATCGGCCGAGACGCTGTAGGCAGGATGATCGATTCCCATCTCGACAACGGCGCCGTGCTTGAGCGCGCTCACCATCGTGGGAGCCAATTCGAACCGCAAGAAGTGGACCGATGAGGTTTTCTCCGCGGTCTCGCGCGCAAGATCCTCGTCGGCGATCGCGTAGACACGATCATGCTCCGCGACCTGAACCCAGACCCGGTCCTCGACGCCGATGAGCTGTGCCAGCATGCGCCGGCGCTCGTCGCCGTCGGGGAACTGGATCATCATGGTTGCCTTCCAGTTGGCGCCATCGGGAATGAGAGGCGCATAAGCATCGATTTCGTCCTGTATTCCCTCCTCCTCGAAGATGCGCTCGACGCGGAGCATCTCCTGAATTTGATAGCGGACGGTGAGCTCGTCTTCGAAAATTAGCATGACATGCTCGCCAAAGTGTACCGTCCGGTTCTTCTTGTGCGCCATGACGCGCGCGCGGAACTGGGGGCGTTCCTTTGCGTAGCGTTCCAGCGTCATGATGCTGTCACGACTGAGATGGGTCATCGTCGAGTTCCGCTGCATCAGAATCCGTAGGCGATTCGTACCAGGGTGATCGGGTGCTGCTTGCGCGCCGTCGTCTCGCCCATCCCCTGGAGAATATGGCGGCCTGCGATGGCGCAATCCGAGCTGACGTAATCCGGGCTCGCTTCCGCCATCTGCCGGAATACCGGACGGCCGATTTTCATCGAGTTCTCGAAATATTCCGCCTTGACGCCCCAAGTTCCGTCGTGGCCCGCGCAACGCTCAATGGTTGTTACCTTGGTATCAGGGATCATCTCGAGCAGCTCGCGGGTCTTTTGACCCATGTTTTGGACGCGGAGGTGACAGGGAATGTGATAAGACACCTTGCCCAGCGCAGTGCGAAATTCCGTCTTGAGCAGCCCGTCCTTGTGGCGCAGAACCAGATACTCGAAGGGGTCGAACATGGCGTCGGCGACGAGCTTGACGTCCGCGTCGTCCGGAAACATCAGCGGCAACTCCTGCTTGAACATGAGTGTGCAGGACGGAACCGCCGTCATGAGCGCGTAGCCCTCGCGGGCGAGCCGGGCCAGCACGGGAATATTCAGCTCCTTATTGCGCGCAACGGCTTCGAGGTCGCCGAGCTCCAACTTGGGCATGCCGCAGCAGGTTTCCTTCTCGACCAGCGTTGCCGGAACCTCGTTGTGCTCGAGGATCTTCAGCAGATCGTGGCCGATCCCGGGCTCGTTATAGTTGACGTAGCAGGTCGCAAAGAGCGCGACCTTGCCGGGCGTTTTCTTGCCGTCGCGCACGGCGAGCGAGCCGTTGGGGCGGGCGCGGTTGCGGAACTTCGCGCTCGAGTACTCCGGCAGCACGCGCTCCTTGTGCACGCCGAGTGCCTGCTGCATCAACCCGCGCGCGAAACCGCTCCGGTTTGCGGCATTAACAAATTTCACCACGACCGGAATGCTCGCGAGCTTCCCCAGCGCGTCGGTGCTGGAGAGCACGCGATCGCGGAAACTGGCGCCGTCCTTCCTGAACTTTACCGCTTTCGCCCGCAGCATGAGGTGCGGGAAGTCCACGTTCCACGGATGCGGCGGCACGTAGGGGCACTTCGTCATGTAGCACATGTCGCACAGGTAGCACTGGTCGACGACCTTCCGGTAATCCTCCTTCGGGACGCCGTCGACCTCCATCGTCGCGCTCTCGTCCACCAGGTCGAAGAGGGTGGGAAACGCCGTACACAGGTTCACGCAGCGGCGGCAGCCGTGGCAGATGTCGAAGACCCGTTCGAGTTCCTTATTGAGCCGGGCTTCGTCGTAGAACTCCGGCGACTTCCACTCGAGCGGATGCCGGGTGGGCGCCTCGAGGCTTCCTTCGCGTAGGGTCATATGAAATGCAAAAGGGGCGCGCGCGAGGGGACCCAGCGTGACCAATGGAGGAGGATTTCCCGTCCCCCTCCCCATCACCCGTTACGCGCGGATCCCGTCAGTCCACTAGGGCATCCAACGCCTTCTGGAAGCGGTTCGCGTGCGAGCGTTCCGCCTTCGCGAGAGTCTCAAACCAGTCCGCGATCTCCGCGAAACCCTCTCCACGCGCGGCCTTCGCCATGCCCGGATACATATCGGTGTACTCGTGGGTTTCCCCCGCGATCGCTGCCTTCAGGTTCTCACGGGTCTTGCCGAACGGCAGATCGGTGGCGGGATCGCCGCAGGCTTCGAGATATTCCAGGTGGCCATGCGCGTGCCCTGTTTCCCCCTCCGCCGTGGAGCGAAAAACAGCCGAGACATCGTTCTGGCCTTCGACGTCTGCCTTCGCAGCGAAGTACAAGTAACGGCGGTTCGCCATGGACTCGCCGCCAAACGCCGCTTTCAGGTTATCGTGGGTCTTGGATCCCTTGAGTTGCATATCCTTCTCCTTTAAATCAACGAGTTAACAATGATATACCGGTATGGAAGCACTGACTTACTTTGCTCTGCCGAGACAGGCTTTAGACTAAGTCTAATCTGTGAACTGAGTATAGTGATGGCTATTCAGGCTGTCAACACGGATGGGCCCGCGAGGCGCAAAACGCAAATCCATGCAGCTGGGAATGAAAACATAGCGAGGGTGAGCGACGTTCTTGAGTTGGGGGCCAGCTTGAGCGAGAACGGCGGCGTGTTGATCAACACGCCGCCGCCTTCGTTATCGGCGAGGTACCACACCGCGGGTCCGGTGCGTGGCAATTAATAGACGCTGCGCGCGGGACGCTTGAGGAGCGGGATCATCCTCGCTCGACGGCGTTCGCGGCTCCACGCCCCCGGGCGGGCCCGCGCTGACCCTGGCGGCGGCGCAACAATGGCGCGAGCTCCTCGAGTGCCCGCTGGTAGACGCCGCGCTTGAATTCGATCACGGCGTCCATCGGGACCCAGTAGTCGTGCCACCGCCAAGCGTCGAATTCAGGCTTGGCCGACGCGCGCAACCGGACATCGCAGTCACGGCCGATGAGCAGCAGCAAATACCAGATCTGCTTTTGTCCGCGGTAATTCCCGCGCCACTCGCGCCTCAGCCACTGCTCCGGCACCTCATAACGCAGCCATTCGCGTGTGCGCCCGAGTATCCGCACATGCCGTGGATGGAGGCCTACTTCTTCCTCGAGCTCGCGGTACATCGCCGTTTCCGGGCTTTCGCCGGGTTTAATGCCACCTTGCGGAAACTGCCATGAATGCTCTTTGACCCGCTTACCCCAGAAAACCTCATTTTTCCAATTACATACAATAATGCCGACGTTCGGGCGGTAGCCGTCACGATCGATCATGGGAAATCCCCTGCTGCCCTGTCAGTTGCAACGATTTTTTCATAGTTTAGCGGGGAACGATAGGCTTTTGCGCACGCATCACAGTTGGGCGTAGAGCCGGTGCTCATCCCAGCGGTTCATCTTGCGCAGACCTTGCACGAACTTGGGAAACTCGAGCCCGTAACACTCCCGCAGCTCAATGGCTTTGCGTTCCAGCTCATCCCAATTGGGATTGCCCGGACTGTCGCGAAAGCCGAATACGATGACATTGCCCGGCTTTTCGGCGGGCAGGCACAGCGTGCCAGCGGGAAACGCGGCCTCGATGCGCTCGAGATACTCGTGAAACCGCCGGTCCGAGCCCCAGAGGTTTACGACCAGTACGCCGCGCGGCGCGAGCCGGTTCAGGCATGCCTGGTAGAAAGCACGCGTTGACAGTTCCTCGACTTGCGAGTCGCCCTCAAAGCCGTCAACGACGATGACGTCCGTGGCCGCCCCGACGCGGGCAACCCACTCGGCCCCGTCACCGATGTGCACCCGCAAACGCTCGTCGTCCGGTGGCACAAAAAATTGCTGCCGCGCGATCACGACCACACGGGAACTTACCTCGACCACATCGATCGCCACCGACGGCAGCTGGTGGTAGACAAACTTCGCGAGCGAGCCACCGCCCATGCCGATCATCAGCGCGCGTCCCGGCCGCTCGTTGAAGAGCAGGAAAGCCATCATGCTGCGCGTGTAGGCCAGCTCGAGATCGTTCGGACGCGCAAGCCGCATCGAGCTCTGGATCGTATCGCTGCCGATGTGCAAAGACCGCACCCCGAAACGCTCGGTTACGTAGACAGACTGCGGGTCATTCGTCGACTTGCCCAGTAGCCACTTGGCAAAAAACCCCATTGGTTCGCTCTTCAGATCAGGCAGTTCGGTAGAATAATGGCTTTTGCCGATCGGCGACAGGCATGCGCGCTTCGCAGTTCTTCATCGCAACGCTCAAGGAAGACCCGGCCGAGGCCGAGGTGATCAGCCACCGGTTGATGCTGCGGGCCGGACTGGTGCGGCAACTCGCGAGAGGCATCTACAGCTGGATGCCGCTCGGCCTGCGCGTGCTGCGCAAGATCGAGGCGATCGTGCGCGAGGAGATGAACGCGAGCGGCGCGATCGAGCTCCTGATGCCCGCCGTGCAGCCGGGCGAGCTCTGGCAGGAATCGGGGCGTTGGGAGCAGTATGGTCCCGAGCTCCTGCGCCTCAAGGACCGCCATCAGCGCGATTTCTGCTTCGGGCCTACGCACGAGGAGGTCGTGAGTGACCTGGTGCGGCGCGAAATTAAGAGCTACCGTCAGCTTCCCCTGAAGCTGTACCAGATCCAGACCAAGTTCCGCGACGAGATCCGGCCGCGTTTCGGCGTGATGCGCGCGCGCGAGTTCGTGATGAAGGACGCTTATTCGTTCCATGCGAACGAGGCTGATCTCCACCAGACCTACCGGGAAATGCACGCTTGCTACACGCGGATCTTCACCCGGCTCGGTCTCAGGTTCCGCGCGGTCGCAGCTGACACGGGAGCGATCGGCGGCACCGGTTCGCACGAATTCCATGTGCTCGCGGATTCGGGCGAGGACGCGATCGCGTTTTGTCCGGACTCCGACTATGCGGCCAACGTGGAGCTTGCCGAGGCCATGGCCCCGAGGGTACCCCGTCCGGCACCCGATCAAGAGCTGCAGCGCGTGCATACGCCTGGCGTCAAGACGATCGCGGATCTGTGCGCGTTCCTGAAGGTGCCGGCGGAGAGAACGGTGAAGGCGGTCTGCGTGGACGGCGCTGACGGGCGACCCGTGCTGATGATGGTGCGCGGTGACCACCAGCTCAATCTGGTGAAAGCGAGCAAGCTGACACAAGTCAAAACGCCGGTGGCGTTCGCGACGCCGGAGGCCATCCGCCAGGCCTTTGGCGCGGATCCTGGCTCGCTCGGGCCGGTCGGGTTCCACGCGACCGTCATCGCCGATCGAACGGTAGCCGCCATGGCGAATTTTGTCGTCGGCGCAAATACCGACGACCATCACTACACCGGAGCCAACCTTGGCCGCGACTTTCCGGAACCAATAGTGGCCGACATTCGCGACGCCGTGGCTGGCGATCCCAGCCCCGACAGCAAGGGCACGCTGGAAATTTGCCGCGGCATCGAGGTCGGCCACATCTTCCAACTGCGGACCAAGTATTCAAAAGCATTGAATCTGAGCTTCCTCGACGAAGCCGGAAAATCGCAGATCATGGAAATGGGCTGCTATGGGATTGGCGTGAGCCGCATTGCTGCCGCGGCTATCGAACAGAACCACGACGCGCGCGGGATCATCTTCCCCCGCGCGATCGCGCCGTTCGAGCTGGCGCTGGCGCCGATCGGCCTTGGCAAGAGCGCCCAGGTGCGCGAGACCACCGAGCGGCTCTACCACGAGCTACAGCAGGCCGGCATTGAAGTGCTACTCGACGACCGGGACGAGCGCCCCGGTGTCATGTTTGCCGACCTCGAGTTGATCGGTATCCCGCACCGTTTGGTGGTGGGCGAGCGGGGCCTCAAGGGCGGGCAGCTCGAATATCAGGGACGGCGCGACGCGAAAGCGACAACTATTGCCTTGCCAGATGTTGTAAATTACGTAAAATCAAGGGTGTGCGAGACATAGCTTACGCCATCTTCTGGATTTGTTCCGCGCTCGCGTTGACCGTACCCGCAACGGCACGCGCCGGAGCGCAGGCGTATGAGCCGCTCTCAACGAGCGTGCAGGGCGTGCTTCACAAGGCGATCGCCGATCAGGCGGTCCCCTATCTCGCATTCAAGACCGAGTCGCAGGCACGGCACTGGTTGCGCGCGATGTCGCAGCGACTCGCTAAACGCATGCCCGACCAGCACGCACGGGAGGCGTTCCTCGTCAGCGTGCACTACGAAGCCAAACGCGCCGGCCTCGATCCCCAACTGGTGCTCGGCGTGATCCAGGTCGAGAGCAATTTTCGCAAGTACGCCGTGTCGCGCGCCGGCGCGCGCGGCTTCATGCAGGTGATGCCCTTCTGGCACAAGCTCATCGGCAACCAGGATCACAATCTCTTCCACCTGCGCACCAACCTGCGCTACGGTTGCGTGATCCTGCGCCATTACCTGGACATCGAAAAGGGCAATCTCTATCGCGCCCTCGGCCGCTACAACGGCAGCCTGGGCAGACCCGAGTACCCCAACATGGTGGTGCGCGCCTGGCAGCGCAACTGGAATTATTCGACCCAGTCCGCAGAGGGCGCGCAACGCGCTCGCGCCGAAAGCTGATCCGCGGCCTGGTCAGGTCCGGCGCCGAATCACTTGGCGAAAACCGCGGCCGGTCCTCATACCACCTGCGCGCGCATCGGGCTGACGGTTGTCTCCGCCCGGGCCGCCTTGAGGAATAGTTCTTCGAGCGACAGCTGAAGACCGTCCTCGATTCCGCCCGCAAGTTCCAGTGCGAGTTGGTCGAGTTCCCGCCCCGATTGCCGCGTAGCAACGCGGGCGCCGGTCCGGAACACGAACAAGTGATAGATTTCGGCCACGGACACCTCCGCTGCATCCTTGATGAGCGCCCAACCGCGCCCCACCCGCCCAACCCAGCGAGCGCGGTCCATCGCGTCGAGAATGGCCTCGATCCGGTCAATCGACACATTGATGACACCGTGCAGCCGGTACACCGCGACGATTTCGCCGGCGCGGTGGGCTTCCCACAGCAGGCGCAGGATCTGTAACGCGTCCAGGAACTGCGAACCGGGCACCGGCTCGACTTGTGAGGCACGCTCCCGCCATTCGGGCATCACCGCAGCCGTGACCGCGCCGAACAGGACCACCAGCCACGACAGGTAGATCCAAAGCAGAAAGATCGGCACGCTCGCGAACGCCCCGTAGACGAGCGTGTAGGTCGGGAAATGGGTGACATAGGCTGCGAAGCCCTGCTTCATTCCCTCGAACGCCAGCGCGGCGAGAAAACCGCCCGAGAGCGCGTCGCGTACGAGGACACGCCGGTTGGGCAAAGTGACGTAGAGCAACGCAAAGGCCCCTCCGGTGAGGAGGATTGGCACTATCTTGAGCAATACGAGGCCCGCGTAGGGCACGTCCCGCACCAGCCCCAGAGACAGCGTGACGACCCACGAGGTGAGCGAGAGGCTGGCGCCGATCAGCACCGGCCCCACGGTCAGGAGCGCCCAGTAGATGAACACGCGCTGGACGAGTGACCGCGGCCGGGGCACGCGCCAGATCTGGTTGAGCGCCTTGTCGATCGTCAGGAGCACGACCATCGCGGTCACGAACAGGAACAGCAGACCCACCGCGGTAAGCCGGGCCGCGTTCTGCGTGAACTGCTGCGCGTAGCCGGCGATCGCACCCGCCGATTCCGGCAGCATGCTCTTGAGCATGAACTGGTGGAGTTGGTCCATCAGCTCACGGAACACGGGAAAGGCCGAGATCAGTATCAGCGCCACCGTGATAATCGGGACGATGGCGAGCAGCGTCGTGTACGTGAGGCTCGAGGCGATCTGCAGGCAGCGCTCCTCGACGAACCGCTGTCCGACGATGCGCACAAATTCGACCAGGGATGGCGCTTTTTTCGGCAAGCTTGTGACTCCGGTCCCGAGGATACCGGCTATATAATACTCGCCATCTTCCCGGCCCGTTGCCATGCACGAAATCCTCGTTCTCTACTACAGCCACACCGGCGCCGTGAAAGAGATGGCGCAGCTGGTCGCGCGCGGCGTGGAACAGGTGCGTGGCTGCGCAGCGCGCCTGCGTACTGTCCCCAAGGTGTCCAGCGTGTCCGAAGCCGTCGCGCCCGCAGTGCCTGTCGCGGGCGCGCCGTATGCGGAGCACAAGGATCTCGCGGAATGCATCGGCATCGCGCTCGGCTCCCCCACCCGCTTCGGCAACATGGCAGCGCCCATGAAGTACTTCTGGGACTCCACCGGCGAGCTGTGGTTGAAGGGCACGCTCTCGGGCAAACCCGCCGCCGTATTCACCTCGACCGCGAGCCCGCACGGCGGCCAGGAGACCACCCTCATGTCGATGATGCTGCCGCTGCTGCATCACGGCATGCTGATCGTGGGCCTGCCCTACACCGAGCCCGAACTTTTTTCGACCACTGGGGGCGGCACCCCCTATGGCGCAAGCCATCATGCCGGCGCCGCGAGCGAGCGGCAGGTGACCGAGCATGAGCGCAGGCTTTGCATTGCGCTCGGCCGGCGGCTCTCCGAGATCGCTCTTAAATTATCCGCCGGATGAGCAGCCCGGGAGCCGGGGGGCGCGCCTACCTGAGGCGCCATCACGCGGGCTCGCTCGCAACGCTGTCGCAACGGCTCAGCGGCTATCCCTTCGGCTCCGTCGTGCCGTTCGTGCTCGACCACGCGGCACGTCCCGTGATCCTGGTCAGCCGGATTGCCGAGCACAGCCGCAACATCGCCGCCGACTCTCGCGTAAGCCTGCTGGTCAGTGATTCGGCCGACGACGTGCAGGCCCGCGCACGGCTGACGCTCATAGGCGACGCCTCGCGCCCGAAAGGGGACCTCGCTGCATTGCGCGCGCGTTACTTGCGCTACTTCCCCGACGCCGAGCGGTTACTCGCGCTGGGAGACTTCGATTTCTTCCGCATTGAGCCAGTGCAAGTTCGCTTCATCTCCGGATTTGCCGACATTCATTGGATTAGCGCCGCGGCCTACGCTCCGCCCGCCAACGAGTTCGCGGTGGACGAAGATGCCGTCGTCGGGTACATGAATGCCGAGCACACGCGCGCTTTGCGCGACTACTGCCGCTTCTTCCATGGCCGCGAGACGGCACGCACGATCATGGTCGGCGTCGACTGCGACGGATTCGACCTGCGCGCGGACGACGACTCGCCACATGCGGCGCTTCGCGTTGATTTCGATCATCCCGTCATCACCGCGACCGGGGCCCGCGCGCAACTGCTCGCGCTCGCGAAGAAGGCCCGTGCCGCGTGAGCCTGCGCGCCGCCTATCTCACCGCCTGCGGGAGCCTCGTTGCCCTCACGGTACTTTGCCTTGCCTGGGAGCTGTGGCTCGCGCCGTTGCGGCCCGGCGGCTCGTGGCTGATCCTTAAGACGCTGCCCCTGCTCGTGCCGCTGCGTGGAGTCCTGCACGGCAGGCCCTACACCTACCGCTGGTCGATGCTCCTCATCCTCGTCTACTTTGCGGAGGGCGTCGTGCGCGCATGGAGCGAACGCGGCATCGCAGCCCAACTCGCGCTCGCCGAGGTCGCATTCGCATTCACCTTCTTCTGTGCGGCGATCGCCTATGTCCGGCGGTATGGAAAATGAACCTTAGCGACGGAAAATCCAGAGAATGAGCGTGATGCCCAGCGAGACCAAAATGCCGGTGGTGATCGGAAAATAGAACGTGAACCCCTTGCGTTCGACCCTGATGTCGCCGGGCAGGCTGCCGAGGCCCAGCTTTGAGAGCAGGGGCCACAACAGACCCAGCGCAACGAGCACGATCCCGGCTGTAATCAGCCACTTCGCCATCGTCACTCGTCACTCAATTAGACCTGCGGGTTGATGCGTTCGACCTTGGAGTGCAGCTTGTTCAGCGCGTTGAGGTAGGCCTTCGCTGACGCCACTACGATGTCGGTGTCGGCCCCTTGCCCGTTGACGATACGGCCACTCTTCGACAGCCTTACCGTCACCTCCCCCTGCGAATCCGTGCCCGTCGTGATGTTATTGACAGAATAGAGTAGCAGCTCCGCGCCGCTGCCGACGATGGACTCGATCGCCTTGAACGCAGCGTCGACCGGACCGCTACCGCGCGCCTCGGCGCGGCGCTCCGCGCCGTCCTCCGACACGACGATCGTGGCGAAGGGCTGCTCGCCGGTCTCCGAGTGGGCGGTTAGCGAGACGAGCCTGTAGTGCTCACTGTCGACGTGATCGAGGTTCTCCTCAGTAATCAGCGCCTGGAGATCCTCGTCGAAAATCTCGTGCTTCTTGTCGGCCAACTCCTTGAAGCGCTTGAACGCGGCGTTCAGCGCCTCCTCAGACTCCAGCACGGTGCCGATCTCCTGCAGGCGCTGCCGGAATGCGTTGCGGCCGGAGTGCTTGCCCAGCACCAGGCGGTTCGCATGCCAGCCCACATCCTCGGCGCGCATGATCTCGTAGGTGTCGCGGCTCTTGATCACCCCGTCCTGGTGTATCCCTGCCTCGTGCGCGAACGCGTTTGCCCCGACGATTGCCTTGTTGGGCTGAACGGGAAAGCCCGTGACGCCCGCGACAAGCCGGCTTGCCGGAACGATCTGGCTCGTATCGATGCGGGTGTCGCAGGGAAAGATATCCTGGCGCGTGCGCACGGCCATCACAATCTCTTCAAGCGCGGCATTGCCCGCCCGCTCACCCAGCCCGTTGATGGTGCACTCAACCTGCCGCGCTCCGGTCAGCACCGCCGCCAGGGAGTTGGCAACCGCGAGACCAAGGTCGTTATGGCAGTGCACCGACCAGATGACCTTGTCGGAATTCGGGATGCGCTCGCGCAGCGTGCCGATGAGCTTCCCGAAATGCTCGGGAAATGTGTAGCCGACGGTATCGGGAATGTTGATCGTGGTCGCGCCCGCCGCGATTACCTGCTCCAAAATACGGCAGAGAAAATCGCTGTCCGAACGGCCTGCATCCTCAGGCGAAAACTCGACATTGTCGGTGTACTCGCGCGCCCATTTCACCGCGCGCACGGCCTGCTCGATCACCTGTGAGGGCTCCATGCGCAGCTTCTTCTCCATGTGGATCGGCGACGTCGCGATGAAGGTGTGCACCCTCGGGCTGCGCGCCGGCTTTACCGCCTCCCCGCAGCGCCGGACGTCACGCTCGTTGGCGCGCGCAAGCCCGCACACGGTGCTGTCCTTGATGATGGAGGCCACTGCCTTTACCGACTCGAAGTCGCCCTCGCTGGCCGCCGGGAACCCTGCCTCGATCACATCGACGCGCATCCGCTCGAGTTGGCGCGCGATGCGCAGCTTCTCCTCCCGAGTCATCGAGGCGCCCGGGCTTTGCTCGCCGTCACGCATTGTCGTGTCGAATATGATCAAGTGCTCTTTAGCCATGACCGTCTCCAATTCTTACCGCCCACCGCGGCCGCAGCCACGATGCAAATGTTTGTAAACCGCGCCGCGCGCCGTAGTGCGCCCGCGCTTTAATCTACTACTGGAAAGAGAATAAAGGATTTATGCGCCGCGAAGGCGCAGCAGCAGGCGTGCCAGCAGGAGACTGGCAAGGTCGAGGGGCGAGTTGGCCTGCGTCATTGCGTTCATGTTCCTGAAATATAACGGCTTTCAGGACAACACGCAACTTCATTGCGGCGGCGGCGCCCGGTCGGCGGCCCGCTTTTTGACCTGTCCATACGCCCAGAGCACATAACCCGAGAAACCGTAACTCAAGAACAGCAGGAACAGCAGTTCGGGCAGCGTGCTCGAGAACATGAAGAGCGCCACAATGCCCAGGGTAATCCCCACTAGCATGGAGAACGGCACGCTCTTGCGGAGATTGATGTCTTTGCCGCTGTAGAACTTGAGATTGCTCACCATGGTGAGGCCCGCGAAAACCGTAAGCGCCCACGCCAGCCATTTCACGTCGCGGCCCTCGATCTGGTATTCGTTCAGCGCCCACACGAGACCGGCCACGAGACACGCGGCGGCTGGACTCGGCAGGCCCTGGAAGAACCGCTTGTCGGCAATCTCGAGCGTCGTGTTGAAGCGTGCGAGCCGCAGGGCTGCACACACGCAGTAGATGAACGCGGCGATCCAGCCCAGCTTGCTGGTAAGCCACGGCCCCAACAGCGGGATGTTCTTCATCAGCGCAAAATCCTTGAGCGCCCAGACATAGACCACGAGCGCCGGCGCGACCCCGAAAGACACCATGTCGGAGAGACTGTCGTACTCGGCCCCGAACGCGCTCTGCGTGCGCGTCAGCCGAGCCACCCGTCCATCGAGTCCGTCGAATACCAGCGCAACGAAAATCGCGATCGACGCATGCTCGAAGCGCCCGCCCATCGCCTGCACGATGGCGTAGAACCCTGCAAACAACGCGATTGTCGTGAAGACGTTCGGCAACCAGTAGATGCCGCGCCGCGCAAAACGCGACTTGATGAAGAGCTTGTTCTCGCGGGGTTCGTACACGGGCGGTCAACGGTAACCGGTAAACGGTAAACGGTGGGTCATCGGCAGTGGGCGTCCCGGTTTCTGTTCACCGTTCACTGTTCACCGTTCACGGAAATATCGCAAGAATGCTTTCGGTGGCATAGACCTTGTCGCCAACGGCCGCGACCGGACGCGCGCCCGACGGCAGGTAGACATCGACCCGGGAACCGAAGCGGATGAACCCGTAGCGCTCGCCGCGCGCAAGGCGCTGGCCGGGCCGGGCATAGCAGAGGATGCGCCGCGCGATCAGCCCCGCGATCTGCACGCACGTCACGTCCGCACCGCCCGGCGTGCGGATCCAGAGCGCGGCACGCTCGTTCTCGAACGACGATTTGGACAACGCGGCGTTGAAGAACTTACCCGTGTGGTACCACGCCTCGCGAACCTCGCCGTCCACCGGGCTGCGGTTGGAGTGCGCGTTGAACACGTTCATGAAGACGCTCATCTTCAGGGCGTCGCGCTCGAGATACGGGTCGCGAGCGCGTTCGACCGTGACGATGCGCCCGTCCGCCGGTGACAGGACCGCCTTCGGTTCGAGCGGAACAGCGCGTGGAGGGTCGCGAAAGAACTGAAGGACCAAAACGACCACGAGCCACAGCGGCGCTGCCCACCACAGGCCCGCAGCCGCGTGGACCAGCACGGCCACGATGACGGAAAGCGCAATGAAGGGCCAGCCCTCACGCGCAATGATGGGATGAGGGTAGCCGTTCGCGCGGTGCGGCTTCTGGCCAGCGGCCTCCGGCGTGGCTATGTCAGCTCGTTGTTGCTCGATATTCACCGTATCTTCCCGTCCTTTCCCCACTCACCGCACAGCGTTGATTAGTTCTTGGATTGATCCACCAGGCGGTTCACCTTGATCCAGGGCATCATGTCGCGCAGCTTCGCGCCCACGATTTCGACGGAATCCTGCGCGGCGTTGCGACGCATGGCCTTTAGCACCGGCGCACCGGCACGGTTCTCGAGGATGAACTCGCGGGCGAACTGACCGGTCTGGATCTCGTGGAGAATCCGCTTCATTTCGGCGCGCACCTGGTCATTGATGATACGCGGCCCGCGCGTGAAGTCACCGTACTCCGCCGTGTTCGACACCGAGTAGCGCATATTGGCAATGCCGCCTTCGTAGATCAGATCCACGATAAGCTTCACTTCGTGCAAACACTCGAAGTACGCCATCCCCGGAGCGTATCCCGCGTCGACCAGCGTGTCATAGCCAGCCTGGATCAGTGCCGTGACCCCCCCGCACAGCACCGCTTGCTCGCCGAACAGGTCGGTCTCGCATTCTTCCCGGAACGTCGTCTCGATGACTCCGGCACGGGCGGCTCCGATGGCTGCGGCATACGAAAGCGCGACATCACGGCCTTTCTTGCCGGGGTCCTGGTAGACCGCGATGAGAGAGGGAACGCCGCCACCCTGGGTGTAGGTCGAGCGCACCAGATGGCCGGGGCCCTTGGGCGCGATCATGATGACGTCCAGATCCGCACGCGGCTCGATCTGCTTGAAGTGGATGTTGAATCCGTGTGCAAAGCCGAGCGTGGCGCCCTTCTTGATATTGGGCGCAATCTCGGCCGCGTAGACGTCGGCTTGGTGCTCGTCGGGCAGCAGGATCATCACCACGTCGGCACCCGCCACCGCATCTCCCACTTCCTTGACCGGAATCCCGGCCTTCTTGGCCTTGGTCCATGAGGCGCCGCCTTTGCGCACGCCCACCGTCACTTTCACGCCGGAGTCCTGCAGATTGTTCGCGTGCGCGTGCCCCTGCGAGCCGTAGCCGATAATGGCGACGCGCTTGCGCTTAATGAGTGACAGGTCAGCGTCTTTGTCGTAGTAGATCTTCATCGTTTCCTCTTCGGTTGGCAGCGAGAGGCGCCGGACGAGAGCAGATCGGCGTCCAACCCGAGCGGTACTCCGCCCTCTCCCCTCTTTCCTCTCTAGACTTTAAGAACCCGGTCGCCGCGGCCGATGCCGGACGCGCCGGTGCGAACCGTTTCCAGTATCGCGTCGCGATCGATCGCCTTCAGGAAGGCGTCGAGCTTCGCCCCGGTGCCGGTAAGTTCGATCGTGTAATCCTTGTCGGTCACGTCGATGATACGCCCGCGGAAGATGTCCGCCATGCGTTTCATCTCCTCGCGATCCTTGCCGACCGCGCGAACCTTGACCAGCATCAACTCGCGCTCGATGTGGTCACCATCGGACAGGTCAACGAGCTTCACCACCTCGATCAGCTTGTTCAACTGCTTGGTGATCCGCTCGATCACCTCGTCGGACCCCGCGGTCACGATCGTCATGCGCGATAGCGTCGCGTCCTCGGTAGGCGCGACCGTAAGCGACTCGATGTTGTAGCCGCGCGCCGAGAACAGCCCGGCGACCCGCGAAAGCGCGCCCGCTTCGTTCTCGAGCAGGACGGAGATGATTCGCCTCATACCAGGATCATCTCCGAAAGTCCCTTGCCGCCCGGTATCATCGGGAACACGTTCTCGGTCTGGTCCGTCACGAAATCCATGAACACGAGGTCGCTCTTGCGCGCGAACGCTTCCTTGAGCGCGGGCTCTACGTCCTCGGGCTTCTCGATCTTGACGCCGATGTGGCCATACGACTCCGCTAACTTGCTGAAGTCGGGCAGCGCGTCCATGTACGACTCCGCGTAGCGGTTGCCGTGAAAGAACTCCTGCCACTGGCGCACCATGCCCATGTACTTGTTGTTGAGGTTCACCACCTTGATCGGCAGCCGGTATTGCTTGCAGGTGGAGAGCTCCTGGATGCACATCTGAATCGAGGCCTCGCCCGTGACGCACGCGACGGTCGCGCCCGGGTGCGCGAGCTGCACGCCCATCGCCGCCGGCAGGCCGAAGCCCATCGTGCCCAGCCCGCCCGAGTTGATCCAGCGGCGCGGTTTCTGGAACTTGTAGAACTGCGCCGCCCACATCTGGTGCTGGCCCACGTCGGAGGTCACGAAAGCATCGCCGCCGGTGACTTCGTAGAGCTTCTCGATCACGTATTGCGGCTTGATGAGCGAGCTCGAGCGGTCGTACTTGAGGCAGTCGCGTGAGCGCCACAGCTCGATCTGCGTCCACCACGTCTTGAGCGCTTCCGGATCGGGCTTTTCCTTGGCGGCCTCCAGTTGTTTCATGAGCTCGCGCAGCACCTCCCGCACGTCGCCGACGACAGGAACGTCGACCTTGACGCGCTTCGATATCGAGGAGGGATCGATATCGATGTGGATAATGGTGCGCTCCTCGGAGAAGAAGTGGCGCGGGTTGCCGATCACGCGGTCGTCGAAGCGCGCCCCGATCGCGAGCAGTACGTCGCAATGCTGCATCGCCATGTTCGCTTCGTAAGTGCCGTGCATGCCGAGCATTCCGAGAAACTGACGATCCGTCGCCGGATAGGCGCCAAGCCCCATCAGGGTGTTCGTGCAGGGAAAGCCGAGCGAGCGCACGAGTTGCGTGAGCTCATCGGACGCGCCGCCCAGGATCACACCCCCGCCGGCGTAGATCATCGGGCGCTTGGCCTTTGCGAGGAGCTGTACCGCCTTCTTGATCTGCCCGGCGTGGCCTTTGGTGACCGGGTTGTACGAGCGCATCGCAATCGTCTCGGGATAGCGAAACTCGCTCTTTGCCGTCGTCACGTCCTTCGGGATGTCCACCACGACCGGGCCCGGGCGGCCCGTGGCCGCAATATAGAAAGCCTTCTTCATGGTAACCGCGAGATCCTTCACGTCCTTCACCAGGAAGTTATGCTTCACGCACGGCCGCGTGATTCCGATCGCGTCGCACTCCTGGAACGCGTCCTGGCCGATCGCATGCGTCGGCACCTGGCCCGTGATGATGACCAGGGGAATGGAATCCATGTGGGCGGTGGCAATGCCCGTGACGGCGTTTGTTACGCCCGGCCCGGACGTCACCAGTGCAACCCCTACCTTATCCGTTGACCGCGCATAGCCGTCGGCCGCGTGAATCGCGCCCTGCTCGTGCCGCACCAGGATGTGCTTGAACTTGTCCTGCTTGAAGATCTCGTCATAGAGGAAGAGCACGGCGCCTCCGGGATAGCCGAACACGTGCTCGACCCCCTCCTCCTGGAGGCAGCGCACGACGATCTCAGCGCCAGTCAGTTCCATGGCCCATCCCAGCCCAAACGCGGAAACCGGTAACGTTACCGTCTGGCCGCACATTGGTCAAGTAAAACATCCCTTTAAACAGTAAGATAGAGCAAAGCCCCCCGGCGGTTTAACCCAGGCGTTGCGCGCCTTTGTTTTTTGCTAAGATGCGCCGACCTGCGCGGGACGGTGCGAGGGGATCGCTCCGACGGGGCGCGCGTCGCCGCGGGCATCCGGAAGGCGGGACGACTGGCCACCTACCAAGAACTTGCGGAGTTTCTCGCCAAGGTCGAGCGCCGCGCCTACAAGCATGCGCTGTTCGCGGTGCGTGACGATCACTTGGCATTGGACATCGTCCAGGACGCGATGCTGAAGCTCACCGAAAAATACTCCGCGCGTCCGCTGGCCGAGCTCCCGCCCCTGTTTCAGCGCATTTTGCAAAACACCATCCTCGATTTTTATCGCCGCCAAAAGGTACGCTCGATGTGGACGCTCCCAATCTCGAGCCTTCTCGGCAGCGGGAGCGACGAGGACGCAGACCCGCTCGAAACTTTGGAAGTCGCGGACGACTCCAAGTTTTCGGAACCCCCCGCCGAACAGGCTGAACGCTCACAAGTTATTGCTTTCATTGAAAAAGCTCTGGAACAACTGCCGGCGCGTCAACGCCAGGCCTTCTTGTTGCGTTATTGGGAGGAACTGGACGTCGCCGAGGCGGCGAAAATAATGGGTTGCTCCGTGGGAAGTGTGAAAACACACTGCTCAAGGGCAACTCGTGCCCTTTCCGTGATGCTCGGGAAACAGGGGATCAAGCCATGAACCAGCCCGAGAACGAGTTGGCGCGCCGCATTGTCGAGCACCTCGACGCCGGCGTGGATCAACTCGATCCGGCGACGCGGGAGCGACTGCTCGCTGCGCGCAAGCGGGCCCTTGGGCGCTATCGCGAGCAACCCGCACCTGTCCCGGGCCTGGCGTGGGCCGGACCTGCGATCGCGCGGGTTTCCGGGCATCGCTTCTATAGTGTTCGCAATCTGGTGGCCGTCACTACGCTTGTGCTCGGCCTGACCGGTCTTGCCATCTGGAACAGCTTCGGCCCGACCCACGAGCTGGCCGACATCGACGCCGGCTTGCTCACCGATGAGCTGCCGATCAATGCTTATCTCGACAAGGGCTTCGATTCATGGCTAAAACGTGCGTCGCGTTGATCGCCTGGCTCTGTCTCGCATTTCCGGTCGTCGCCGCGCAGAATCCATCCGAGAGTGGCAGGAACACACGACCCGCGTGGTCCGAGCTCACGCCCGAACAGCAGAAGATTCTCGCCCCGCTCTCCCGCGAGTGGGACCAGCTCGACGCGAAGCACCGCAAGAATTGGGTGGCCATCGCAAAGCGTTATCCCAAGATGAAGCCGCCAGCGCGCGAGCGCCTGAAAAAGCGCATGGTCGACTGGGCGAAGCTGACCCCCGAACAGCGCCGCGCCGCGCGCGAGCGCTACCAACAGCTCAAGCGTCTTCCGCCCAAAGAGCGCCGACAGGTCACCCGACAGTGGCGGGCGTATCAGCGGGCCGTGGCGGCCCAGCCGGATCTTTCGCCGTCGGATCCACCAGCCCCGCCCGCACCATTGATGGCGCCCGCCGTGCCGGCGCCCACGACGCGTTAACCCCGCGCTAGGAGGGTGTCGGACGATGTCCCAACACCCTCCTTACGCAAAACCGCCCGCAGGCAAACAGCGGCTTTGAATTCCAATTACCTGACTTCCGCCCTGCTCCTGCGCTTCTTCTTAAAAGCGAAAACACGTGTTGTTACTCCACTCTGTTGCAATTCTGCGGGCGGTTTTGCATTTAGCGGCCTATCGGAACTTCAAGTCCGACAGGCCGCTAGCGCGTAGCCAATGTCTGCCGCGCATGATGACAGCGCGCCGCCAGCAGGCCTCATGCGGCGCCTGGTAAGCCTCGCCTACGAAGCGTTGGTTCTGTGTGCAGTCCTCGCGCTCGGTGCAGCGCCATTCGTCGCCTTGACTCAAGCGGTGGAACACGTCGTCGCGCGGCCGCTCCTCCAGCTCTATCTCGTGGCCCTCGCGGGCGCGTATTTCGTCTGCCAATGGCGCCGCGGCGGTCAGACGCTGCCGATGAAAACCTGGCGCCTTCGGCTGGTGGACCGCAACGGCGGCATGCTTACACTGCGACAGGCAGTACAGCGCTATTGCCTCGCTCTTGCTGGATTACTCGCATTCGGCGCGGGCTTCGCATGGGCCCTCGTGGACCGGGATCACCAGTTCCTGCACGACCGGATCGCCGGCACCCGAGTCATCAAGGATGAAGGATGAAGGATGAAGGATGAAGGATGAAGGATGAAGGAAAAACCTCTTAAGTAGGGTCCCCCTCGCCTTCCGCCTTCCGCCTTCCGCCTTATCTTCGCTCCTGCCACCAGATCATCCCCACCGCCGCCGAGAAAAAAATCACGATGGGCACGATGGCGCTGGCAAAGGCTGGCCAATCGTTGATCAGACCAAGGTACGAGAACAGGCGATTCAGGAAGTGGAACACCAGGCCGAGCATGATGCCGGCGAAGATTTTGGCGCCGACGCCCGCCTGGCGGCCACGAAAATACGCAAAAGGCAGCGCGAGCACGACCATCACCACAACGGCCAGGGGATAGGTCAGCTTGTTCCAAAGCGCGATTTCATAACGCAGCGCCCGCTGCCGGTTTTCCTTGAGGTGCTGCGTGTACGAATAGAGGCTCGAAGCCGACATCTTTTCAGGCTTCACCAGGAGCACGCTGATGAGATCGGGATCGAGAACCGACTGCCAGCTCGCCTGCGCCAGTTTCTGCACCGAGGTTTCCTTGCCATCGAAGTTCGTGCGCGCAACGTCGTGGAGCATCCAGCGCCGGCCGCTTTGATAAGTTCCCCGTTGTGCGAAACTGATGGAGCGCAGCCGATATTGCTCGTCGAAATCGTAGATCCGCACGCCACGCAGACTGGTGTCGGGAAGCACTTCGACCACGTTGATGAAACTACGGCCGTCTTTGATCCACAGGCCCGAGCGAAACTCCTGCGCCACCACGCCGGTAATGGCCTGCGAGCGAAGGCGCTGCGCGAACTGCTCCGCGGGCGGGCCGACGAATTCCCCGAAAGCGAACGTGAGCATGGCAAGAACGAGGCCGATTCCCACGAGCGTGGTAACGAAACGCGCGGTTGATACGCCGGCGGTGCGCATGACCGTATACTCGGATCCCGCAACGAGTTGCGCGAGCGCGAAAAGCGCGCCGATCAGGACCGCGATCGGAAAGAGTTCGTAGATGTGCCCCGGCGCCGAAAGCAAGACGTAACCCGCGATCAGTCGCATCGTGTAGGTGCCGCGGCCGAGGTCCTTTACCTCCTCCACCATGTCGAAGAACGCGAACAGCATCACCAGCGCGGCCGTGAACAGAGCGGTCGCGACGAAGATTTCGGTCGCAATGTATCGCCGCAGCGTCCTCATCGTATCAAGCGAAAAATCGAGAACAGCATCAGACGGCGGTAGAACAGCAGCAGGAGCAGCAGGAACATCAGAGCGTGCACGCCGAGCACCCCGGCCGCAAAACTGATGCGTGACTGCGCGATGGATGCTTGCGCGATCGACAGCATGTTGCTGTAGCTCATGTACACCAGCAGCGCGAGAAGCAGATTCATCGACCGCCCGGCGCGCGGATTGACGAAGGACAGGGGGATTGCGAGCAACGCCAGGACCAGCGCTCCAATGGGAATGCCCAGCCGGAATGACAACTCGCCCTGATTGCGGCGAGTCAAATTACGCACCAGCTCTACCGTTGGCACGCTCTTTTCGGTGGGTGCGCGGCGCGCCTCACTCAACGCGATGCGCATGGCATAACGCTCGAACTCGTAGATCTTGTACACGGCCTTGCCGGGCACGCCCTCGTAGCGCCGGCCGTTCTTCAGCACGAGGAAGCGATCGCCATTCGGCGCGGTCTCCGCATACCCCTGCGCGGCCACCATCACGCCCTGCCGATTATGCTGGACCGAGCTCACGAACACGTTGCCGACGAGTTTCTCGGCGCCCGACACCGCCTCAACGAAAAACACGCGGTCGGCCCGATTGGATTCCCGGAAGACGCCGGGCGTTATCACCGATACATCATCCCGGCTGTCCATGCGCCGGCGCAGCTCCTCGCTGTTGGCGACCGCCCACGGCCTCAGTAGCAGAGAAGCCAGCGCAATCAGGACGACGACTGGTACCGTGAACATGAGCACGGGCCGGATCCATTCGGTCAGGCTCATGCCGCTTGCAAACCAGACGACCATCTCCGAATCGTGGTAGACGCGCGAGAGTGTCATCAGCACCGCGACGAAGAGCGTGAGCGAAAGCACGAGCGGCAGATAGCCCACCAGCGCCAAACCGAGCAACGCCGCCACGCCACCGGCAGTGATGGCACCGGCCGCAGCCAGTCCGAGAAACCGCACAAGCGCCGTTGTCACTATGATGCCAACCAGGACGAAGAAAACTCCCAGCGAGGAAATCACCAGCTCGCGGAGAAGCGCGTTGCGGAAGATCATTAAAGGGTCGGGCTCAGCTTTGACTTTTCGGCAGGAATGCGCAAATAATCAGACAGCTAACTCAATACGGAGCCCTCAGTGGAATTTAGCATAAAAAGCGGCGTGCTGCAGTCCGCCCGCAACGGTTGTCTGGTGGTGGGTGTGTTCGAGCCGCGCAAGCTTTCCCGCGCCGGTGCGGTGCTCGACCGCGCTGCGAAAGGATATCTCAGCGCCGTCCTGCGGCGCGGCGACATGCAGGGTAAGCTCGGCAAGACCCTGTTCCTGCACAAGGTTCCTGGCGCCGCGGCTGATCGCGTGCTGTTGGTCGGACTGGGGCGCGAAGCGCAGTTCAGCGAGGAGCAGTACCGCAGCGCCGTGGCGGCCGCCATCCGCGCCTTGGGCGCGTCCGGGGCCGAGGAAGCCTCGTTGCATCTCACGGAGCTTGCGCTCGGCAAACGCGATGCTGCGTGGAAGGTCGCGCATGCCGTCATGGTTGCGTGCGAATGCACCTATCGCTTCACCCGCATGAAAAGCAAGCGCGAGGACAATGACTTCGCCTTGCGCCGGCTCGTATTGAGCGTCAACGATCGTACGGCTGAGCGGCGCGCCGCCGCAGGGCTCGAGCACGGTCTTGCGGTAGCGCATGGCGTCGCGCTGGCGCGGGACTTGGGCAACCTGCCGCCCAACGTATGCACGCCAGCGTACCTCGCGGACCAGGCGCGAGAGTTGGCGAAGCGCTACCGCATGAAGGTCGAGGTACTGGAGCGCGCCGACATGGAGCGGCTCGGCATGGGCGCATTGCTGTCCGTGGCACGCGGGAGTGCGCAACCGCCCAAGTTCATCACGCTCGAACACCGCGGCGGACCCAAGACGGCGCGGCCGGTGGCGCTCGTCGGCAAGGGCACCACCTTCGACACGGGGGGGATTTCTATCAAGCCCTCTGCCGACATGGACCAGATGAAATTCGACATGTGCGGCGCGGCAAGCGTCCTGGGAACGATGAAGGTGGTCGGGGAAATGCGCCTGCCGGTGAACGTCGTGGGGGTCATTCCGACCACCGAGAACATGCCTGGGGGACGCGCCACCAGGCCCGGTGACATCGTGAAGAGCCTGTCCGGGCAGACCGTCGAAATCCTGAACACCGACGCCGAGGGCCGCCTCATTCTGTGCGATGCGCTCACCTACGTCGAGCGCTTCAAACCGGCGGCGGTGATCGATATCGCGACACTCACCGGCGCTTGCGTGGTCGCGCTGGGCCACGTCGCAACCGGCTTGTTCGCCAACGATGACACCCTCGCAAGCGAAGTGCTCGGAGCCGGCGTGGCCGCGCACGACCGTGCCTGGCGCCTGCCCCTATGGGAAGACTACCAGGAGCAGCTTTCGAGCAATTTCGCCGATTTCGCGAACATCGGTGGGCGCCCGGCGGGCGCCATAACGGCGGCCTGCTTCCTGGCGCGCTTCACCAAGAGCTACAAGTGGGCGCACCTCGACATCGCGGGCACGGCCTGGAAAAGCGGCAAGGAAAAGGGCGGCACGGGCCGGCCGGTGCCGCTGCTCTCACAGTTTCTCATCAACCGCGCGCGCGGCGGTCGTAAATCGTGAATGGTGAATCCTGGTCCCGCAGCGGCACTTAACGAATTACGATTCACGATAAATGACACAAATCGATTTCTACACCCACGTTCCCGACAGGTTGCGCACGGCGTGCGTGCTGTCCTCAAAAGCCTTCGCCCTCGGCCTCAAGGTCACGGTCTTCTGTGCCGATGCCGGGACCGCACAGCGCCTCGACCGGATGCTTTGGACGACACCGGCCATCGGATTCGTTCCCCACTGCGCGCCCGACGACCCACTCGCGACGGTGACGCCCGTCATCGTCGACTACCAGGGCGAGAATCTGCTCAATGACCATGTGCTGCTCAACTTGCGTCCGGAGTGGCCTGCGTTTTTCAGCCGCTTCCAGCGGCTGGTCGAGATCGTCGGCCTCGACGAGGCCGATCGCGCACAGGCCCGCGAGCGCTTTCGCTTCTACCGCGACCGCGGCTACGAGATCCGCACGCACGACCTGAGCAAGACCAATGTTTAATGTTCAATGTTTAATGTTCAATGTTTAGTGCTTAGCGAAAAGCGGTCAACGCCCGCACACCGGGCGCGGCAGGTACGGATCCATTTATCATTCAGCATTGCGCATTCGGAACGCTGATGGCTGAGGAACCCACCCGCAAAGACGATGGCGACGAGCTCCTGGAACGGGCCGACGCCTTGCTTGCGCGACACCGCGGCGCAAATACCGCGCAGACCGCAGCGGAAACGTCCGGGATATCGACGCCGACGGAGGCGAACGATACCGGCGGGATATCCGACGTCCCGACGCTGACCGAGATCATTATCGAGGATCCTCCCGTCATGGGGCGCCCGGCCGTTCCGCCAGCGGCTGAGCCATCGCCCGATTCGGCGAACGTCGTGTCGCGCGTGCAGGTGCAAAACCTCGAACACAGCGTCTACCAGAAGCTCAAGCGCGACCTCGACGAGCGGATCGTGGAAGTGATGCGGGAGCGCGTCATGCCCGATATTGGTGGCGCTCTCGATACGGCCCTGCAGAAGGTCACGCAAAACATGAAGGCCGACATCAACCACATGGTGCGCACCTCGATCGAGGAAACGCTGGGCGCCCGGCTGCAGACCCTGCGTCTGTCGCTCGACGAAAAAGACGCCGGCGGGAAGCCGGCTGAGCCGGAAGCCGCGCTGCCTGCCTCCAGTATAATTCCCGCTTTTCCCGGAAGCCGCCCCTTCCCTCCCGAGATGGAGCTCGCCAAGAGTTTTGAGCCGGCAGCGATTGAGGCGCGCTGGTACTCCTTCTGGGACGAGAACGGCTATTTCAAAGCCGGTCTCAATCCGGACAAAAACGACCGTTTCTGCATTCAATTGCCGCCGCCGAACGTCACGGGCGTGCTGCACATGGGCCACGCGTTCAACCAGACTATCATGGACGCGCTGACCCGATATCACCGCATGCGCGGTTTCAACACGCTATGGCTGCCCGGCACCGATCATGCCGGCATCGCAACGCAAATCGTGGTGGAGCGCCAGCTGGAGCAGCAGGGAACCTCTCGCGAGGCGCTCGGGCGCGACAAATTCATCGACAAGGTGTGGGAGTGGAAACAGCAGTCCGGCTCCACCATCACCCAGCAGATGCGCCGGCTGGGCGCCTCGTGTGACTGGGAGCGGGAGTACTTCACGATGGACGAGAAGTTCTCGGGCGTCGTGACTGAAACGTTCGTGCGCCTCTACGAGCAGGGCCTCATCTATCGCGGCAAGCGGCTCGTCAACTGGGATCCCGTCCTGCTCACCGCCGTCTCCGATCTCGAGGTCGAAAGCCAGGAGGAGGACGGCAATCTCTGGCATATTCGCTACCCGCTCAAGGACGGCAGCGGCCATGTCACCGTTGCAACTACCCGCCCCGAGACGATGCTCGGCGACGTCGCCGTTGCAGTGAATCCCGGCGACGAACGCTATCGCGGGCTCATCGGCAAGATGGTCGTGCTGCCGCTCGCAGAGCGCGAAATCCCGGTTATTGGCGACGAGTACGTAGACAAGGAATTCGGCACGGGTTGCCTGAAGATCACGCCCGCCCACGACTTCAACGATTTCGACATATGGTTGCGGCACCGCCCGATCATCGGCCAGACACTCAAGGCAGCGGGCTACACGCAGGCCTACCCGCCCAGCATTCTCAAGAAGAATGCCCGGCTCAAGGACTCCCCGCTCGATGACCTCGAGGGCGGACGTCACCCCGGAAGCACGGCCGGGGTTTACGGAAAATCGGCGGCAGAGCTGCTGCCCGCGACCTACCGCGGTCTCGACCGCTATGAGGCACGCCGGCGGATTGTGG
Organism: Betaproteobacteria bacterium; assembly: GCA_032123035.1. Classification (GTDB taxonomy): domain Bacteria; phylum Pseudomonadota; class Gammaproteobacteria; order Burkholderiales; family SG8-41; genus SG8-41. Next base: position 10,479 of record JAQBFV010000189.1, on the reverse strand, counting down.
ATGACCTCAAGGCATTCGGCCTGCTCGAGTCCGTCAAACCGCACCGGATGGTGGTCCCCCGTTGCGGACGCACGGATTCGGTGGTCGAGCCGATGCTAACGGACCAGTGGTTCGTGGCCGTTACGAAGCCCGCGCCTGCCGGCACGCTACATCCCGGCAAGACCATCGCCCAGGTGGCACGCGAGGTGGTCGAGAAAGGCGAGGTCCGGTTCTACCCTGATAACTGGGTGAACACGTACAACCAGTGGATGAAGAACATCCAGGACTGGTGTATCTCGCGCCAGCTTTGGTGGGGCCACCAGATTCCCGCCTGGCACGACGAGCGCGGCAACGTCTACGTCGCGCGCAGCGAGGAGGAAGCACAGGCGAAAGCCGGTGGTGCCCTCCTCACGCGCGACCCGGATGTGCTGGACACCTGGTTTTCTTCCGCGCTGGTTTGCCACTCGACGCTGGGCTGGCCGGAGACGCAGGGCGATGATGGGACGGCCTACGACCTTTACCTGCCTTCGAGCGTGCTCGTCACCGGTTACGAGATCATCTTCTTCTGGGTCGCGCGCATGATCATGATGACGACCCATTTCACGGGCCGCGTGCCGTTCCGCGACGTCTACATCCACGGCATCGTGCGCGATGCTGACGGCAAGAAAATGTCGAAGTCGGAAGGCAACACGATCGACCCGGTCGACCTGATCGACGGCATTACTCTGCCCTTGCTCCTCGAGAAGCGCGCTACGGGATTGCGCAAGCCGGAGGATGCGCCGGGCATCGTCGAGCGCACGCGGAAGGAGTTTCCGCAGGGGATCCCGGCTTATGGCGCTGATGCTCTGCGCTTCTCCATGGCCGCCTATGCTACGCTCGGCCGGAACGTCAATTTCGACTTCAAGCGCTGCGAGGGCTACGGCAACTTCTGCAACAAGCTATGGAATGCCAGCCGTTTCGTGCTGATGAACTGCGCCGGCCGGGACGTCGGGCTGGACGAGAAGCTCCCCGTCGAGCTCTCGCCGGCAGACCGTTGGATCGTGAGTCAACTCCAGCGCACGGAAGCCGCGGTCGCTCGAGGCTTTGAGGAATACCGGCTGGACAACGTGGCGAGCGCGGTCTACCGCTTCGTCTGGGACGAGTACTGCGACTGGTATGTCGAACTCGCCAAGGTGCAGCTCGCCAGCGGCAGCGAGGAGGAGCAGCGGGGAACGCGTCGCACGCTGGTGCGCGTGCTGGAGACGACCTTGCGTCTCGCGCACCCCGTGATCCCGTTCATCACGGAAGAGCTCTGGCAGAAGGTGGCCACCCTCGCCGGCAAGTCCGGACCTTCGATCATGACGCAGTCCTATCCGCAAACCCAGCCGGAGCGCTGCGACGAGGCCGCCGAGCGGCAGATCGCGATGCTGAAGGATCTCGTCAATGCCTGCCGGGCGCTTCGCAGTGACATGGGCATTGGCCCCGGGGAGCGCCTGCCACTTCTCGTCCAGGGCCGGCGCCAGCCGTTCGTTCAGTTTGCCCCCTATCTCACGGCGCTGGCGCGCCTCTCCGAGGTCATGATTACCGAGCGCGAGCTGCCGCAGATCGATTCGCCGGTGTCGATCGTGGGCGATTACCGGCTGATGCTCAAGATTGAGATCGATCTGGAAAATGAGCGTGCGCGGCTCGACAAAGAGCGCGGGCGGCTGGAGGTGGAAATCAACAAGGCCCGGAGCAAACTCGACAACCCGAGCTTCGTCGAACGCGCGCCCCCGCTCATCGTGGCTCAGGAAAAGGAGCGGCTCGCCCGCTCCATGGCGACGCTCGAGAAGGTGGACGAGCAGCTGCAGCGGCTCGGCTGATGCGATGGACGCGCTCTCGACGGTGGCATTAATCGCGGGGCTCGGCTGGGCCAGCGGCGTGCGGCTCTACGCGGTTCTTTTCTTCCTCGGCATCCTTCATCACGCCGGCGTTCTCGAGCTGCCGCCGCACCTCGAGCTGCTCGCGCACCCCGCCGTTATGGGGGTCTCCGGCCTACTCTTCATAACCGAGTTCTTCGCAGACAAAATTCCCGGTTTCGACTCCCTCTGGGACGCCGTGCACACTTTCATTCGGATTCCCGGCGGCGCTTTGCTCGCCGCAGCAGCTGTGGCGCACGGGGATCAGGGTCTCGCGCTCGCGGCGGGACTGTTGGGTGGCGTATTTGCCGCGGGAGCGCATTTCACGAAGGCAGGCGGGCGCGTGCTCATCAACGCGTCACCCGAGCCCTTCAGCAACTGGGCGGCATCGTTCGGTGAAGATGCCCTGGCAATCGCCGTCCTGTGGTCGGCGTTCAAGTACCCCGTGCTGCTGCTGATCGGACTGATGCTCTTCGTCGTCGTGGTGGTGCTGCTGGCGCCGCGGCTGCTACGCGGCGTGCGGAACGTCTTCGCCGCGATCCATCGCGTGCTCGGCCACCCCGCCTGACGGCACGTGACCGAGTGCCTGTATAACCGGTCGAGGCCTTGTAGACCACCACGCGCGACGTGTGAGGGCGTCAGCCAGCACAAACCGGTAACCGGAATCACGAGATTTCTTCAGCCCCGCCTGGGCGGCCTTGAGCGCCGTCTCCGGCGTCATGAGGCGAATCGAGTAGGTCGCATCCGAGCGCCTACACCCGACGCCAGCGCCGCCAATGCCAACGTGACGATGACTAACGAGAGAGGTTTCACTTGGCCTCCTTTTCCTCCCGTTTGAGACGATCCGCCGCTGCCTGGTCAATGACCGCCTCCGTTTTCTTTGCCTTCTCCATCGCCTCGCGCTGGCTCTTAAAGAGGTCGGGCGGCGGCGCCTTCGATCCACTGTCGCACGCCGCGACCAGCAAGCTTGCCAGCAAAATCAGACCGGATTTTCGCATGTTGCCTCCTCGTTAAAGTGCTCGGGAAAAGCGATCCAGCCGCGGCGCTGAACCGCGTCGCTGCGCACTCGCCGGACACGACCGCCGCTGCAATGCCCGCTTCGGTGATGGGTTGGGTCAGCCCGGCCGCGTCGCCAGTAAACATTGTGCTGCCGGCAACCAGCCGCCCGCGGGCTCCAGCCCGACCACTAGCACATCGCACCGCACGGCGCTCATCGATTTTGCGCCGCCACCGGCTGTTTGAGCGCGAGTTGCACGACGGTGATGAAATCGTCCGGCGTGAGCGCGAGCGTGTCGAATTGGCGCCCGTGGAAGAAACCGCGCACTTTGCCATCGAGCCGGTCAAGGGGCGTATCCCTCAGCACCGCTTCAAGGTCCGCGACCAGGCGCCGCGGGCTGACGAAGATATTCCCCGTGAACCAGACCTGGCGCAGCGTCTGCGTCAGCACGTCAAATGTGACGTTCGCGCGGAGCAGCCCGCCTGCGAATTTCTGCTGGGCTTCCAGGATCGGCAACGCCGCCGCCGGCCGTGACACGAGGTTGATCCAGTCCGGATGGTCGATTTCGCGCAGCGCCGTCTCGAAGCGCTTGTGCTCGGAGAGCGTCAGCTCTCCTTCGCTGAATTCGACGCCGAACTCGCTCTCGAACGCTTCGGTGAGGTAGCGTTTCACGAGCGCGCCGTCCGGCTTGCGGCCCAGCAAGTCCCTCAGGCTGGTGACCCGCTCGCGCGCCGAGGCGATTGCCTTGTCCGAAAGCTTTTCGGTCGATATCCGGAGCACTCGCAGCATTTTCTCGACGTCAAAGTCGAGAAGTAGCGTGCCCTGGAACAGCAGCGCGTCGCCGTCGAAAACGCCGCCGGTGCCCGATAACTTACGCCCGTCCACCTCGATGTCGTTGCGGGAGCGATAGCGCGCATCCACCCCCAGCGCGCTTATAGCGGCCGCCGCCGCGTGGCAGAGGCGCCGTGAGATCTTCTGCATGTCCGCCGTGCCCAAGTCGCGCCGATGGAGGTATAGCTCCCATCCCAGCTGGCCCTCGTCGAAGTAGATCGCGCCGCCGCCGGTGATGCGGCGCTGCACCGTGAGCTGGGTCGCGCTACAGTAATCGAGGTTGAGTTCCTGATCGGCGCTCTGGTGATAGCCGAGCAGCGCGCACGGCGCGAAGCGCAGAAACCGCAACGTGCTCGGGATCTCTTCGGCCTGGCGCGCCTCGAGCAGCGCGCGGTTAAGCGCGATGTTCTGAGCTGCAGGCCGCAGCCCGGTATCGAGGACGCGCCAGAATTCCGCCATGCCCATCCAGCCTCAAGTGTTTCACGTTCTGCGCCTCGGGCGGCGTTTCGTGTCCGCCGCGGCGCGCCGGTTATCGCGGCGGTTCCGCTGGCCGCAACGATGCTACTTCTTTTTCATGAAAAATATGAATTCCGTGCCGGTCGTCTCCGACGACAGCAACGCATGGCCGGTCTGCTTGGAGAATGCCTGGAAGTCCTTCACCGCACCGGGGTCAGTCGCCAGGATCTTGAGCGATTGCCCTGAAGCCATGTCCGTCAACGCCTTCTTCGCTCGCAGAATCGGCAGCGGGCAATTCAGCCCGCGAGCGTCGAGTTCCTTGTCGAAATCCATTCCCCCCTCATCCAAAAAATGGAACCGCGGTCGGTCAGCTAACAATAAGACTCTTCTATACGGGGATTCCCGCCCTGCCACAACCTGCGCGTGGGACTCGTCTGCGCGCCGCTCCGGTTCTGCCGCTTAGAAGATGCTGATGTTGCGGTCGGCGAGTAGCTGCGATAATCGCACATTCGCCATCGCCAGCCGATCCACGAGCAGCTCGAGGAATGCGCCATGGAAATGGTGGCGGCAAAGCTCGGAGGCCTTGCTCAAGGATTCAGCGCGGATCTCGATGACAGTGATCGCGGAGAGCGCCACCACGTTCGCCGAGCGCTGGAATTTCTGCTTGCCGAGGTAGGCCATCTCGCCGAAGCACTCGCCGGCCTTCAGCACGTTGAGCAGGCGGTCCTGTTTGACGACCTTCACCTCGCCAGCGACGAGAATGAAAAACGACGAGCCGATATCGCCTTCCTCGATAAGCGCTGTATCGCGCTGATGCTTGTGCCAGCGCGAGAGCCTCAGCACTTCCCATAGTTCGATGTCGCTGAAACGCCGGAAGAAGTCGAGTTTGCGCAGCATGTCGAACTTCTCGGCCTCGGCAAAATCCTTATCTTCCTTTTCCTGCCCCCCCATTGCTAACACCAGGTCCGCCGCAAAATCTTCCCAGCTCTGGTAGCGGTTGGCCGTGTTCTTCTGCAACGCGCGCATGACGATCGCGTCGACATTGCCGGGAATACCCGGACGCTGCCGGCTCGGCGGAAGCGGATCGGTGTTGATAATTTGGTAGATCATGCTGTAGTTGTTGGTGCCCTGGAACGGCAAGCGCCCCGTCAGCAGCTGATACAGGACGACACCCAATGAGAATATGTCCGTTTGGTGCGTGAGCGGCTGCTCCTTGACCTGCTCCGGCGACATGTAGGCCGGCGAGCCCACGCCGGATACCTGCGTCGTTTGCGACGCGAGCGTCAGTGCCGCACCGAAATCCGAGATCTTGATATCGGCTTGATCGGCCAGCAGGATGTTGGCGGGCTTGATGTCGCGGTGGATGACGCCCTGCCGGCTCGCGTAATCGAGGGCGCGCGCGCACTTGTAGGCAATATCCAGAATCTTGTGAATCGGGAGCAAGTGGTCGTGTCGCGCGTACTTTTCTAGCGTCGTGCCATCCACGTACTCCATGACGATGTAGCTGGCATCGTCCCCGGCGACAGCGTCGAAGATCGCCGCGATGTGAGGATGCGAGAGCTTGCCCGCGAGCGACGCCTCCGTCACAAACAATTTGCGATAGCGTTTCCCATGATCCCGGTCGACGAGGGCTTCAGGAAATACGAGCTTGATCGCGACCTGACGGTTCTGGAACGGGTCGTAGGCCTGGTACACCACACTTGTGGCGCCCTTGCCGAGCTCCTTAATGACCTCGTACTTGCCGATTTTCTGCATCGGAGGCTGCACGCGGGGTGCGGTGCCGGCGCGGGGAATATCCATGTAAAAAGAATACCATAACGCCGTAATCTTGCGTGAAACTTGAATTCGTCCGACGTGATCTGAATCACAGCTTCGCGCGAGACGCCTCGTCGAACCCGGGTGACGCCGGTATTAATGCACGTGGTGGCGCCGAGTGGCTGCGGTCGGAGTTGGTCGCTACCATGGTCGCCATGACCGCGACCTCGCAACCCGTCCAGGCGCAGGAGCCGGGCGACAACGCACGGCCGCCCCAGCCCGTCTCCCTTGGCGTCGCGTTCTGGTATTGGCTCAAGCTTGGCTTCATCAGCTTCGGCGGGCCTGCCGGACAAATTGCCATCATGCATCAGGACCTCGTCGAGCGGCGCCGCTGGATCTCCGACCGGCGTTTCCTGCACGCGCTCAACTACTGCATGGTACTGCCCGGCCCGGAGGCTCAGCAGCTCGCAACCTACATCGGCTGGCTCATGCACGAGACGCGGGGCGGTCTCGTCGCCGGCACGCTGTTCGTGCTGCCATCGTTGTTCATCCTGATCGGGTTGTCCTGGATCTACATGGCCTACGGCAGCGCGCCCGCGATCGCGGGAATCCTCTACGGCATCAAGCCTGCGGTCACGGCCGTCGTCGTGTTTGCCGCCTACCGTATCGGCTCGCGCACGCTCAAGAACGGCGTCCTGTTGGCGATCGCCGCTGCGGCGTTCCTCGCAATCTTTGCGCTGGGCATGCCCTTCCCGCTGATCATCATCACCGCCGCCATCGTCGGTTACATCGGCGGTCGCATTGCGCCGGCGAAGTTCGCAACCGGTGGCGGCCACGACGCGGTCGGCCGGCGCTATGGCGCCGCTCTGATCGACGATGACACGCCGACGCCGCCACATGCCCTGTTCACGTGGCAGCGCCTCGTGCGCATCTGCGCGACCGGCGTAGTGCTGTGGGGAGCCGCCATCACCTTCCTGATTGCGCGCTTCGGCCTCGACGGGACCCTGGCGCAGATGGGGTGGTTTTTCACCAAAGCCGCGCTGCTGACTTTCGGGGGCGCCTACGCGGTACTGCCCTACGTGTACCAGGGTGGCGTCGAGCACTACGGCTGGCTGACAGCTGCCCAGATGATCGATGGCCTCGCGCTGGGCGAAACCACGCCCGGACCACTGATCATGGTTGTCGCCTTCGTCGGCTTCGTGGGCGGCTGGAGCACCCAGCTCTTTGGCGCAGATAGCTCACTGCTGGCGGGTTGCCTCGCTGCCGCGGTTGTCACGTACTTCACGTTCCTGCCGAGTTTTCTTTTTATTTTCGCGGGTGGGCCGCTAATCGAGACTACCCACGGCAATCTGAAGTTCACGGCGCCGCTCACCGGCATCACCGCCGCGGTGGTGGGCGTCGTTATCAATCTTGCCGCGTTCTTTGCCTGGAAGGTGCTCTGGCCTCGCGGGTCGGAAGTGGCGCCCTTCAGCGGGGCTTTCGAGTGGCCAACGCTCATCATCGGTATCGCCGCCGCGATTGCCCTGTTTCGCTACCGGTTGGGGATCATGCCGGTCATCGTGGGCAGCGGCGTCCTGGGGCTGCTCTATACCGCCATCGCCGGGCTCAACGGCGCCTAAGAACCGCTGCCGCTGACGCAATGAAACGCGCGAGCGCTGCCAGCCAACCTGTCGGGGCGTAAGCAGCTGCCCCTCGGATCACGGTTGTTTTTCCTGGCGTAGCTGCTCTTCCTGTATGCGCCGCAGCTCCCGCAGGCGCGCTTCAGCGCTCGACTTCTGGTAGAAGTCGCCGTCGCCGCTCTTCAGGCCGATCCGCAACTGCTCGACCGCCGCGCCAATGTCCCCCCTGCGCGCGTAGGCCTCGGCTTGGGCGCGATGCTGAGCGAGACGCTGGTTAAGCGCGGCATGGGCACGGGCTTTCAGCACATAGAGGCGGTCATCGCCGCTGATTAACTTCAGCCGCTCGTCGATGAGCCCCAGGGCAGCCTGCGCTTGGTGCGCCTGCAGCAGCGCATCAGTGTAATCGTAGACGAGCGCGCGATACGTGGGATACGTTTTCAGCGCCTCACGATAGCACGCGAGTGCGGCCGGATCGCCCGCCCCCTGCATCACGCCGCAGGCAAGCGTTTCCAGGATCGGGCTGGCCGGCACGAGCTTACGTAACGCCGCCACCTCTTTCTCAGCCGCAGGGTAATTCTTGGTGCGGGCAAGGCTGACGGCCAGACCGTAGTGACCCGCTGCCTCGCTGAGAAATTTGCGCTCGGCGAGACTTGCCTTGAAAAACGCCACCGCGCTTTCCGGCGACTCGACCTGTGCCCTGAGCTTGGCGCGCACCAACTGGAATTCCAGGCTGTCCGGCACCTGCCGGTAGGACAGCGTCGCGACGCGTCCCTGAATATCCGCAATGCGCTCGTATTCGAGAGGATGGGTCCGCAGGTAGGACGGCGCCCCGGCCCCGTAAATACGCGAGGCGCGCTGCAGCCGTTCGAAGAATACGGCCATGTCCCGCGGGTCAAACCCCGCCTGCTCGAGCATCTGCAAGCCGATGCGGTCGGCTTCGCGTTCGTTCGCCCGGGTGAAGTTCAATTGGCTCTGCGCGAGTCCCGCCTGACCGAACATCGCTGCAGCTTGTCCCGCCTGCGAATCCACACGCGCAAGCAGAATCGACGCTGCCAGCACGGCGAGATTGGTGAGTTGGCTGTACTCCTGCTTCGCGATCATGCGCGCGATGTGGCGCTGCGTGACGTGTGCCACTTCGTGCGCCATCACACCGGCCATCTCGGACTCGCTCTGCGCGGCGAGTATCAGTCCGGTGTTGATACCGATGAATCCCCCGGGAAGCGCGAACGCATTGATCTGCGAGTCGCGTATCAGGAAGAAATCGAAGTCCTGGCGCGCACCCTGAGCACCGGAGGCGATGCGGTTGCCGACATTGTTGATGTAGTCGGTCGCTTCTGCGTCATCGAAGTAGCTCGGATCAGCGCGGATTTCACGCATGATGCTTTCGCCGAGCTGGCGCTCCTGCGACGGCGAAAAGCCCGCCTGCGAGATTTCGCCGAGTTCGGGAAGACCGCTGGCGAACGCCGCGCCGCCTGCAACCAGCAGAGTTGCCAGAAACATACGTAATCTCATGGTGCTATGATAATTCTGCCGGCCCGGAGTTCCTAGCTCATTTGCATTTCATTTAACACAGAGGTGAATCGACCATGATCAAGCTCACCCACTTTGACGCGCGCGGGCAGGCGCATATGGTCGACGTTGCCGCAAAGGGCGAGACGGCGCGCATCGCGCGCGCGGGTGGGCGCATCCGCATGCGACCGGCGACGCTCAGGCAGATCGCGCGCGGTAGCTCAAAGAAAGGCGATGTTCTGGGCGTGGCACGAGTCGCCGCGATCCAGGCGGCGAAGCGCACGAGCGAGTTGATCCCGCTTTGCCATCCATTGGCCATTACGAACATCAGCGTCGAATTTGAGCTGAAACGGAAGGCCTCCGCGGTGGATTGCGCGGTCAATGTGGCGACCGTCGGACGGACCGGGGTCGAGATGGAAGCGCTAACCGCCGTTGCAGCTGCCCTGCTCACGATCTACGACATGTGCAAGGCGATGGATCGCGGCATGCGGCTACAGGACATTCGTCTGCTCGAAAAGAAAGGTGGGAAATCAGGCCACTGGAAAGCGACATCCCGTCGACGCGCGCGGTGAGCCAATCTGGGAAGTCATTGCGCGCTATCTGCGCGCAAAGAAGATCGTGCGCCCGGTCAAACTCAACCAGCCCAGGATCGTCGGCGTCGAGCGCAACTCCGGCATCGCCTTGCCCTAGCAGCCTCTCGGACTTAACAGTCCGAGAGGCTGCTAAAAGCAAAACCGGATGACAATCTCAATGAAAACCCAGCCGAAGCGGCGGAATGTGAAGGGAGGCGAGGGTGAATTCGCATATCTGTCATCGTTTGTTGCAAATTTCCCGGTGCCGGTTTTGCATTAGGAGTTGGTCGGACCTAAGTCCGACGAACTCCTGGCGGTCATCGCCGCGGGTTCGATATCCGCGCAGATCAATGACGGCATTCAGGCGGGACATACTTGTGTTGCGCGACGCTTCCAGCGCTGCAGGACCAGATCACTTTGCCTCCGGTGATCACGGGGGACAGGATGATCGTCACGGCGGTGCCGACAGACGTCGAGGTGTTCGCGCCCATGATCGTAATCGTCCCCCCGGCTGACACGGAACCGCCTGAGACCTTGCCTGATGTCATGACCGTGAGACCAACGCCGGCGTTCGCCAGCGTCCCGTCGCTGAACACGTTCTCCGATACGCTCGTCTTGAACGCGCTCGCCTGCAGCATGAGCTCTGACACCCTGCTGCGTATGGTGTAGTCCTGGTAAGCGGGCATCGCGACCGCTGCCAGAATGCCGATGATCGCGACGACGATCATCAGTTCGATCAGGGTGAACCCCTTCTTGCCTTTCTTGCCCTTCAGCATGCTCAGCATCTTTGTCTCCTCCTTTTTGGTCTGGAGAATCGGTTTTGTTGCCCATCCTTATCGCAAGGGGCGGGCCAAAACTTCAGTCCCGTTGGAGGAGAAGCTTAC